>NZ_JBFTJE010000018.1:0-149017 GCF_056395265.1 Cupriavidus sp. 10L43_2
AACCTACGTTTCGTCAACAGGTCAGCGAAGTTTTTTTCGCCGCGGTCAGCGCTGGAAAACTCCTCAGCCCGACCACCCATCAACCCCGCAGCCCTTGTCGCTGCTGCGTTTGCAGCGCGGTTTGTGTTGCGAGGGGACGAATAGTAGGCCCGTTTCCAAGGCTTTGCAACACGCTTGTCATGCCACCGTGCGTGACAAGCGCGCATTATCCAGACAAACCCTTGATCGATAAGGAAATTCCACTCCGCAGAATATTTTTGCCGCGGGATAATACCCCTCAACTGGCCTCGGGTATTCCCTAGTCAGTACTCAACGATGCTTGAAATCAGGTGCGCGTTTCTCCACAAACGCGGCCATGCCTTCCTTCTGGTCTGCCGTGGCGAAGGTGGCGTGGAACAGCCGGCGCTCGAAGTGGACGCCTTCATTCAGTGTCGTCTCATAGGCGGCGTTCACGGATTCCTTAATCATCATGACCACGGGCAGCGAATAGCTCGCGATGGCGTCCGCCGCGGCGAAGGCTTCCTCGAGCAACTTGTCGGCGGGCACCACGCGCGATACCAGCCCGGCACGTTCCGCCTCCGCCGCGTCCATCATGCGGGCCGTCAGGCACAAATCCATCGCCTTGGCCTTGGAGACCGCGCGCGGCAGGCGCTGGGTGCCGCCGGCGCCGGGCATGGTGCCGAGCTTGACCTCGGGCTGGCCGAACTTCGCGCTATCCGCGGCGAGGATGATGTCGCACATCATCGCCAGTTCGCAGCCGCCACCCAGCGCATAACCGGCCACCGCGGCAATCACGGGCTTGCGGATGCGCCGGATGGTTTCCCAATTCCGGGTGATGTAATCGCCCTTGTAGACGTCGATAAACGAATACTTCGCCATCATCCCGATATCGGCACCCGCCGCGAAGGCGCGCTCGCTGCCAGTAATGACGATGCAGCCGATCGCCTCGTCCTGGTCGAATGCGGTCAGCGCGGCACCGAGTTCGTCCATCAGCGCGTCGTTCAGCGCGTTCAACGCCTTGAGGCGGTTCAGCGTCACCAGGCCAACGCGCCCGCGCGTTTCCACCAGGATGTTCTCGTACGACATGTCTGCTCCTCTCTCTCTATCAATGGGATTAGGTCTGCTGCCAGCCCACGATACTGGCGCGCGGGCGGCGTGGCGGTCAAGCGGGAAGACCGGCGCGACGCTTGCGCGGCGCCATACCGTCGCCTAATCTGAACCCACGATTTTGCGGTAACACTTACAAAAAGCGCCGCACCTCCTATTGCGCCGAGCGGCATCCCAGATGCTTTGCCAGCATCCGCATTCGACTCCGTCGATGCGGAGAAGGGAGCCATCATGAATCGTCGCACGGCCACATTCTCCTTAATCCCCCTGATCGCCTTCCCCGGCCTCGCCTTTGGCGCGAGCAAGGCGGAAGAGCAGGCTGAAGTACGCAAGGCTGCGCAAAATGCCCTGAATGCGCTTTACAAGGCGCAGCCGGCGGCGCGCAAGCAGGTCGAGTCCGCCGCCGGCTACGCCGCGTTCAGTAACTTCGGCATGAAGATCCTGCTGGCGGGGAGCGGCAAGGGGGAAGGCATCGCCGTCAACAACAAGACCAAGTCCATGGTCTATATGAAGATGGTCGAGTTGCAGGCCGGGTTGGGCATCGGCGTGAAGAAATTCCAGATGGTCTGGGTGTTCGAGAACGACAAGGCGCTGAACGAATTCATCAACTCTGGCTGGACGATTGGGGGGCAAGCCACCGCCGCCGCGAAAACCGGTGACAGCGGCAGCGCCTTCCAGGGCGCGGTGGCCGTCGCGCCGGGGATCTGGGTCTACCAGATCACGGACAGCGGGCTGGCCGTCGAACTGACGGCCAAGGGCACCAAGTATTACAAGGATGAAGACCTGAACTGAGTCGCCCTGCGCGTGCGCCGCCATGTCGCCCGGGCATTCGCGGGCCGGACTGGCCGCCTGGGTGGCGGCGACCATCGGCATGGCCGTGCTCGTGACCGGTTGCGCCGGCCCGGCGCCCGAGTCCGGCGCCGGCTACCGGGACCGCATGCGGTCACGTTCGGATGGCGGCGTCAACGTGTCCGTCTCGGTCCTGTCCGCGACGGAGAGCGAAGCGCTCTACGGGGTGCCGCTGGCGAAGCGGGGCATGCAGCCGGTCTGGGTCGAGATCGACAATGAGACAGATCGCCCGATCTGGCTCATGTACGTAGGACTGGACCCCAGCTTCTTCCCCAGCTCCGAAGCCGCCGATATCTTTGCCGCCGATGCCTCCCGCGAAGCGCGGCGCGAGGCCGCCGAGCGATTTGGCCGCCTCGCCTTCCGCAACCCGGTACTCCCCGGCCAAACCCGTTCGGGCATGGTCCTGACCCACCTCGAGGAAGGCGTCAAGCTGATCCAGCTCGACCTCGTCGCCAAGGACCACGCCCACGCCTTCTCGATCTTCACCGTCGTGCCGGGCTTTCGCGGCGATTACCAGACCAGCGCCGTCTTCCGCCGCGAGGTCTATCCGCCCGACCAGATTCGGGACTACGACGATGACGACGCCTTCCGCGCGGCGCTCGAGGCCCTGCCCTGCTGTGCCACCAACGAGGGCGGCAGCAAGCCCGCCGATCCGCTCAACCTGGTGATCGTTGGCGGGCTGGACGATGCCTTCCCGGCCCTCGTGCGCCGCGGCTGGCGGCCGACGGAGACCAAATGGTCGGGCGCCATCATGCGAGTTGTCTCATCGGCACTCTCAGGCGAGCGCTACCTCAACGCGCCCGTCAGCGACCTCTACCTGCTCGGCCGCCCGCAGGACCTCGCGCTGCAGAAGGCGCGCGACACCATCCACCAGCGCAACCACCTGCGGCTCTGGCTCAGCCCCCTGCGCTATCGCGGCAAGCCGGTCTGGGTCGGCCAGATCAGCCGCGACATCGGCAGCCGCCTGACCATCCACTCGCCCACGCTGACCACGCACAAGATCGACCCGGATGTCGATGAAGCCCGCACCGCGCTGGCCGAGGACATGGCGTATTCGCAAAGCCTGGTGATGATCGGTTACGCCTCGGGCGTCGGCGCCGCCCCGCCCGAGCAGCCGCGCCAGAACCTGACCACGGACCCGTACTACACCGATGGGGACCGCCTGGTGATGGTGTTCGACCGCCGGCCCGTGTCGCTGGACAGCATCCAGTTCTTCCGCTGGCAGGACCACGACGCCCAGCGCCGGGCCACCCCGGGGATCGGCCGATGACCCTGCGGCGATTCTCCCTGCGCTGGCTGCCCGCGCTCTTCCCGATGACGTTCCTCGCCTGGCTGCTGGCCGGCTGCTCCACCTGGCAGCCGCCAACCACAGACGCGGTGACCGCGCTGCGCGCCCGCGCGGAGACCACGTCCAAGCAGGGCATCACGCTCCGCGCCGCCGTGCTGAGCCAGGCCGACACCGACCGGATGTTCGGCATCGACATCCGGGGCACGGGGGTCCAGCCGGTATGGATCGAGGTGGAGAACGCCTCCGAGCGGTCAATGATCCTGCTCCGCACCGGCACCGATCCGGACTACTTCTCGCCGCTCGAAGTGGCGTGGTCCGTGCATAGCTGGTTCGACCGCAAGTCCAACGCGCGGCTGGACGAGTGGTTCAACCGGCAGGGCTTCCGCAATCCGATCCCGGCCGGCGCCACCCGCTCCGGCGTGGTGTTCACCAATCCGTCGCGCGGCACCAAGCTGCTGAATGTCGACCTGCTCGGCGATCAAACCCTGATCGCCTTCACGCTGTTCCTGAGCGTGCCGGACGATGCCAGCCACCCGGACTTCTCGCGCAAGCTGTTCGCCTATCCGCCCGCCGCCGTGACGGACTATCCCGACCTCGGCAGCCTGCGCGCCGCGCTGGAGCGCCTGCCCTGCTGTGCGACGGACGCCGCCGGGCAGGGCGTGGGCGAGCCGCTGAACGGCATCGTCGTCGGCGCCGTGGCGGATTTCAGCGCGGCCATGATCCGCCGCAACTATCGGCGCAACCAGCAGGACTTCGACAACGCCCAGCGCGTGTTCGGCCGGATTCCGGACGCGGTGCTGCGCAAGCAGGCGCAGGCGGGGGCGCCGGCCACGTGGATCCGCGTCTGGCTGGCGCCCATCAGCTATCAGGGGCGGCCGGTGTACCTGCTGCAGGTTGGCCGCCCGGTGGGGGGGCGCTTCGCGGCGGCCGATGTCGCGCAGCTGATGCATGGGGATGTCGATGAGGCGCGCAACCTGATGGTCCAGGACTGCATGTATTCGGAGGGCCTGGAGAAGCTGGCCTTCGTCCGGGGCCCCACGCCGGTGCCGCTGGCGCAGGAGCGGGCCACCTTCAGCGGCGCCCACTACCACACCGACGGGCGGCGGGCGGTGATGTTCTTCGTGCTCCGCCCGCTGAGCCTGTCGGACATCGACATCCTGGACTGGGAGCCGATCGTCGAAGGGGAGTCCCATGCGCGCGAGTAGCCTGGCGTTGGTACTGGCGTTGGCGTTGGCCCTGGCGGGCTGCGCCTCGAAGCCGCTGGTGCCCTACTCCACCGAGACCCCGCCGCTGGTCCTGCTGCCCGCCGCCGCCGCCGGCGTGGGCGATGGGCGGGCGCGCTTCCGCGAGATCTTCTGCGCGATCCTGCAGACCCGCCAGCAGACCGTGCCCGACTATCGCCCGTGCGAGGAAGCCCTGACGCGCGTCGGCACGGAGCCGTCCGGCACCGGCAAGCCGGCCGACCTCGGCCCTGCGCGCCGGCCACTGGTGGCGATGGTCGTGCCCGGCATCGGCTTCAATTGCTTCGCGCCGTGGCTGAATCCGCCCGATGCCGTGGGCAAGCACCTGCGCGAGTTCGGCTATGACGGGGCGATGCTGTCGGTCGATGCGCTGTCCAGTTCCGCCTACAACGCGCGCCAGATCCGCGATGCGGTCATGGCCACGCCGCTCGACCCCGCTGGGCCGCGACTCGTACTGATCGGCTATTCGAAGGGCGCGCCTGACATCCTCGAGGCCCTGGTCAACTACCCGGAGATCCTCGGCCGCGTGGCGGCGGTGGTCAGCGCGGCGGGCGCGGTGGGCGGCTCGCCGCTCGCCAACGATGCCGAGCAATATCAGGCGGACCTGCTCCAGCACTTCCCCGGCTCCACCTGCCAGCCCGGCGATGGCGGCGGCGTGATGAGCCTGCGGCCGGCCGTCCGCAAGGCCTGGCTGGCGGCACATCCGTTGCCGGCGGGGCCGCGCTACTACTCGCTGGTGACGTTTCCCCAGCCGGGGCGTATTTCGTCGATCCTGACGTCGAGCCATGAAAAGCTGGCGCAGATCGATCCCCGCAATGACAGCCAGATGCTGTTCTACGATCAGGTGATTCCGGGCAGCACGCTGCTGGCCTACGTCAATGCGGACCATTGGGCACTCGCCGTGCCAATCGCCCGCACGCGCACCACCGTCGCCGCGCTGTTCGTCACGCAGAACGCCTACCCGCGCGAGGCGCTGTCAGAGGCGCTGCTGCGCTATATCGACGAGGAACTGGCGAAACCGGCGCGCTAGATCCAGAGATCCGCCTATTAATACTTGATGTCGCGCGCGGTCTCCCGGCCTTGCTGCTTGGTCTGGCGCTTGTCCTGCCGGCACTGCGGATTGCTCTTCTGGTCGTTGGCGCGGCAATCCTGCTTCGTCTCCCGCGATCCCTGACGGGTGTCCTGGCGCACGTCGCGCCCTTCGCGGCGTTGCTGGGCCTGCTCGGTGGCCGAGGCCGTGGCGGGCACCACGGGTAATACCAGCGCCGCCATCAGGACGGCCAGCCATGGATTCCATTTGCGCATACGGGCCTCGCAGAGGTGATGAAAGCGCTAGCTCACGCGCTAACCGTAGTCGAAGGGCAAGAATTGTCAAATCTGCGAGGGGATGGCAGTCGGCCTGATCGAGGCGGCTGCGCGTAACCCCATCTTGCGCCCAATCCGCAGGCCTACTATTATTTGCCGACCGACTGGTCGGTTTATTTAATTGCGCGCGATGGCTGTCTACAATGGCCGGGCGCGCATCGTGGCGTCAGATCCACTCACCGACCCGGAGAACAATATGGCGCAGGAGACAACCATGCCCCCATCCTCATCGTCGGCCACGGCCCGGGCGACGCTCGACGCCGGCCCGATCCTGCTGCGCTGGCAGGGCGACGTGGCCGTGGTCACGCTGAACCGCCCCGACAAGCTCAACAGCTTCACGCACCAGATGCACGAGGCGCTGGTCGCCGCGCTCGACCACGTGGAAGCCGGCGGCGCCCGCGCCCTGCTGCTGACCGGTGCCGGACGCGGTTTCTGCGCCGGCCAGGATCTTGCCGATCTCGATTTCACGCCCGGCCACAGCACCGACCTCGGCGAACTGATCGACACCTGGTTCAACCCGCTCATCCGCCGCCTCCAGGCGCTCCCGCTGCCCGTGGTGGCGGCCGTCAATGGCACGGCAGCCGGCGCTGGCGCCAACCTCGCGCTGGCCTGCGACATGGTGCTGGCGGCCCGCTCGGCCTGCTTCATCCAGGCCTTCGTGAAGATCGGCCTGGTGCCGGACTCCGGGGGCACCTGGCTGCTGCCCAAGCGGCTCGGCATGGGCCGCGCGATGGGGCTGGCGATGACCGGCGACCGCCTCAGCGCTGACGAAGCCGAGAAATGGGGCCTGGTCTGGGAAGTCATGGACGACCCCCTGCTGGCCGAACAGGCGATGGCGCTGTCCACCCACCTCGCCGCCCAGCCCACCCGCGCGCTGGCGGCGATCAAGCGGGCGATGTACGCCAGCGCCACGAACACGCTCGACACCCAGCTCGACCTCGAACGCGACCTCCAGCGCGACCTCGGCCAGTCGCACGACTACACGGAAGGCGTGAACGCCTTCCTGGCGAAACGCGCCCCGCACTTCACCGGCCGATAGCCCGCTGCCCAACATCGCCCCCTATATATATATAGACAGCCCGAGGAGACCCGCTTGCCCCAAGACCCCCAGGCCCTCGCCGAAGCGGCCGCCGCCGCCATGTATGAGGCCGATGCGTGCAGCCGCTGGCTCGGCATCGTCGTGGAAGCCGTGCGCCCCGGGTACGCCCGGCTCTCGATGCCGGTGCGGCCCGAATTTCTCAACGGCCACGGCATCTGCCATGGCGGGCTGATGTTCACGCTCGCCGATTCCAGCTTCGCGTTCGCCTGCAACAGCCACAACATCAACACCGTGGCCGCCGGCTGTTCGATCGAGTTCCTGCGCCCGGTGCACGGCGGCGACGTGCTGACAGCCGAGGCCCAGGAGCAGGTGCTGTCCGGCCGCCACGGCGTCTACGACATCCGCGTGTCCAACCAGGCCGGCGAGCCGGTGGCGATGTTCCGGGGCAAGTCCGCCCAGATCAAGGGCCACGTGGTGGAGCCGACATGAGCGCGCGCCTCACCGACCTGCCGCTGGAGCCCATCGAGACCGCCAGCCGGCAAGACCTCCAGGCCCTGCAGCTCGATCGCCTGAAATGGTCCGTGCGCCATGCCTACGACCATTCGCCGGTCTATCGGCGCAAGTTCGACGCCGCCGGGGTCCATCCGGACCAGATCCAGTCGCTGGCGGACCTGGCGCGCTTTCCGTTCACCACCAAGCAGGACCTGCGCGACCACTACCCGTTCGGCATGTTCGCCGTGCCGCAGGACCAGATCGCGCGCATCCACGCGTCCTCCGGCACTACGGGCAAGCCCACGGTGGTCGGCTACACACTGCGCGATATCGATACCTGGGCCACGGTCATGGCGCGCTCGATCCGCGCCTCGGGCGCGCGGCGCGGCGACAAGGTCCACGTCAGCTACGGCTACGGCCTGTTCACGGGCGGGCTGGGCGCGCACTACGGGGTGGAAAAGGCCGGACTGACGGCAATCCCGTTCGGCGGCGGCCAGACCGAGCGCCAGGTGCAACTGATCCAGGACTTCAAGCCCGAAATCATCATGGTCACGCCCAGCTACATGCTGGCGATTGCCGATGAATTCGAGCGGCAGGGCATCGACCCGGCCAGCACCTCGCTGCGCATCGGCATCTTCGGCGCCGAGCCGTGGACGCCCGAGATGCGCCTGGCCATCGAGCGCCGCATGGGCATCTCGGCGGTCGATATCTACGGATTGTCCGAGGTGATGGGCCCCGGCGTGGCCAACGAATGCGCCGAGACCAAGGACGGCCCGACGATCTGGGAGGACCACTTCTACCCCGAGATCATCGACCCGGACACCGGCGAAGTGCTACCCGATGGCGAGTTCGGCGAACTGGTCTTCACCTCGCTGACCAAGGAGGCGATGCCGGTGGTCCGCTACCGCACGCGCGACCTCACGCGGCTGCTGCCGGGCACGGCGCGCGCCGCGTTCCGCCGGATGGAGAAGATCACCGGCCGCACCGACGACATGATGATCGTGCGTGGCGTGAACGTGTTCCCGTCGCAGATCGAGGAATTGATCCTGAAGCACGCCGAACTGGCGCCGCACTACCAGTGCGTGCTGGGCAAGGAAGGGCCGATGGATACGCTGACGGTGCGCGTGGAATGCGCCCACGGCGCCGAGCCCGAGGGGGCGCAGCACGCCCGGTCGGGGCTGGTCCACGATATCAAGGCGTATATCGGCGTCACCGCCGCCATCGAGATCCTGCCCGAAGGCGGCGTGGAGCGGTCGGTGGGCAAGGCGCGGCGCATCGTGGATCAACGGCCGCGCTAGCCCGAAGTGGAAGGCTGCCGCTTAGCTGCGCGGCATCAGCACCCACATCCGGCCGCCCTGCTTCATGCGGCCGGCCGTCTCGCCGGCGGCGTCGCCGGCACCCCAGAAGAAGTCGGCCCGCACGCCGCCCTTGATGGCCGAGCCGGTGTCCTGCGCGAACATCAGGCGCTGGATCGGTTCGGTCGAGAGCGGCCGGGTGGTCGAGAGGAACACCGGCACGCCCAGCGGAATCGTGGCCGGATCGACGGCAATCGACCGCTCGGCCGTCAGCGGCACGCCCAGCGCGCCGACCGGGCCGTCGTTGTTCGGCGGGAGTTCGCGGAAGAAGACGTAGCGCGGATTCACGTTGAGCATCTCCTCCACGCGGGCCGGATTGGCGCGCGCCCACGCCTTGATGCCCTGCATCGTGGCCTGCGCGGACGTGATCTCGCCCCGGTCGAGCAGCCATTTGCCGAAGGACCGGAACGGCTGGTCGTTGGTGCCGCCGAAGCCGACGCGCATCACCGAGCCATCGGGCAGCCGGATACGGCCCGAACCCTGAATCTGGAGGAAGGCGGCTTCCACGGCGTCGTCCACCCAGACCACCTCGTTGCCGCGCAGCGCCGGGTTGCGCAGCAGCTCGGCCCGGGCCGGCAGCGCGCCCTTGCCCAGTTGCGGCGGACGGCGGTACAGCGGAATCTGGAAGGTGCCCTGGCGCGTGCGCGACCCGTGCAGGATCGGCTCGTAATAGCCGGTGATCAGGCCGCTATCGGTGCCGTCGCCATTGATCACGCGGAACGGCTGGAAATGGGTCTCGAAGTACTCGCGCATGGCGGCGAGGTCGCCGGCATCCACCATCAGGCCGACAGCGCAGACGCGGTTCCAGTCGGCGCGCTTCTTCAGGGCCTGGCAGCTGGCCTGCAGCGCGGGCCAGGCGGCGCGCACGTCGTCCTGGCTCCAGCCGCCGATCTCGGCCCAGCTCGCCGGCTGCAGCCGGCCGGCGTTGGCGGAGGGCGGCGGCGTCGGGGTGCCGGGCGTGCCGCCCGGGCCTTCCACGCGCGGCGGCGGGCCGCTCATGCAGCCGGCCAGCAGCACGGCTGCCCCGGCCAGCGCCAGCCACGTGCGCCATCCAGCCATGGATGTCACCGATTTCCCGCCCGTTGCCGGCCGGTTGCACGGAGATACCGCCCCAAAGGATTCCTGATATGCCATCGTCTTCGTTGTTAGCACCGTGCGCGCGCTGCACGGCGGCACGCATGTCCTACAATCTCGTACCTGTCTGACCGATCCACGCCTCGATCCCGATCCTGATCCCGATGAGCCAGTTCTTCGAAGACCATCCCACCCTGCTGCTCGCGGCCGAAGCCGGCGTGGCGCTGTTGCTGCTGATCTTCATCGTGGTCTGGACCATGGGCACGGCGCGCAAGCATCCGCGCCCGAGCCGCGCGCCCAAGGATCATCCATCCCGGACCGCCGAGGCACCGAAGGACGCAGACCCGCCGCCCGCCGCCTGAGTTCCCGCCAGTCTTAGTGGAGCATGCGCGGCAGCACCAGCGCGAACTCGGGAATCGGCACCTCGAAGCGATGGCCATCCTCGGCCACGCAGAAGTACAGGCCCTTCATCGACCCCACCGGGGTGGAAATCGTCGCCCAGCTCGTGTATTCGAAGTGCTCGCCCGGCTTGAGCAGCGGCTGATGGCCCACCACGCCGAGGCCGGCCACTTCCTGCGCGGCGTTGTCGCTGTCCGTGATGGTCCAGTGGCGCGAAATCAGCTGCGCGGCCACTTCGCCGGTGTTGTGGATGGTGATGGTGTACGCGAACGCGAAACGTCCGCGATCGGGGTCCGACTGGTCGGGCAGGTACTGGGTGCGTACCGCCACGGAAAAAGCGTACTCGCTCATTGCTGGCTCATGCGTCGACCGGGATCGACGGATCGGATGGAGGATCGGGGCGGCCTGCGGCGCCAGGCGCCACGGTCGGGTGTCCGCATTGTGCGGCAAGGCCCCGGCAGGGGCAAGCGGGCGGATTTTGGGCGTGGTTGGGCGGGATTCTGGGCGACGCCGGCGCCAGGGGCCCGGTCCGGCGTAAAATACGCGCCATTCCCATGCCGACGATCCGGATGCCGGCCGGGCCACCCGCCCCGCCCGCACCGCCCCACACCATGAGCACGCCCACCTACCGCATCGCCCCGTCCATCCTGTCCGCCGACTTCGCCCGCCTGGGCGAGGAAGTGCGCCGCGTCACCGAAGCCGGCGCCGACTGGATCCATTTCGACGTGATGGACAACCACTACGTGCCGAACCTGACCGTGGGCCCGCTGGTCTGCGAGGCCATCCGCCCGCACGTGACCGCCCCGATCGACGTGCACCTGATGGTGCGCCCGGTAGACCGCATCATCCCGGACTTCGCCAAGGCGGGCGCCAATATCATCACCTTCCACCCGGAGGCGAGCGATCACATCGACCGTTCGCTGGCCCTCATCCGCGACCACGGCTGCCAGGCCGGCCTGGTATTCAACCCGGCCACGCCGCTGCACCACCTGGACCATGTGATGGACCGCCTGGACGTGATCCTGCTGATGTCCGTCAACCCGGGCTTCGGCGGCCAGTCGTTCATTCCCGAGACACTGAACAAGCTGCGCGCCGTGCGCGCCCGCATCGACGCCTACACGGCCCGCACCGGCCGGCAGATCCTGCTGGAAGTGGACGGCGGCGTGAAGGTGGACAACATCGCCGAGATCGCCGCGGCCGGCGCGGACACCTTCGTGGCCGGCTCCGCCGTGTTCAGCAAGCCGGACGCCGATGGCGGCTACCGCGGCGTCCTCGGCCAGCTGCGCGACGCGCTGGCCACGGCTGGCCGTTGAGCGGGCGGGCCGGACAGATGGGTCTTGAAATCCTGCGCCGCACGGACTGGAGCGGCATCGAGGCGGTGATCGTCGATCTGGACGGCACCATGGTCGATACGGCGGGCGACTTCCACGCCTCCGTCAACGCGATGCTGCTGGCGTTGGCGCACCTGCATCCGCACCTGGGGCCGGTGGCGCCGATGTCCACCCAGGAGATCGTCAGCTTCGTCGGCAAGGGCTCGGAAAAGCTGATCCGCCGGGTGCTGGACGCGCGCTTCTCGCCGCTGCACGCCAACGGCCTGTTCGCCGAGGCCTACGCGCTCTATGACCGCGAGTACGTGCGCATCAACGGCCAGTTCTCGGCGCTCTACCCCAATGTGCGCGAAGGGCTGGCGGCGCTGAAGGCGGCCGGGCTGCGGCTGGCCTGCGTGACCAACAAGCCCTGGAATTTCACCGAACCGCTGCTGGCCAAGACCGGCCTGGCGCCGTTTTTCGAACTGGTCTACGGCGGCGACGCCTTCGCGCTGCGCAAGCCCGATCCGTTCCCGCTGCTCAGGGTGGCCGAGGCATTCCGCCTCGATCCGGCCGCCGTGCTGGCCATCGGCGACTCCGAAAACGACGCGCAGGCGGCCCGCGCGGCCGGCATGGGTGTGCTGTTGGTGCCATATGGCTACAACCATGGGAACCCTGTACAAGGCGTTGACGCCGATGGTATAGTCCCCGACATTGCCCGCGCCGCAGCGCTTGTTACCGCACAGCGCGCACAGCGGGTACCACGCTGAAAACTCCATGTTTCTCAACCGCAAACGCATCTTTTCTGGCAGTGATCGGCAGGCCTGGCCCTGGCGTCGCTGGCGCGCCTCTGAACAGGCGTAAAGTGCGTTCGCGAGTCACCTGACGGACTTGCCGGGCCGGACCAAGCTGCTTCACGCGGCCAGCCGCCCCCGACGAGTTCCGGTTCCGCCGGACCCGGCCACGCCACACCAGGCCGGCCTCCGCGCCGATCCCCAGATCCCTCCGCCAGCGCCGTAGCCGCATGTGCTACGGTTAGCTCAAGAACGCGCCGCACGCCACGCCCGGCCGTGTGCGCGCTTGTGCGCCTTCGTGCAAGCCCTTCGCACCACGGTCCGCCCCCGGGGCGGGTTGCCAGCGTTGCCAGCCCTCCCCTGCCGACACAAGCGGTGCCGCGCCCCACATCCGATACGCGGGTGCCGCAAGAAGAGGATCGACATGACCGAACTGGAATTCAAATCGCTGGCCGACCAGGGCTACAACCGTATTCCGATCATCGCCGAGGCGCTGGCCGACCTGGAGACGCCGCTCTCGCTCTATCTGAAGCTGGCTCAGTCGCAAACGCGCGGCGTGAACACCTTCCTGCTGGAATCGGTGGTGGGCGGTGAGCGCTTCGGCCGCTATTCGTTTATCGGCCTGCATGCCCGTACGCTGCTGCGCGCCTACGGCCAGCGCGCCGAGGTGGTCACCGACGGCAAGGTCGTCGAGACCCATGAAGGCAATCCGCTCGACTTCATCGCCACGTTCGAGAGCCGCTTCAAGGTGGCCATGCGCCCCGGCCTGCCGCGCTTCTGCGGCGGCCTGGCCGGCTACTTCGGCTACGACGCGGTGCGCTATATCGAGAAAAAGCTCGCCGACAGGCAGAAGCCGGACGATCTCGACCTGCCCGACATCCAGCTGCTGCTGTGCGAGGAACTGGCGGTCATCGACAACCTGTCCGGCAAGCTGTACCTGATTGTCTACGCCGACCCGACCACCCCCGAAGCTTACCCGCGCGCCCGCCAGCGCCTGCGCGAACTGCGCATGAAGCTGCGCCAGCCGGTGGACGTGCCGGTGACCAGCCCGTCCGTGCAGTCCGAGGTCTACCGCGAATTCGCCAAGGCGGACTACATCGCCGCCGTGCACAAGGCCAAGGAATACATCATGGCCGGCGACATGATGCAGGTGCAGATCGGCCAGCGGCTGGTCAAGCCCTACCGCGACTCGCCGCTGTCGCTGTACCGCGCGCTGCGCTCGCTGAACCCGTCGCCCTATATGTATTTCTACAATTTCGGCGATTTCCAGGTGGTGGGCGCCTCGCCGGAGATCCTGGTGCGCCAGGAAACCCGCAAGGTGGGCACGAACGGCGATGCCGACAGCAAGCACATCGTGACGATCCGCCCGCTGGCCGGCACGCGCCCGCGCGGCAGCACGCCCGAGCGTGACGCCCAGCTCGCCACCGAACTGCTCAACGATCCGAAGGAGATTGCCGAGCACGTGATGCTGATCGACCTGGCGCGCAACGACATCGGGCGCATTGCCGAAACCGGCACGGTCAAGGTGACCGACAAGATGGTCATCGAGAAGTACTCGCACGTGCAGCACATCGTCAGCTCGGTGGAAGGCACGCTGCGCGAGGGCATGAGCAATCTGGACGTTTTGCGTGCCACCTTCCCGGCCGGCACGCTGTCCGGCGCGCCCAAGGTGCGGGCGATGGAAATCATCGACGAACTGGAGCCCCGCAAGCGCGGCATCTATGGCGGCGCGGTGGGCTACCTGTCGTTCGGCGGCGAAATGGACCTCGCCATCGCCATCCGCACCGGCATCATCAAGGACGGCAATCTCTATGTGCAGGCTGCCGCCGGCATTGTCGCGGACTCGGACCCCGAGGCCGAATGGAGGGAAACCGAGGCGAAGGCGCGCGCCGTGATCCGCGCCGCCGAGCAAGTCCAGGACGGCCTGGACGCCGACCTCTGACCCCAGGAACTGGAGAAACGACCATGCTGCTGATGATCGACAATTACGACTCGTTTACCTACAACCTGGTGCAGTACTTCGGCGAACTCGGCGCCGATGTGCGGACCTACCGCAACGACGAGATCACCCTCGAGGAGATCGAGGCGCTCAACCCGGAGCGCATCTGCGTGTCGCCCGGCCCGTGCAGCCCGAAGGAAGCCGGCATCTCGGTGGCCGTGCTGCAACACTTCGCGGGCAAGATCCCGCTGCTGGGCGTGTGCCTCGGCCACCAGGCCATCGGCGAGGCATTTGGCGGAAAAGTGATTCGCGCCAAGCAGGTGATGCATGGCAAGGTCAGCACCATCGAAACCACCCAGGAAGGCGTGTTCGCCGGCCTGCCCCGGCACTTCGACATCACGCGCTATCATTCGCTGGCGATCGAGCGGGAGACCCTGCCCGATTGCCTGGAAGTGACCGCGTGGACGCCGGACGGCGAGATCATGGGCGTGCGCCACAAGACGCTGGCCGTGGAAGGCGTGCAGTTCCACCCGGAATCGATCCTGTCCGAACACGGCCATGCGCTGCTGGCCAACTTCCTGAAGGTGCCGCGATGAGGCGGCTCGATCCCGCAACGTTCGCCCCCGCCCCCGACCCTATTCAAGAATCCGCCATGTCCATCACGCCGCAGGAAGCGCTGACGCGCTGCATCGAACACCGCGAGATCTTCCATGACGAGATGCTGCACCTGATGCGGCAGATCATGCAGGCGCAGATCTCCCCGGTGATGGCGGCCGCCATCCTGACCGGGCTGCGCGTGAAGAAGGAAACCATCGGCGAGATCTCGGCGGCGGCGCAGGTGATGCGCGAGTTCGCCAACAAGGTGCCGGTGACGGACCGCGACAATTTCGTCGATATCGTGGGAACGGGCGGCGATGGGTCGCATACGTTCAACATCTCCACGGCGTCGATGTTCGTGGCGGCAGCCGCCGGCGCGAAGATCGCCAAGCACGGCAACCGGGGCGTGTCGTCCAAGTCGGGCAGCGCCGATGTGCTGGAGGCGCTGGGCGTGAACATCATGCTCACGCCGGAGCAGGTCGGCCAGTGCATCGAGCAGACCGGCATCGGCTTCATGTTCGCGCCGACGCACCATCCGGCCATGAAGAACGTCGCCCCGATCCGCAAGGAGATGGGCGTGCGCACCATCTTCAACATCCTCGGCCCGCTGACCAACCCGGCGGACGCCCCCAATATCCTGATGGGCGTGTTCCACCCGGACCTCGTCGGCATTCAGGTGCGCGTGATGCAGCGCCTGGGCGCCAAGCACGCCATCGTCGTGTACGGCAAGGACGGCATGGACGAGGTCTCGCTCGGTGCCGCCACGCTGGTCGGCGAACTCAAGGATGGCGAGGTGCGCGAGTATGAGATTCACCCGGAGGACTTCGGCCTGTCGATGATCTCCAACCGGGGCCTGAAGGTGGCCGATGCCGTGGAATCGAAGGAGATGCTGCTCGAAGCGCTGACCGATGTGCCGGGTACGCCGCGCGAGATCGTCACGCTGAACGCCGGCACCGCGCTCTACGCAGCCAACGTGGCCAGCTCGATCGAGGACGGCATCGAACGCGCCCGCAAGGCCATCGCCAGCGGCGCCGCCCGCGAGAAGCTCGACCAGTTCGTGCGTGCCACGCAGCAATTCAAGTAATCCGCCATGTCCGACATCCTGCAAAAAATCCTGGCCGTGAAGGCCGACGAAGTGGCCGCCGCGCGCAAGAAGCGCGACCTGCCCAGCCTGCGCGCCGAGGCCGAGGCCCTGCGCACCGAGCCCGGCCTGGCGCCGCGCGGCTTCGAGCGGTCCCTGCGCGAGAAGATCGCGGCGGGCCACGCGGGCGTGATTGCCGAGGTCAAGAAGGCATCGCCGTCCAAGGGCGTGCTGCGAGAGCATTTCGTGCCCGAGGCCATTGCCGAGAGCTACGCCAGCCACGGCGCGGCCTGCCTCTCCGTGCTGACCGATGTGAACTTCTTCCAGGGCCATGCCGATTTCCTGAAGCGCGCGCGCGGGGCCTGCCCGCTGCCGGCGCTGCGCAAGGACTTCATGGTCGACCTGTATCAGGTCTACGAGGCCCGTACCTGGGGCGCCGACTGCATCCTGCTGATCGTGGCCGCGCTGGACCCGGGCCTGATGGCCGAACTGGAAGCCTGCGCGCTGGAACTGGGCATGGACGTGCTTGTGGAAGTGCACGGCGCCGACGAACTGGACCACGCGCTGCGCCTCAAGACCCCGCTGGTCGGCGTGAACAACCGCAATCTGCGCACCTTCGAGGTCTCGCTGGAGAACACGCTGGACCTGCTGCCGTCGATGCCGCCGGAGCGGCTGGTGGTCACGGAGTCCGGCATCCTCGGCCCGGCCGATGTGAAGCGGATGCGCGACGCCAACGTCAACGCGTTCCTGGTGGGCGAGGCGTTCATGCGCGCGCCGGATCCGGGCGTGGAACTGGCACGGCTGTTCGCATAACGACGGATCGCTGCCATGCCGCGTGAAATCGAACTGAAGCTGGCCGTGCCAGACGCCGCGCTGGCGGCCGTGGCCGCGTGGCTCGATGCCAACGGCGAGGCGCGCGGCGAAACCACGTTGCTCAACGTCTACCTGGACACGCCCGCGCGCGACCTCGCCCGCCAGCGTGCCGCGCTCCGACTGCGCCAAAAGGGCGACCAGAAGGGCAGCCAGTGGCTCCAGACGCTGAAGACCGCCGGCAGCAGCCAGGGCGGGATGGCCTCGCGCAACGAGTGGGAGTGCGACGTGGCCGGCGAGGCCATCGAGCTGTCCCGCTTCCCCGACGAGGCGCGCGCCGTGCTGGCGCCGCTGGCCGACCATCTGGCGCCGGTATTCCGCACCGATTTCGTCCGCCGCACATGGATCGTCATGCAGGACGGCGCGCGCATCGAAGCCGCGCTCGATACTGGCAAGATCACCGCGCCGGGGCAGGCCCAGGTCGAGACCATCCAGGAACTCGAACTCGAATGGCTGCCGGGCGATGACAACGGCGGGGCCGACGACAGCCAGCTTGCCGAAGCCGCGCTGCGTGCGTTCGCCGCGCGGCTGTCCCATGTGGCGCCGCTCACCCCGTCCGATCTGAGCAAGGCCGCGCGCGGCTATCGCCTGACGGGCGGCGAACTCTCCTGACGCTCTCCCCTCCCCGCATGCAAGCCGACTTCTTTGCTGCACCCGTGGCCGCCGAGCCTCCTGCCATCGCCCCTTTGCAAACCCAGGTCGATGCGCTGCCCGCCGCGTGGCGCACCCTGCTCGCGCCGTGCCTCGGCCATGCCGCGTGGGACGAGTTGGCGCGCTTTGTCGATGGCGAGCGCGCCGCCGGCAAGCCGGTGTTTCCGCACGCGGTCTTCCACGCGCTGCACCTGACCCCGCCCGATGCCGTCAAGGTCGTGATCCTGGGGCAGGACCCGTATCACGGCACCGGCGTGGTCGGTGGCGCGGAGATTCCGCAGGCGCACGGGCTGGCGTTCTCGGTGCCCGAGGGCGTCAAGGTGCCGCCGAGCCTTCGCAATATCTTCAAGGAAATCGGTGCCGAGTACGGCGCCGAGCCCACGCGCGCCTCCGGCAATCTGGAGGGCTGGGCGCGCCAGGGCGTGCTGCTGCTGAACACCGTGCTGACCGTGGAGCAAGGCCAGGCGGCCAGCCACGCCAAGCGCGGCTGGGAGGCGGTGACCGATTGCCTGATCCACGCGCTGGCGGCGTCGCAGCCCAATCTCGTGTTCCTGCTATGGGGCAGCCATGCGCAGGCCAAGCGGGCACTGCTCGATGGGCAGACCGCGCACACGCATTGCGTCCTGGAGGCGCCGCATCCGTCGCCGCTGTCCGCGCATCGCGGATTCCTGGGTTGCGGGCATTTCCGGCAGGCCAATGACTGGCTGGAACGGCATGGCCGGGCGCCGATTGATTGGCTGAAGGCCGACTAAGCGCTGTCTAATATTTAAGCAGTCGGCAGCCAGCGGAACCCGCTGAAGGGCCCTTCGTCGTCCGCCGGGGTCATCTCCACCTTCGACACCTGCGCGGCCGGCGGGCCCGCCGCCATCCACGTCCGCAGCGCCTCAAGCGGGTCGCGCGGCCCCTGCGCGATCACCTCGACCGTGCCATCGGTCCGGTTGCGCACCCATCCCACCAGCCCCAGCGCCACGGCGCGGTCCGCGCAGGCCGCGCGATAGCCCACGCCCTGCACGCGGCCATGGGCGATGAGATGCCAGGTTTCATGGATGGCTGTCATCGGTGATTCTCCGTTTGAGGTGCTGCGGGCGCCTGCCCTCTCCCCCAGCCCCTCTCCCGGAGGGAGAGGGGAGCAAACCATTACCCTTCAGCCGCTGCCTGTGGTCTCCCCTCGCCCGCTTGCGGGAGAGGGGCCGGGGGAGAGGGTCGGCGCATCCAGTCGCACGGTTCTTTCAATCCTTCTCCGCCATCGACCGGCCAATCGCGCCGGTGCGCAGCGCGATCTTGGCGGCGTCTTCGCGCAGCGCGCGCAGGCGGCGCTCCAGCACCGCGTTGGCGGCGCGGCCGGTCGAACTCGCGCCCGACTCGGCAGGTTGCGCGGCGGCATCGCGCTCGTCCGCGCCGATCTCGCCCGCCGCGGCGGCCTGGACCAGCACGTCCGCCTTGCGCCGATCCGCCGAATCGGCGATCCGTGCGCGGCGCTCGCTGGCTTCGTCGTCATCGGCGGCGGCCCCTGCGACCAGTTCGTGCGGCGGCAGGCCCACCCCGGCGACGGCAGTTTCCGTCGGCGTGCGGATAAAGCCAGCGCCGCGCGGCCCGTGCCGCTCCTCGCCCGCCAGCCGTTCGCTGGCCAGCGTCAGGCTGCGCGTGGCGGCTTCCGTGGCCTGCTCGATGGCCGCCTCGGCCGCCGGCACGTCCAGTTCCTCGTAGTGCTGGCGCACCTGGATGCGCGCCGCCGCCACATGCGCCGCCACCAGATAGTTCTGATTGATGAAGCGGCTCAGGTTGTCCACGGCGCGGTGCCGGCTGCGCGGTTCGTCGAGCATGCGCTGGAACGAGGCGATCAGCGCCGACAGGTTGTCCATGAACTGCTTGCGCTGTACGCGGTAGGCAAAGTCGTCCTGGGCGCGGCGCAGCAGCAGGTCGCGCGTGGCGGCGATATAGCGCCGGTTGGCCTGAAGCACGTTCTCCACCAGCTTCGGAATCGCCCGGTATTCCCAGCTCGGCAGCACAAAGCTGAAGATGGACGCGATCACGCCGCCGATCACCGTATCGATCAGCCGCTCGCCCACTACGGTCTGGCTGCCCGGCATCAGCAGGTTGATCTGGATCAGCACCTGCACGCAGGCGGCGATGGCCGTGTAGCGGTACTTGATGGTGGAAAACGCCGAACTGGCCACCAGTGCCACGTAGAGCACCGCCAGCAGCGCCAGCGGCTCCGTCACCACGCGCAGCACCACCACGCTGATCAGGCAACCAATCAGCGTGCCGATCAGCCGGTCGTTATAGCGCTGCTTGGTCAGGCTGTAGTTCGGCTTCAGGATTACGACAATCGTGAGAAGAATCCAATAGCTGTGCGACGCATACGGCAGCCGGTCGCCCAGCCAGAGCCCCACCGCCACCGCCATCGTGATGCGCAGCGAGTAGCGAAACGCCGGCGAGCGCCAGCGCAGGTTGTCCAGGATCACGCCCAGCTCGTACTTCTGGCGGGTCAGGAACGGTGTCATGTCCGACCCCGGCATCACCTTGGCCGGCTCCACCGGTGTGCGGGACGCCTCGTGCAACTGGCCGACCAGCGTGATGGCACCGCGAATCATCTCAATCGTCTCCGCGACCGCCGTCATGGCCGCCGCCGACACGTGGTGATGTCGTAATTGTTCGATTTCCGTCGTCACGGCGCGCAGGTCGGGGCCGTAGTCATGGGCGCTGTACGAAGGCTTGCCGCGTGTGACGTCGTAGGCGATTTCCTCGAGATCCTTGCCCAGCCCACGTACCAGCCGCCGTATCGCGTCCAGCGCCGGCGTGCCACCGAAGGTCTGGCGCAGCAAGGGATAGTCGGTGTTGGTGGAAAGGATGTACTCGTAGAGATCGAGCATCCGCAGGTGCACGCGTACCAGCAGGCCGTCACGCTTGGTGCGGTTTCCACGCAGCACCAGATCGCGCGCCGCCTGCTGGCGCTCGGCCACCACGATCTGCTGGCGCACCAGCTGGTTGAACTGTTCCTCGTAGTCGGTGCCGGCATCGTAGAAACCTGCCTTGATCTCGAGGTAGTGAGACATTTCGTACAGCGACTCGGCTAGTATCTGCTGGCGCGTGCGCCGCTCCATGACCCAGCTGACCGCCATCGCATAGGCCATGTAGGCCACCGCCCCGGCCCCGAACAGCCCGGCATGGACGAACGCCTTCTGGAGCACGAAGTCCTCGTTGACGGTGAGCGTCATGACGAACAATGCCGAAAACTGCAACGGCATGGTCTTGTTGCCATAGACCGTCATCATGCCGGCGAGGAAGGTCACCAGCACCAGCACCCACGGCAGCACGCGCGGGAACGGCGTGGCCAGCGCCACCACGGCGGTCACGGCGGTACACAGCAGCACGCTGGCCAGCATCTCGTTGAACTTGTGGTTCAGCGGGCTGGGCAGGTCCATCAGGCTGGTGCAGAGCGCGCCCATCGACACGACCATGGCGCTGGGCAGGTCCATGACCTGCATGGCCAGCAGCGTGGCGCCGATGACCCCCGTGGCCGAGCGCAGGCCACGGTAGATATAGTGGGAGAACAGAAACGTACGAGGATCGTGCGCGTATTCCATGGGGCGATGTTGGGCTGGCGGACGATGGCGACGTTGGGGCAGCGGGGGCGATTGTCGACTGTCGACTGGCGCCCGGTGTCAGGACCCGGGCGCCGTCATCGGCCGGTTACTGCCCCAGCCAGCGCGTGCGGGCCGCATGCTTGCCGGGCTCCACGTTCACTTTGTACTGCATGGCCGGCTCGCGCGCCAGGGTGACGGGCAGCACCTGGAGTTCATCGCGCCGGAACAGGTGGAGCTGCACGGCGTCGCCGGGCCGGTAGCGCGCCAGTTGCTTGTCGAGCTGGCCGGGCGCCAGCCGCAGGCCGTCCAGCGCCACGAGCAGGTCACCCGCCGAGACGCCAGCGGCCTGCCCCGCCCCGCCGTCGAGCACCTGGCTCACGCGCACCCAGCCTTCCTCGTTGCGGGTCTTGATGCCCAGCGCCGCGCCGGCGGACGGCTTACTCGGCTCGACCTTCTCGGCCTTGATGCCGAAGGCGCGGAACAGCGGCGGCAGGTTGATCTCGCCCGTGCCCTCGGTCAGTGCCCGCAGCAGCGTGCCGAGCCGCAGCCCGGTCACCTGATCGAACAGCGCGTGGACCTCGGCTTCCGTCACGCCGCGCTGGGTGGCGCCCGGCGCGTAGAAGTCGCGACCGTAGCGCTGCCAGAGCGCGCGCATGATGTCATCGAGCGATTTCCGCCCGCCGGTCTTCTCGCGGATGGTCAGGTCCAGCGCCAGCCCTACCAGCGAACCCTTGGTGTAATAGCTGACGATGGCGTTCGGCGCGTTCTCGTCCTGCCGATAGTATTTCGTCCAGGCATCGAAGGCGCTGTCGGCCACGCTCTGCTTGGTGCGGCCGTTGCCACGCAAGACGCCGTTCCAGGTCTTGGCCAGCATCTCGACGTACTGGGTGGTCGAAACCAGCCCCGTCCGGGCCAGGATCAGATCGTCGTAGTAGCTCGTAAATCCTTCGAACAGCCACAGCAGCGGCGTATAGGTTTCCTGCGCGAGCTGGTACGGCACGAACGCCGCCGGCTTGATCCGCTTGACGTTCCAGGTGTGGAAGTACTCGTGGCTGCACAGCCCCAGGAAGGTGCGATAGCCCTCGCTGGTCTCGGCGTTGCCGCGCACCGGCAGGTCGCCGCGCGCGCACATCAGCGCCGTGCTGGCGCGGTGCTCCAAGCCGCCGTAGCCGTCAGTGGTCACCATCGTCATGAAGACGTAGCGGCGATTGCTGTCCAGGAACGGCGCGCGGGCCGAGCGCGGCTCGAACAGCCGGATCTGGGCCTCGCAGATCTGTTTCAGGTCGCGGCAGACGCGTTGCAGGTCCAGGTTCGGCACCTTGCCCGTGAACACCACGTCGTGCTGGGCGCCGCAGGCACGGAAACTGGCCATGGCGAACGTGCCCATCTCCACCGGATGGTCGATCAGTTCGTCGTAGTTGGCTGCCTGATAGCGCCCAAAGCCGTAGCGGCGCGCGCCGCCGGGGCCGCGCGCCTCGGGCAGCGCCGTGGCGACGCGCCAGTCGGCATACGCCTCGCCGGCGGGCGCATGGAGATCGACGGTGCACGGCTGGTCGTCCTGCCCCACCACGCGCAGGAACACGGAGCTGCCGTTGAAGAAGCCGTGGGTGGTGTCGAGGTGCGCGCTGCGCACCGACAGGTCCCAGGCATAGACCTCGTATTGCAGGACCAGCGGCCCGGCATCGGCAGCCACCGGTGCGGCTTGCCAGCTCTGCTTGTCGAGCTTGGTCAGTGGCACCGCCGCCCCGCCCGCATCGGCCCGAATGCGGACGATGTTGCGCGCGAAGTCGCGGATCATGTAGCTGCCGGGAATCCACGCGGGCAGCGTGAAGACCTGGCCGGCGGGGTCGGGGACGTCCACCGTCACGGTCACGGCGAACAGATGGGCTTCGGGCTGAAGCGGGGCGATGGCGTAGCGGATCGGCGTCATGGTTGTGATTGTAGCGCCACGCCCCGTCACCCTTCGAACGTGGACTTGTCTTGTGGGCGTTCCCTCGGACGTTCCCTCAGGCGTTCACATCGACCACCACGCGGCCGCGCATGCCGCCCGCCATGATCTGGCTGGCGGCGTCGATGGCCTCGCCCAGCCGGATCTCACGCGTGATGGCCTGGAGCCGGTCCGGGGCCAGATCCCGCGCCAGCCGCTTCCACGCGGTTTCGCGCAGCGACATCGGCGCCATCACGCTATCGATGCCGGCCAGCGTCACGCCGCGCAGGATGAACGGCGCCACCGAGGCCGGGAAATCCATGCCCTGCGCCAGCCCGCACGCCGTGACCACGCCGCCGTAGCGCACCTGGGCGCAGGCGTTGACCAGCGTGTGCGAGCCGACCGAATCCACCACGCCCGCCCAGCGCTCCTTCTGGAGCGGCTTGCCCGGCGCGCCCAGTTCGGCCCGGTCGATCACGTCGGCGGCGCCCAGCGCACGCAGGAAATCCGCCTCGGCGGTCTTGCCGGTGGAAGCCACCACGCGATAGCCGAGCTTCGACAGGATGGCGATGGCCACCGAGCCCACGCCGCCCGAGGCGCCCGTGACCAGCACCTCGCCATCGCCGGGCTTCACGGGCCCAAGCGCGCCGCCGCGCTCCAGCGCCAGCACCGACAGCATGGCCGTGTAGCCGGCCGTGCCGATCGCCATGGCCTGCCGCGACGTGAACGCATCGGGCAGCCGCACCAGCCAGTCGCCCTGCAGCCGCGCGCGCTGCGCCAGGCAGCCCCAGTGCGTCTCGCCCACGCCGAAGCCGTTCAGCACCACGCGGTCGCCGGTGCGCCAGCGCGGGTCGCTCGAATCGAGCACCGTGCCGGCGCCGTCGATCCCCGCCACCATCGGCCACTTGCGCACCACCGGCGCGCGGCCCGTGATTGCCAGGCCGTCCTTGAAATTGATCGTCGAATAGTCGACGGCCACCAGCACGTTGCCGTCCACCGGCAGCGCGGATTCATCGAGTTGGGTGACGGCGGCGGCCGTCTTGCCATCGGCCTGGGTCAGCAGCAAAGCCTGGAACGTCATGGTGTCTCCTCGATCTCTTTGATTTTTCAGGGAATTTGGTAACGCAGCGCAGGCGCCGGAAAGCAAAGCGGCCGGACAGTGCCGGCCGCTTCAGACAGCCGGGAGGGTCCGGCGCCGCGCGTTACTTCTTGAGACTGGCGAGCTTGCGCTCCAGCGTGGCGATGTCCGCCGCGCCCGGGATGCGCGTGCCGTCGGTGAAGAACACAGCCGGCGTGCCCGAGATATTCAGGCTCTGGCCCAGCGCCAGGTTCTCGTCCACCGGCGTCTTGCAGCTACCGTTGCCGGTGATGGCCACGTGGTTCAGCATCCAGTCGCGCCACACCTTGGTACGGTCTGTTGCACACCAGACCTGCTTGGCCTTGGTCGTCGAATCGGGCGACAGCACCGGGTAGAGGAAGGTGTAGACCGTGATGTTGTCCATCTGCTGGAAGGTCTGTTCGATCTTCTTGCAGTAGCCGCAGTTCGGGTCCGAGAACACCGCCACGGTGCGGCTGCCATCGCCCTTCGTCCATTTGATGGCGCGCGCCAGCGGCAGATCGGACCACTTTATCTTGTTCAGCTCGGCCAGACGCTCCTCGGTCAGGTTGGTGTTGGTCTTGGTGTCGATGACCTCGCCATTGATGATGTAGCGCCCGGTGGGGTCGGTGTACACGATCTGGCCAGCCACGTTGACTTCATACAAACCCGGTACCGGCGCCTTGGTCACGCTCTTCACCTCGGCGCGGCCGCCCAGCATCTTCTGGATGGACGCCTTGATGCGGTCCGTGCCCGGCTCGTCCGCGGCCAGCGCGTGCAGGGCGTAGCCGCCCAGGGCCAGGCCACCGGCCAGGGCAGCAAGGGCGCCCATGCGGGCGGAACGGCGGCGGAACAGTTGCAACATGGTGACTCCAGGGTTCGGGTGCCTTGTCGGCAGAATCTTTAAATAGTGGTTGGCCGGCTCAGCCCAGCGCGCGGCCGATCAGGAAGCGCTTGAGCAGCCCCTGGCCGCCCACGGCGCGCATGCCGGCGTTGCGTATCAGCCGCGCGGGCGCGCCCGGCAGCGAAAACAGCCGGTGCAAGCCATCGGTGGCGGCAGTCAGGGAGAGCAGGTCCGTGGCGCGTGCACGCTCGTAGCGGCGCAACAGGCGCAAGTCGCCTTCCGATCGGAACGGTTCTTTGTCGGCCATCACGCGCCCAAGTTCCGTCACATCGCGTAAACCAAGATTCATGCCCTGCCCGGCCAGCGGATGGACCACATGCGCGGCATCGCCGACCAGCGCCACGTGCGGCTGGACGAACTGCTCGGCACGCTGGAGCACCAGCGGGAAGCCCTTGGCCGGCGTCAGGCAGCGCAGTGCGCCGAACCGGGCGCCGACCGCCCCGTTGGCCACCTGGGCCACGGTGGCGGCGAGGGCCTCGGGGGACAGCGCGACGAGGTCCTGCGCGTGGGCTTCATCGGCGGACCAGACCATCGACACGCGGTTGCCGGGCAGCGGCAGCATGGCGACGATCTCGCCATTGGCGAGTTCCTCGTCGGCCATGAGCTTCTCGGGCGCGCCCAGGAACCATTGCCATGCGGTTTCCTGATGCGGCAGTTCGCAGGCGAAGTTCGCCACCACGCCAAGCTGGCGGTAGCGCCGCTGGCTGGTGCCGATATGGCATTGCTGGCGCACCCAGGAGCGCGCGCCGTCGGCGCCGACCACGCAGTTGGCGCGCACGCGGGCGCCGCTGGCGAGGGTCAGGGTCACGCCGTCGAGGTCGCGCTCGAACCCATCGGCGGCTTCGTCGAACCATTGCACCTGGTGCTGGAAGCGCAGCGCGGTGTCCAGCACGCGCTCCACATGGCTCGACTCGATGATCCACGCCAGTTGCGGCACGGCAGCGGCATAGGCCGAGAAATGGAGGTCGCCGTGCGGCGAGGGGCTGGCCTCGGCGGCGCTGACGTCGCCGAAGACGCGCATGTCGCGCACGGGCTGTACGCGGGCGGGGTCGAGCGCCTCCCAGACGCGCAGCCGCTCCAGCAATTGCTGCGAGCTGGCCGAGAACGCGTAGATGCGGCTGTCCCAGTCGTCTTCCCCGGTGCGCGCGGTCTCGCCCACGGGGCGCGGCGCGACGAGGGCCACCTGCATGCCCTGCTGGGCCAGCAGCAGTGCGCAGGCCTTGCCGACGATGCCACCGCCGACCACGGCAATCTGAAAGCGGGAGGATGGAGTCGAGGGCATGGAATGGGAGGCGGCGCGACGCGCCGGTGCGGCTGATCCGGTCATGCCTCGATTATAGCGACGTGACGTGCGCGCCATCGGGGACATCGCACAAGCCGTGGCGGGCCGCCCGCCGAGGGATAAAGGCTGGCCAAGGGTGGCCATCCGCTAGAATACAGCCTTTGCTATTTCCAGCCAGACACCATGAGCCTCAAATGCGGCATCGTCGGCCTGCCCAACGTCGGCAAGTCCACGCTGTTCAATGCCCTGACCAAGGCCGGCATCGCCGCCGAAAACTATCCGTTCTGCACCATCGAACCCAATGTGGGCGTCGTGGAAGTGCCGGATCCGAGGCTTACGAAGCTGGCTGACATCGTCAAGCCAGAGCGCATCCTGCCGGCGACGGTGGAATTCGTCGATATCGCCGGCCTGGTGGCGGGCGCGTCCAAGGGCGAAGGCCTGGGCAACCAGTTCCTGGCCAATATCCGCGAAACCGACGCCATCACGCACGTCGTGCGCTGCTTCGAGGATCCGAACGTGATCCACGTGGCGGGCAAGGTCGATCCGCTGTCGGACATCGAAGTCATCAACACCGAACTGGCGCTGGCCGACCTGGCCACGGTGGAAAAGGCCCACGCGCGCTATATCAAGCCCGCCCGCGCCGGTGACAAGGAAGCGCTGCGCCTCGTGGCAGTGCTGGAGAAGGCACAAATCGTGCTCGATCAGGCCAAGGCCGTGCGCACGCTGGACCTGTCGCCCGAGGAATGGGAAGCCATCCGTCCGTTCTGCCTGATCACCGCCAAGCCGACGATGTACGTGGCCAACGTGCGCGAAGACGGCTTTGAGAACAATCCGCACCTCGACGCAGTGCGCGAGCACGCCAAGCTGACCAATTCGCCGGTCGTGGCCGTCTGCGCAGCCATCGAAGCCGAGATTGCCGACCTGGAAGACGCCGACAAGGCCGAATTCCTTGCCGACCTGGGCATGGAAGAACCCGGCCTGGACCGCGTAATCCGCGCCGGCTTCACGCTGCTGGGCCTGCAGACTTACTTCACGGCAGGCGTGAAGGAAGTCCGCGCCTGGACGATCCACGTGGGCGACACCGCCCCCAAGGCCGCCGGCGTGATCCACACCGACTTCGAACGCGGCTTCATCCGCGCGCAAACCATCGCCTACGATGACTTCATCCAGTTCAAGGGCGAACAGGGCGCGAAGGAAGCCGGCAAGATGCGCGCCGAAGGCAAGGAATATGTGGTGAAGGACGGGGACGTGATGAACTTCCTGTTCAACGTCTGAGGCAGGCGTAACAAACCCGAGAAAACCCGGCAGATGCCGGGTTTTTTGCTTGAGGGCGCAGCGCGAGCCCTCGCTCGCGGCTACAACGGCTTCAACTGTTCATCCCGCATGCCCACCAGCAGCGCCTGACCGCTGCTATCCAGCCGGAATTCGCCGTAGCGGGCCTTGGCGAACCGCTCCGCCTGTCCTTCCTGAAAGAACCACGCGTCGGTGGAGACCTGCACGATCGGGCCGCCCCAGCGCGAGGGGACGTTCTGGACGCGCAGGCGCCGCTCGCCCTCGGCCAGCGGCTGGCCGTTCTGCAGCCGGACCAGTTGCCCGACCCCGGCGGCGTCGCGGCGGATCACCACTTCGGTCTCCCGCTCGCGCGGGGACTGGGCGCGGGCCTGGGCGGCGGCGATTTCCAGCCCGAGGGCGAAATTCAGCGCCATGTAGTCGCCCTGCATGAGGGACCTCGGGTCCACGGGTGCCAGCCGAAGGTAGACGACCTCCCCATGCGACAGCACCCGTTCCTTGCCGACGATGACCGCCCCGGCCACGCCGATCACCAGCAGCCATGCCACCACGATCCATCGTTTCATGGTCGCGCCTCCATCCGTCGCATCACGATCCGGACCGCCAGCAGCAGCACGCCGGCCGCCACCAGCGTGGCGGACTTGGCCAGCAGCGTCCACTGGAGCGAGCCGTAGTACCAGACAAAGCCCGCGATGACCGCCGCGATGCCGAGCCCGAGCCATGCCAGCGACCCGCGCCGCAGGGCCAGCGCCAGTGCCAGCACGCCGGCACCGACTGCCGGCGCCATCACCATCAGCGTGGCGAAGGCCAGCGTCACACCCAGCACCGCCGCACCGATGCGCGGCTCGACATGCAGGCGCCGGCATTCGAACAACGCGAACATCAGCAGCACCGCCTCGATCAGCGCCCCGGCCAGCCACGGCGCGAGCAGGCGCGGTGCGCCACGTTCATCGAAAACCCCAGCCAGCGGATGGTTTGCCCCGGTGACCAGCAGCGCCGCCGCCAGCGCGAACACCAGCGTGGCGTCCGCGCCGGGCTCCCATCGCCCATGGTCGCCGCGCGCCGCCAGCCAATGCTCTTTCAGCACGAAGACGGTGACCACCGCGCAGGCCAGCGGCATCAGCCAGCCGAGCGACCACGGCAGCACGACCCAGCCGTAGTGCCGGGCGCCGGCCAGCGCGATATTCAGCGCGAACGCCAGCGCCGTCCACGCGCCGAGCGCCACCACGAAACGATGGAGCCGGTTCGGCACGATGGCGTACAGCGCCACCTCGAACACGGCCACCGCGAGCCAGAACGCCGCGCGGTCCACCAGCCACTCGCCGCCGAGCATCTGGGCCGTGCCGAAGATCGCCATGCCCTGCCCGCCCAGGCTCAGGGCCAACGCGAACTGGCCGAGCGCGATGCGCCCGCTGCCCTCGCCGGCCATCCGGTACAGCAGCACGGCCCCGCCCAGCATCAGCAGCCCGGTCACCAGCATGGCCGGGCCGTTGCTGCTCGTTGCCGCGAACACCGAGCCGAGCAGGAATACCTGGAAGAACAGCGCGCCGAGCCAGCCCGCCGCGCCCATCAGCAGGCGAATGGGCCACGGCGTGCGCTGCGTGGCCACGTACTCTCCCTCGACCACGCCCTGTGCTGTGAGGTCGTCCCAGAGCTTTCGCTCCACCGCTTGCGCGCTCATGCCGGCCTCCCGCTGGCGTCACGCCATGCCCGCAGCAACCATGCCGCCGCCGCAGCAGCCAGCCCTACCGTGACCAGCCCGAGCAGCAGGAAGATGCCGAAGTCGCCATGGCCCTCGGCGAGCAGGCGCCCCAGCGCCGACACCACCAGCCCGATGCCGGCGAGACACGCGAGGCTCAGCACGACGATGTCGAACGACGCGCGCCGCCGGAACCAGGCGCCGAGCCCGGCCAGCGCCACCGCGCCGGCCACTAGCCCCACCGCCTCCAAGCGATGGACCAGCACGCTCGTCAGGCCCAGCCAGGCCGCATATCCACAGGCGAGCACGGCGATCAGGCGCGGGCCGGCATCGCCCCGAAAACCCCAGCGGGCCGCGCGGGCCGCCAGCACGTACCAGATCACCAGTTGGATGCAACACGCCAGCAGCAGGAACATCGTGGTCTCGCGCGCATGGCGCCCCGAAAACAGCAGGTCGAACATGCTGCCCACGCCCAGCCGCACACTGCCATAACGGAGCAGCGCCACGTTGCCGACCACGATCACCAGCCACCAGTGCGGCGCCGCCCGCGCGGCCAGCGCCCATGGCACGGCCAGCAGCGTCCACAGGGCGAACAGTTGCCAGGCATCGGCGCCGGTCTGGTAAGTCTGGCCGATCACGGCCATCCAGACCCCCGACACCACCTGCGCGCCGGCCAGCGCGGCCTGCCCGATGCCGTCCCCGGCCGGCCGCCATGCCGCCAGCGCCGCAAGCCCGGTCAGCAGGCCCGCCAGCAGCCCGAACTTGGCGAACTTGTGCAGCGCCTCCCAGTTGAACGCGAAGAAGACGATGACGCCGGCGCAGAGCAGCGCGGTGCCGAGCGCCAGCAGCGCCCGCTCGAGCCAGCGGTGCCAGTCGGCCCGCGCCGGCAAGGTGCGGGCCCACGCGGGCGTGAGGCCCTCGGCGTCAAGGCGATCCTGGGCGCGCCAGTCGGCCAGCGCCTGCTGGGCCATGCGTCGATCTGAAAGGGGTTCCAACGGAATTCTCCCGGGCTGGAATGCGATGGAAAACGATGGAATGCGAACGCAAGCGCACTGTAGCAAAGCGGCCTGCCCGTGCCTATGAGAGGGTTCTGAAAACGCGGCGCCCCGCTTCCGCCGCGCTCCCGGCGCCGGTATGCTGGCGCCTTTCTCATCCAATCCGGGCAGCCATGACCCTCGGCATCCTTGCCGCGCTCCACGACGAAGTCGATGGACTGATCGCCGCCATGCGGCACGAAGACGCGCGCGCCACCGTGCGCACCATCGGCATGCGGGACTACTACGCCGGCACGCTCCACGGGCAGTCCGTGGTGCTGGTGCTCGCGCGCGTGGGCAAGGTGGCGGCGGCGGCCACCACGGTCACGTTGATCCGCGAGTTCGGCGTCGACGAGATCGTGTTCACGGGGCTGGCCGGCGGCGTGGGGCCCGAGGTGCGCGTGGGCGACATCGTCGTGGCGGACCGCACCCTCCAGCACGACCTGGACGCCCGCCCGCTGTTCCCGCGCCACGAGGTGCCGCTGCTGGCGCGCGCCGATTTTCCGGCCGATGCGGCGCTGACGGCGGCGCTGCGGACGGCGGCCGACGACTTCCTGCGCCTCGACCTCGCCACCGAAGTGCCGGACGGCGTGCTGGCCCGCTTCGGCGTGGCCGCGCCGCGCCTGCACGTGGGCATGGTGGCCAGCGGCGACCAGTTCATCAACGCCCCGGCGGCCGTGGCCGACCTGCGGGAAAGACTGCCGGGCCTGCAGGCCGTGGAGATGGAAGGCGCCGCGCTGGCCCAGATCTGCTACGAGTACGGCGTGCCCTATGCAGTCATGCGTACCGTATCGGACCGGGCCGACGATGTCGCGCATGTGGACTTTTCGGCATTTTTGCGCGACGTGGCGAGCCACTATTCGAGCGCGATCCTGCGGCGCTTCCTGTCCGCGCGGGGTCAAGCCTAGGCAGCCGGCGGGGCGGACAGCCCTACCGTCGCGGGCGCGCCACACCCCAGACGCCGACCAGCAGCGCCGCGCCGACGATCGCGGCGGTCCAGCCCGAGAGCTGGCCGTCGGTAAACAAGTGGGCCGCGCGCCCGCCGTAGAAGGCGCCCAGCGCGCCGAGCACACCCAGCACCAGCGCGGCCGGCAGGCTCACGACCCGCCCGGCCGGGTGCATCTGGCGTCCCGCCAGGCCCACGATCGCCCCCACCACCACCAAGCCGAGCATCGGCACCCCCTATTTGATCCGGATTCGGCCAGCACCGCGTGACCGCGCCGTAACAATACTGGCGTTTTGGCGCACTTGGAACAAAACGCCCCCTCGCCCTGCAAAATCGCGGCCCGGCGGTATAATGGCCATCGCTTCCGGCTACGATCCGGATGGCAACGAACCCCACAAATGCAACTGCTCGCGATCGGCATCAATCACACTACGGCACCCGTCTCGCTCCGCGAGCGTGTGGCGTTTCCGCTTGAGCAGATCAAACCGGCCCTGGGCGCCCTGCGCACCCACCTGGCCGGCCGCAGCGGCACCGAGGCCGCCATCCTCTCCACCTGCAACCGTACCGAGATCTACTGCGCCACCGATGTGCTGCAGCCCGGTGCGGACGGCTTCGAGCACACGCTGCGCTGGCTGGCCCAGCACCACAACGTGCCGGCCGGCGAACTGGCCCCCCATCTGTATGCCCTGCCCCAGTCCGAAGCCGTGCGTCACGCGTTCCGCGTGGCCAGCGGACTCGACTCGATGGTGCTCGGCGAAACGCAGATCCTGGGCCAGCTCAAGGACGCGGTGCGCACCGCTGGCGAGGCCGGCGCGCTTGGCACCTACCTGAACCAGCTGTTCCAGCGCACCTTCGCCGTGGCGAAGGAAGTGCGCGGCCAGACCGAGATCGGCGCCCATTCGGTGTCGATGGCTGCCGCCGCCGTGCGGCTGGCGCAGCGGATTTTCGAAAGTGTTTCGACCCAGCGCGTGCTGTTCATCGGCGCGGGCGAGATGATCGAGCTGTGCGCCACGCACTTCGCCGCGCAGATGCCGCGCCAGATCGTGGTGGCCAACCGCACCGTCGAGCGTGGCGAGCGGCTGGCCGAGCAACTGGCCGAACAGGGCCTGACCACGCAGGCCATCCGCCTGCAGGATCTGGGCGAGCGGCTGCATGAGTTCGACATCGTGGTGTCCTGCACCGCGAGTTCGCTGCCGATCATCGGCCTGGGCGCCGTGGAGCGCGCGGTCAAGCGCCGCAAGCATCGCCCGATCATGATGGTCGACCTGGCCGTGCCGCGCGACGTGGAACCCGAGGTAGCGCGCCTGAACGACGTGTTCCTGTACACCGTGGATGACCTCGGCGCCGTGGTGCGCGAGGGCAGCGCGCTGCGCCAGGCCGCCGTGGCGCAGGCCGAGGCGATCATCGAAAGCCGCGTGCAGAACTTCATGCACTGGCTGGAGACGCGCAGCGTGGTGCCGGTGATCCGCGAGATCCAGTCCAACGGCGAGGCCATGCGCCAGGCCGAACTCGAACGCGCGCGCCGCATGCTGGCGCGTGGCGACGACCCCGAAGCGGTACTGGAAGCCCTCTCCGGTGCGCTGACCCGCAAGTTCCTGCACGGCCCCACCCACGCGCTGAACCACACCCAGGGCGAAGACCGCGAGGCGCTGCTGCGCCTGGTGCCGGGCCTGTTCCGCCACAGCAGCCACTCCGAGCGCTAGCCGCGCTCGTCCCCGGCCGGCCGGCCGCGCCGGCCCGCTGGCGTCCCTGCCAGCGCCCCTCGGTTCGCCCTCCACGGCGCCGCGCAGACCTCCCGCCCATCGCGCCCCAGTTTCCTTTCGGATGCCCATGAAAGCCAGCATGCTCAACAAGCTCGACCAATTGGCCGAGCGACTCGATGAAGTCAACGCCCTGCTTGCCCGCGAGGACGCCACGGCCAACATCGACCAGTACCGCAAGCTCTCGCGGGAGCATGCCGAGCTGTCGCCGGTGGCCGAGCAATACGGCCAGTACCGGCAGGCGCAGGAGGATCTGGCCACGGCGCAGGCGTTGCTGGACGACCCCGAGATGAAGGAGTTCGCCGCCGACGAGATCGGCGCGGCGCGCCAGCGGCTGGAAGACCTCGCCGCCAGCCTTCAGACCCTGCTGCTGCCGAAGGATCCCAACGACGACCGCAACCTGCTGCTGGAAATCCGCGCCGGCGCCGGCGGCGAGGAAAGCGCGCTGTTCGCCGCCGACCTGCTCCGCATGTACACGCGCTATGCGGAACGGCAGCGCTGGCAGGTGGAGGTGATGAGCGAGTCCGAGTCGGACCTGGGCGGCTACAAGGAAGTGATCGTGCGGATTGCCGGCGACGCGGCGTTCTCGAAGCTGAAGTTCGAGTCGGGCGGCCACCGCGTGCAGCGCGTGCCGGCCACCGAGGCGCAGGGCCGCATCCACACCTCGGCCTGCACCGTGGCGGTAATGCCGGAGGCGGACGAGGTGGGCGAGGTGGAGATCAACCCGTCCGACCTGCGCGTCGATACCTTCCGCGCGTCCGGCGCGGGCGGCCAGCACGTGAACAAGACCGATTCGGCGGTGCGGCTGACCCACCTGCCCACCGGCATCGTGGTGGAGTGCCAGGACGACCGCAGCCAGCATCGCAACAAGGACAAGGCGATGAAGGTGCTGGCGGCGCGCATCAAGGACATGCAGCTGCGCGCGGCGCAGGCCAAGGAAGCCAGCACGCGGCGCAACCTGATCGGCACGGGCGACCGCAGCGACCGCATCCGCACCTACAACTTCCCGCAGGGCCGCGTGACCGACCACCGCATCAATCTCACGCTCTACAAGATCGACATGATCATGGACGGCGACCTCGACGAATTGCTCGCCTCGCTCTCCGCCGAACACCAGGCCGACCAGCTCGCCGCACTCGGCGACGAGGGCTGATTTTCATCTCGCAGTGATGATTTCATCACCCGTGGGCAAGTGTTTGTAACGGAGGTAAATGCTTGAAACAGCACTGGCCCGCCAAAAGGCGGTGTCTATAATCGATTCGACCAGACCGCCCCCATGCGTCACTTTCCGCACCTGGTGGCATACGAAGTCTGGGCTGAAGTCGACTCCTCAAAACAGACACCAAGGATGAAATCATGAAGAAACTGCTCGCCCTGTTGATGATCACCGCCGCCATGGCGGCTTGCAGCAAGAAGGAAGACGCCCCGGCCGCCAACGCCGACGCCGCCATGCAGAGCGCTGCCGAATCGGCCAAGGCCGCCGCCAGCGATGCCGCCGCCGCCGCAGCAAACGCCGCGGACGCCGCCAAGGCCGCCGCGAGCGGTGCCGCCGCCGATGTCTCGGCCGCCGCCGAACAGGCCAAGACCGATGCCGGCCACGCCATGGCCAACGCCAAGGAAGCCGCACGCGATGCCGTGAACACCACGGCAGACAAGGCCAAGGAAACCGTCAATAAGTAATTGGTCCATATGGAATCACGCCGCTCGCGCGCCCGCGCGTTGCCAAATCGGCTTACACTGAGCGGCTAATACCGGGCGCCCTTGTGGCGCCAGCACAGAACCCCGTCGCGCCAGGCCCCGACGGGGTTTTTTGCACCCGCTCTCCCAGTTTCAGCCATCTATTTCCGATGTCTTCCACACCGTCGGGCGCCCTGTCGCCCGCCCCCACGCTGCGCGAAGCCCAGACGCTGGCTGCGATGACCGGCCTGCCGGCGCTCGAAGCCCGCATGCTGCTGTCCCACGTGACCGGCCTCACGCGTACGCAACTCATCACGCGTGATACCGACCATCTCAATGCAGCACAACGTGATGCATTCTCCACGTTGATGGCGCGGCGGCTGGCCGGTGAGCCGATGGCCTACCTGCTGGGCGAGCGCGAATTCTTCGGCCGCACTTTCCGCGTGACGCCCGATGTGCTGATTCCGCGTCCTGATACCGAGATAGCCGTGGAAATGTCGCTGGCGCGCGTGGCCCATGTGCACGCGCCGCGTGTGCTGGACCTCGGCACCGGCTCCGGCATCCTGGCTGTGACGATTGCCCGCGAGCGCTCCGACGCCGAGGTCTGGGCGACCGATATCTCGCCGGGTGCGCTGATGGTGGCCCAGGACAACGCCCGCGCGCTCGAGGCGCATGGCATCCACTTCCTGGTGTCGGACTGGTACGAAGCCGTGCCGGACACCCTGCGCTTCCACCTGATCGTCAGCAATCCGCCCTACATCGCCTCCGGCGACCCGCATCTGGTGGAGGGCGACCTGCGTTTCGAGCCGATCGACGCCCTCACCGACCACGAGGACGGCCTGTCCGACCTGGCCACCATCGTGGCCGGCGCGGCGGATCGCCTGCTGCCCGGCGGCTGGCTGCTGATGGAGCACGGCTACGACCAGGGCGCGGCCACGCGGGCGCTGCTTGAGGCGGGTGGATTTACCGAGGTGGCCACCGCCCGCGACCTCGCCGGGCAGGAGCGGTGCAGCGGCGGGCGATGGTCGGGCGAATCCGGTAAAATTCCGACCTGACATCCGCTTCGGCGGAAATCCCCATCCCCAGACACTGGCGACGCCACACGGCGCCGCGCGCAACCGGAAGCTACACACCATGAGTGACGTACAACAGAAGATCGACCAGATCGTGAAGGGCAGCCCCGTGGTCCTGTTCATGAAGGGCACGGCGCAGTTCCCGATGTGCGGCTTCTCCGGCCGTGCCATCCAGATCCTGAAGGCCTGCGGCGTGGACACCCCGACCACGGTCAACGTGCTCGAGGACGAAGGCATCCGCCAGGGCATCAAGGAATATGCGAGCTGGCCCACGATTCCGCAGCTCTACGTGAACGGCGAGTTCGTCGGCGGCTCGGACATCATGATGGAGATGTACCAGAACGGCGAACTGCAATCGCTGCTGAAGTCGTAATCATGCCCGTACCGGATGGCGCCGTGCCGCAACGGCTGATCGTCGCCATCACGGGCGCAACGGGCGCCATCTATGGCGTCCGGCTGCTGCAGGTGCTGCAAGGCGTGGCGGGGGTGGAAACCCATCTGCTGATTTCGCCCGCCGGCGTGATGAACCTCCAGCACGAACTCGATATCAGCCGCGCCCAGGTGGAGTCGCTGGCAGGCGTGGTGCACAACGTGCGCGACATCGGCGCGACCATCGCCAGCGGATCGTTCCGCGCCCATGCGATGGTCGTGGCGCCCTGCTCGATGCGCACGCTGGCCGCCATCGCCCATGGCCTCTCCGACAACCTGATCACCCGCGCGGCGGACGTCACGCTCAAGGAACGGCGCAAGCTGGTACTGATGGTGCGTGAAACGCCGCTGAACCTGGCGCACCTGCGCAATATGACGGCGGTCACGGAGATGGGCGGGATCGTGTTCCCGCCGGTGCCCGGCTTCTACCAGAAGCCGCAGACGATTGCGGAACTGGTCGACCATACGGTCGGGCGCGTGCTCGATCTCGTCGATCTGCCAGAGATCGGTCAGTCGCTCACGCCAAGTTGGGGCGGGCTGAACCCGGCTGCGGCCGATGCCGGCAACTAGGGCTCTGCCCGCTTCTGCTTGTTGTCACCTGCTGCGTAGCTCTCGTCGATTTACCAGCCGCCGCGATAGTAACGGCGGCCGCCGTAGTAGCCACGACCACCGTAGTAATACGGCGCGGGCCGCACCACCACGGCGGGCGGTCCGACATAGACCGGCGCAGGCGCCACGGCCACCGGAGCCGGGGCCACGGCGGGGCCGTACGGCGTCGGATAGACAGCGCAGCCGCCCAGCATCGCCGCGCCAATCGCCACCAAACCCATCGCACCTATCGCTTTCGCTCGCATGTTGTTGTCCTTGAGTGTGTCAGGCAGTGCCTGCCCTCATGAACGTTATACGGGGCGGTTTGGTAATACAGCGTCAAGACCCCGTAACTATTGTTACGAGTCGCTACGGGTTCATCCTTCGCATTATTACGATGTATTACAGATCGAAGCGAATGCCTTGTGCCAGCGGCAATGCATCGCCGTAGTTGATGGTATTGGTCGCCCGGCGCATGTAGCCCTTCCACGCATCGGAGCCGGACTCGCGCCCGCCGCCGGTGGCCTTCTCCCCGCCGAAGGCGCCGCCGATCTCGGCGCCGCTGGTGCCGATGTTCACGTTGGCGATGCCGCAGTCGCTGCCCGCCGCCGAGACGAACAGTTCAGCCTCGCGCAGGGACTCGGTGAAGAGGCAGGACGACAGCCCGTGCGACGCCGCGTTGTTCAGCGCGATGGCCTCGTCGAGCGAGGTGTACGGCATCAGGTAGAGGATGGGCGCGAAGGTCTCCGTCAGCATGGTGTCGTGCTGGGTGTCGGTCAGCACCAGTGCGGGCCGCACGTAGCAGGCGTGCGGATAGCGGTCCGCCAGCAGCCGTTCGCCGCCGTGCACGACGTTGCCCTGCGCGCGGCAGGCGGCCAGCGCGTTGGCCATGGTGTCGCCGGCGGCCATGTCGATCAGCGGGCCGACCAGCGTGCCCGCCTGCAGCGGATCGCCCACCGGCAGCCGCGCGTAGACCTGGCGCAGCCGGTTGGTCACGGTCTCGATCAGGTCGACGTGGACAAAGGCGCGTCGCAGCGTGGTGCAGCGCTGGCCGGCGGTGCCGGCTGCCGAAAAGGTCATCGCGCGGATGGTCAGTTCCAGGTTGGCCGATGGCGCGACGATGGCCGCGTTGTTGCCGCCCAACTCGAGGATGGCGCGCTTGAACCGCCCCGCGCAGGCCATGCCCACCTCGCGGCCCATGCGCGTGGAACCGGTGGCGCTGATCAGCCGCACGGCTGGATGCTGCACGAGCTGCGCGCCGAGCGTGCGCCCGCCCGGCAGCACTACGCAGAGGCCGGCGTGCTGGGGCGCCGCCTCATCGAATACCCGATCGAGCAGCGCCTGCGCGGCCAGCGCGCACAGCGGCGTCTTCTCCGACGGCTTCCAGACCACGCCGTTGCCGCAGACCAGCGCCAGCGCCGCGTTCCACGCCCACACCGCCACCGGGAAGTTGAACGCCGAAATCACCCCGCACAGCCCGAACGGATGCCAGGTCTCGCGCATCGCGTGCGCGGGGCGCTCCGAGGCAATCGTCAGCCCGTGAAGCTGGCGTGAGAGTCCGACGGCAAAGTCGCAGATATCGATCATCTCCTGCACTTCGCCGAGTCCTTCCTGGAGGATCTTGCCGGACTCCAGCGCCACCAGCCGCCCCAGCGCGGCCTTGTGCATGCGCAGCGCCTCGCCGAAGCGCCGCACCACCTCGCCACGCGCCGGGGCCGGGGTCAGCGCCCAGGTGGTCTGCGCCGCGTGCGCGCGGGCGATGCGGGCATCGGCGTCGGCCACGGGGCAGGCCGGCAGGTGGCCGAAGATTTCCCCATCGACGGGCGAGCGCAGCGCAAGGGCCTCGCCCGCGCCATGCGAATCGTCCCAAGGCTGGCGCAGGCCCATGGCCTGCCAGCATGCGGCTATGTCCTGCGCTTTCATGCGAGCGTCTCCTGTAGCGGGTGGTGGCTGTAATGCTGGCCGAACCGGTTGGCCAGGAAGCGATCGAGCGGCATGGCTTCCTGCGGCACGAAGCCGGACTGGGGCAGCACGCCCGTCGCCACGAGGTCCAGCGCGGTGCAGATGCCAGCGGCCGTGGTGAGCTGGATGGCGTTGACGTGCCCGATGCCGCCAAAATCCTCCATCCCGCCGATCCGCGCCGAGAAGGACGCCTGCGTCAGCGGCCCCCGCCCACCCTGTCCGCCATGGCCACCCTGCCCGGCTTTGGCGCCGGGATGCCCCGTGGCGCTCGCGAACACGATCACCACATCCTGTTCGGTCACCGGAATGGCGTGCTCGAAGATCTCGCGCAGCCAGCTCCGGCGCTCGCGCAGCCGCAGGTCGTTCAGCAGCAGCTTCATCTGGGCGCAGTGCCCCGGGTAGCGGATCGACTTGTAATCGACATGGCGCGCGCGGCCCGCCAGGGTATCCGGCAGCGTGCCCAGGCCCCCTGAGGTATTAAAGGCTTCGTACTCGATGCCGTCCAGCGCGAAGGACTCCTGGCCCTCCAGCGCCGCCAACTCCACGCGGCGGCCATCGACAATGGCTTCGCACGGGTTGCAGTACTCGTTGATCAGCCCTTCCGTGCTCCAGGTGAGGTTGTACTTGAGCGCGTTGCTCGGGTAGCGCGGCAGCGCGCCCACGCGCATGCGCAGGTCGAGCAGGTCGCCGCCGTCCCGCAGGAAGCGCCGCGCCAGATCATTGCCCACCACGCCGATAAATCCCGGCGCCAGGCCGCACTGCGGCATCAGCACCGAGCGCGCGCCTTGGGCGAGCTGGCGGATGGCGTGGGTGGCCGCCACGTCCTCGGTCAGATCGAAGTAATGCACGCCGAGCCGCGCGGCCACGGTGGCCACGTGGATAGCCGCGTGGAACGGCAGCGCGTTGAGCACGGCATCGGCGCCAGCCAGCAAGGCGGCGCAAGTGCCGAGCTCGGTCGGGTCCCCGGCGCGCACGGCGATCTGGCGCGGCAGGCCGTCCAGCCGGTGCGGGTCATGGTCGACCAGACAGACGCGGTAGTCGCCGGTGTCGGCGAGCATCGTCGCGATCACACGGCCGATCTTGCCGGCGCCGAGCACGACGACCGACAGCGGCCGGGGCGACTGGGTCAGGTCCCGTGCTGCGCCGGGACCGAGGTTGGATGGTTGCATGATGGCTCCCCCGTCAAAAATGCGTGAATCCGTGAGGGAAGTATGGGCAGCGGCGCGCACGTTTTGTAGCTGCAAGATCGACGAAAGCGCCCCATAATCGGACGTATCGACGATCCATCCTGACGAAACGTCACCCCGAGCGAACACCATGGCAGACCTCGACCAGACCGACCGGCACCTGCTGTCCCTGCTGCAGGGCAACGCGCGCGAGAGCGCAGCCAATCTCGCCCGCGTGCTGGGCATCGCCCGGACCACAGTGGTGGCGCGCATCGCCCGGCTTGAAAAGTCCGGCGTGATCGCCGGCTTTGGCGTGCGGCTGGGCGGGCGGATGGAGGACAACGCGATCCTGGCCTTCTGCGGCCTGTCCGTGCAGCCGAAGGCCGCGCCCACGGTGGTCCGGGCGCTGCAGCGCTTTCCGGAGATCGAGGAACTGAACTCGGTCAGCGGCCCGGTGGACTACATGGCCGTGATCCGCTGCGATACCCACGCCCGCCTCGACAAACTGCTAGACGAGATCGGCATGCTCGATGGGGTGAATCACACCACCACGTCGATCGTGCTGGCGCGCAAGATCGACCGCCGGCGCGCGGCCGGATAGCGCGCTATGCTTGGGCGCTTTGGTCAGGCGCTTTGGCCAACATTAAGGAGATGACGATGAGCGATCGGATTCGCGTTGCCGTGGGCGGCGTCACCGGCTGGGCCGGCGGCGAACTGGCGCGCGGCGTGGCGCACGCGCCGGACATGACGCTGGTGGCCGGCCTCTCGCGCGGCGCCGCCGGGCAGCCGCTGGCGCAGGTGACCGGCCATGCGGACACCCCCGGCGTGGCCGCCGCCAGCATCGAGGCGCTGGGCGCCACGCCCTACGATGTCTACGTCGAGTACACCAAGCCGAACATCGCCAAGCACAACATCCTGCAGGCGCTGGCGCATGGCGCGCACGTGGTGGTGGGCACGTCCGGGCTGACCGACGACGACTACGCCGAGATCGACGCCGCCGCGCGCCAGGCCGAGCGCGGCGTGCTCGCCTGCGGCAATTTCGCGATCACGGTGGTGCTGTTGCAGAAGTTCGCCGAGATGGCGGCGCGCCACCTCGACCACTGGGAAATCATCGACTACGCCAAGGCGGGCAAGGTCGATGTGCCGTCCGGCACGGTGCGCGAACTGGCCTTCCGGCTCGGCGAGATCAAGGCCGCCACGCAGGTGGTGCCGGTGGATCAGGTCAACGGGCCGAAGGAAACGCGCGGCGCGACGATGTCCGGCTCGCAGGTCCATGCCGTGCGGCTGCCCGGGTACCAGTTGGGCGTCGAAGTGATCTTCGGCGCGGACGGCCAGCGCCTGCACCTCAAGCACGAGGCGGGCGATGGCTCGAAGCCGTATGTGTCCGGCGCGCTGCTGGCCATCCGCAAGGTGCGCGGCCTGCGCGGGCTGGTGCGGGGGCTGGATAAGGTGATGGAAGGGCTGTAGGCACCGGGGAAGGCCGGCGCGAATTGGATGCGCCGCCCCTCTCCCCCGGCCCCTCTCCCGCAAGCGGGCGAGGGGAGCAGCCCAGCAGCAATTGAAATGCCGGCGGTGTTCTCCCCTCTCCCTTTGGGAGAGCGGTCGGGGGAGAGGGCCGGCGCCCGCTACCCTATCACCCCCCAATCACCAGGAACCCGGATTCACCGGCTTGGCCGGCTCCTTCTTCGACTTCTCTGACTTCTCGGACTTTTCCGGCTTCTTGGCGCCCGGCGCCGAAGCCGGCGGGGCGAGCGCCTTGTCCACCTCGGCATCGCGGTTCGCCATCAACGCACGCGCCTGCGGCAGCATCAGCTCGATGGTGCCCTCGTTCGGATTCTCGGGAATCGCGTACAGCTCCACGGTGAGCGGGCGACGCATCCAGCCGGCGTGGATCGCCTTCACGGGCTTGCCGGCCTTGTCCTTCATGTCTTCCTGTTCCTGCCGGAACGGCTTGCCATAGCGCGCGGTCAGCGACTGGACCGCGGCGTCCTGCGAGCGGATGCCGTCGGTCGGCACGATTACGCCGACCAGCGCGTTGCCATCGACGAACGCCACCAGGCGCGCACCATCCATGAACGCGGGACGCTTGTCGCGCGGCACGCCCACCTGGCGCATCACGCCGTCGCCGCGCAATTCCACGCAGAACGCGGTCACGTCGCGGCCATCGGGGGTGCGATGGTCGGCGCAATCGGGCAGTGTGGGCAGCGGATTGCCGATCTCCAGCACGTGGAGCATCGGCGCCAGCAAGTCATTGGCGGACGGCGTGGCGGATGTGGACGGAGCGGCGGGGGCGGCGGGGGTGGCGGCAGGCTGCGACGCGGCGGCCTTCGGTGCGGCATGGGCGGCCGTGGCCGCCAGCAGGGCGGCGGCGGCCAGCCCGGCGAGGGAAACTCTCAAAACTGACTCCTGAAATCGGCTCCGCATTGGAGCCCACCCCGTGGCAGGGGTTCCAGCCGCGACCTTACCACGGCGCGCAAGAGCGCTTAATAACGCACTTAATAGAGCACTTGTTTCAGGTAATGGCAGCCGACCAGGGCGATGCCGATGACCACGGCCCAGAGCATCAGGCGCGGTACGATGCTCGGCGGCAGTTGCGTCGACGGCGTGCGCTGGACCAGCGGCGTGCGCATGCGGGAATTGGTTTGCAGCCCGCGCGTGTGCCAGATCGCCGTGTCGGCGCCCAGATCCTGCACGATCGGACGATGTGTGGCGGTCGATGTCGTCGGCTTGGTGGCCGGGCGCGTGCCGGCCGGTCGTTGCGATCCCATTCCAGCTCCCCCTCAGAAGATTCCCGACGCATCGCGGTGTGCCGCCGGTACACAGCGCGGCCGGGAAGTCTGCTGCTGCCGGTCCGCGCGCGGCACATGGTATGCCATCGCCAGCCCCCACGCCACAACGGCCAAGGGGGGCGATGCGAAACTGAGACACCCCCGCGGAAACGCGCCCGCCAGGAGGTCAGCCCGGGGCGGCCTTGCGGCCGATCGCCATGGCCTCGCGCCGGAACGCGTGACCCATGTGGTGATAGAAAGGATGCGGGTTGAACTGGCGCGACAGGAACGACGCCAGCAGCGACGACGCCAGCAGGAACAGCGTCAGGTCCTGCGTCCGCGTCATCTCCATGACGATCACGCTGGCGGTGATCGGCGCCTGCGTGGCGGCGGCCAGGAAGGCGGCCATCGACACCAGCGCCAGCACGCGCGGCTCGGTCATGCCCGAGAGGAAGTGCGACACGGTCTCCCCGATGCCCGCCCCGATGGCCAGCGCCGGCGTGAAGATCCCGCCCGGAATGCCGGCGAAGTACGACACCACCGTGGCCCCCAGCTTGGCCAGCCCGAACCACAGCGTGTGGTGGGATTCGCCATTGATCAGCGCGGACGCCTGCTCGTAGCCAGTGCCGAAAGTAGCGCCGGCCGTGGCCCAGCCTAGCGCCGCCACCACCAGCCCGCAGCCGAATGCCACCCAGATGGGATGGTCGACCACCCACGCGCGCCAGCGCGACGGCGTGAGCCCCGGCACGCCCGCAATCAACACCTTGGCGAACAGCCCGCCGAACACGCCGTTGACCACGGCGCAGAGCAGCACCGGGCCCCAGGCGTCGTGGAGCACCAGCATTGGCACCTTCACGTTGAAATACGGGTTGTTGCCGAGCACGGCCAGCGACAGGAACCCGGCCGTCAGCACGCCGGACAGCACCAGGCGGTCCCAGCGCACGGCGGTACCGCGTCCGAGTTCCTCGATGGCGAACACCACACCGGCCAGCGGGGTATTGAACGCGGCGGCCAGCCCGCCCGCCGCGCCGGCGGCGATCAGCGCATTGGGATGAAAGCCGATCCGGAAGCGGAACTTGTCCTGGCACCAGCGGCCCCAGGCCAGCATCGCCGCCGCGCCGACCTGCACCGATGGGCCTTCGCGGCCCACCGAGGCGCCGGCCATCAGCGCGCCAGTGGTCAGCAGCACCTTCCACATCGACTGGCGGAACGACACCAGCACGCCCTGCGCCACCCCATCGGGCGGCAGCGTGACGGCGGCAATCACCTGCGGAATGCCGCTGCCGCGCGCCTGCGGGGCGAGGCGGATGGTCAGCCAGCGCAACGCGGCCAGCCCGAACGGCAGCAGCACGAACGCCAGCCACGGCGTGGCCGTGGTCACCTGCGCGTTCCAGCGCAACGCCAGTTCGGCGATATAGGCGAAGACGATGGAGAACAGCGCGACGCAGCCGGCGCCGCACATGAACACGCCGTAGCGCAGCGACGTGCGCGAGATGCGGCTGACCTGGCGGGTCTTGCGCCGGGCCGCGTGGCGGGCCTGCAGGTGCAGCGCGCGCAGGCGGCCGGTCTCGGCGGCGGCGCGGGAATCGGCGGGCGGGGGGGACGTCGGGGAATCTGACGAGGGAGGCGAAGCGGACGAAGGCGGCGATGCAGGCGAATCGGACGAAGCGGACGGATCTGGCGGCTCGGCGGAATCGGTCATGGCGGGGGCGGTGAGGATCGAAACGTCCCCGTACTATACGCCCCCACCCTCCCCCAAGCTGCCCCCGGTCGCCCCGTCGGCTCAGTCCAGGCTGATGTGGTTGGCCCGGATGACCTTGCCCCAGTTGTCGCGGTCGGCGGCCACGTAGCGGTCGATCTCAGCCTGCGTGCGCGGCACCTGCACGACCAGCCCCAAGGCGCCGAAGGTGCTGCGGAACTGCGGATCGACCAGCACGCGCGCGGCGGCGGCCTGGAGCCGGGCCACGGCCTCGGGCGGGGTCTGCGCCGGCACGGCGAGCCCGAACCACGTGGCGGCGTGGAAGCCCGGATAGCCGCTTTCGGCCACCGTCGGCACGTTGGGCAGCACGTCCAGTCGCGCGTTGCTGGTCACGGCCAGCGCCTTGAGCTTGCCAGCCTTGATATGGGGCAGCGAGGTGCTGACCACATCGACCATCAACTGGGTGTCATTGGCCAGCAGCGCCGACAGCGCCGGCGCGCTGCCGTTGTAGGGCACGTGGGTCATGTCGATGCCCAGCTCGGACTTCAGCATCTCGGTGGCCAGCTGCAGCGGGTTGCCGAGCCCCACGGACGAGTAGTTGAGCTTGCCGCCGGCCGCCTTGGCGTAGGCCGCGAAGTCCCGGATATTGGCCGCCGGCACCTGCGTGTTGGTGACGACTACCAGCGGCACCTCGATGCCGATGGCGATGACCTTGAAGTCCTTCGGGTCATAGCCGGTCTTCTTGTACAGCATGGGATTGAGCACCATGCTCGCGCTGGTCCCCATCAGCATGGTGTAGCCGTCCGGCTGCGCGCGCGCCACGCTCTGCGTGCCCACCATGGTGTTGGCGCCGGGGCGGTTCTCCACCACCACGGGCTGCTTCAGGTCGCGCGCCATGCCTTCGGCCAGCGCCCGGCCGAACTGGTCCGTGGAGCCGCCCGGGGTGTAGGGCACCACCAGCTTGACCGGCCGCTCGGGCCAGGCCGCCAAGGTCGCCGGTGCGTGGCCGATGGCCAGCGCAAGGCCGAACGCCCCCGCCGCCAGTTGGGCGAATGTGCGATGCATGGTTGTCTCCTGTTTGTATTCATATAGAGGGCGGGTGCGCCGGGCCGGGGTTCAGACCCGCCGCTGGCGCCCCGCCCAGTGCTGGTCGCGCAGCCGGCGCTTGGCCAGCTTGCCGGTCTCGTCGCGCGGCAGGCGCGCGGTGATCTCGATCGTCCGGGGCACCTTGAAGCCCGACAGCCGCGCCTTGAGCCAGTCGATCACGGCCGCCGGCACGATCTCCGCGCCCGGCATCGGCTCGATCACGCCGTGGAGCCGCTCGCCGTATTCGTCGTCCGGCACGCCGAACACCACGCAGTCGGCCACGCCCGGATAGCGCACCAGTTCATGCTCGATCTCGGCCGGGTAGATGTTCACGCCGCCCGAGATGACCATGTCCGAGGCGCGGTCGCAGATGAACAGGTAGCCATCGGCATCGAGGTAGCCGAGGTCGCCCAGCGTGACCCGGCCTTCTCGGTCGATGGCCCGGCGCGCGGCGTCGTTGTTCAGGTAGGTGAAGTCCGGGTAGGCCGGCTGGCGCACGTAGACCAGGCCGGTTTCGCCGGGCGCGCACGGCTGGCCGGCTTCGTCGAGGATGCGCACGCTGGCGGAATCGACAGGCCGGCCCGCCGTGCCGGGGCGCTGCGCGGCGTCCTCGGGCGTGGCGACGGTAATCATGCCGGCCTCGCTCGACGCATAGGTCTCGTGGATCACCGGCCCGAACCATTCGATCATCGCCCGCTTGACCTCGGGCGAGCACGGCGAGCCGGTAGATGCCACGAAGCGGATCGACGACAGGTCGTAGCGCGCGCGCACCTCGGCCGGCAGCTTCAGCAGCCGCACGTACATGATCGGCACGAGGTAGAGCACGTCGATGCGGTGTTCCTCCACCAGCGCCAACACCTGCTCGGCGTCGAAGCGCGGCGTCAGCACCAGCCGCTCGGCCATCTGCAGGGCGTTCTGGATGAACACGCCCGGCGCGCTGTGATAGAGCGGCGCGGACATCAGCGCGCGGCAGCCGGGCACCACGCCGATGGCCTTGGCCACCACCGAGCGCATGCGGGTGAGCTGGTCGTCGAGTTGGTCCAGCGGCACGGCTTCGCGCAACACGCCCTTGGGGCGGCCGGTGGTGCCGGAGGTGTAGGCCAGATGGCCGCGCGGGGCCACACGCGGGCCGTCGTACGGGGTCTGGCTGGCAAGCCAGGGTTCGTATTCGATGGCATCAGCGGAGGTGCCGGGATGCGTGCCACCCACCGCCAGCACGGCCACCCCGGCGGGGATCACCGCGTTGAGGGCAGGCAGCATGTCCGCATGGGCGATCAGCACGCGCGCGCCGCTGTCTTCGAGCAGGAAGCGCACTTCCTCGGCCGTGAAGTGCCAGTTGATCGGGCAGTAATAGGTGCCGGCGGTACGACACGCAAAGATCACATCGGCGAAGACCGGGTCGTTGCGCAGCAGCACGGCCACCACGTCGCCCTCCTGCAAACCCAGCCGTCGCAAGCCGCCCGCGAGGTGCGTGCCGCGTGCCAGTACCTCCGTGCCGGGTCGGTGCAGCGATTCGAACCAAAGGTCTGCGGGCATGCGGTCTCCATCTCAACATTCGACAAGCGGTCCATCGTAAAGCCCATCGCTGAGATCGACAATCCGGTAGTTCGGAATCACAATGTTGCGCCAGACTTTACAATCTTTCAGACACCTCGCATGGACCTCAACCTGATTCAGGCCTTCGTCGATATCGTGGAAGCCGGCAACCTCGCCGAGGCGGGCCGGCGGCGCGGCGTCACGCGCTCGCAGATCAGCCGGCAGCTCGGGCAGCTCGAGGATCAGGCCGGCACGCAACTGCTGCGGCGAACCACGCGGCGGCTGGAGATGACGGACTCGGGCCAGTCCCTCTACGAGCACGGCCTGCGCATCCTGCAGGAAGTGGCGGCGGCGCAGGCCGAGATCGACAGCCTGGGCAAGACGCTGCGCGGCCATGTGCGGGTCAGCGTGCCCACCGGGCTCGGGGACGCCTTTATCGCCCCGCTGCTGCTGCAGTTTGCCGAGCGGCACCCGGGCATCTCGCTGCGCGTGTTCTTCGCCAACCGCGTGACGGACCTGATTGCCGCCGAGATCGACGTGGCGCTGCGCGTGACCTCCGAGCCGCCGCTGGACACCGTGGCGCGCGAGGTCTGCGCCATCCGCTGGCAGTTGTGCGCCTCGCCGGGCTACCTCGCCCAGGTGCCGCCCGTGCGGGAGCCGGCCGATCTCGCCGCATGCCGATTTCTCTGTCCGCCCTACACAACCAGACGATTCTCATTGACCTTGGGCCGCGATAGCTGCAATGGGCCGGAACGATGTAGCGTCGAGATCACCCCCTACCTGCAGTCGGAACACTTTCCTTTCCTGATCCGGGCCGTGCGCGAGGGCCATGGCATCAGCCTGCTGCCGGTCTACGCCGGCTGGGAGGATGTGCGGCGCGGCTCACTGGTGCCGGTGCTGCCAGACTGGAAGCCCGAAGGACTGGGCAATCGGCTCTACATCATCACCACGCCGAATCCGCATCCGTCGATGGCCACGCGGGCGCTGATTTCGTTCCTGCGGGAGGCGGTGGCCGGGCTCGACGTCTTCCGCACCTCCTAGAAAACGGGCTGGCGAACTTTCAATTTGCAAGCTATTCTCTCCTCAACTTGCAGATCAAAAGTAAAAGAGGAGACATGGCCCCCACCGATTTTTCCAACATGCCCTGCCCCGTGGCGCGCTCGATGGCGATGCTCGGCGAGCGCTGGGCGATCCTGCTGATGCGCGAGGCCTACTACGGCAGCACGCGCTTCGACGAATTCGAACGGCACCTCGGCATTGCGCCGAACATTCTCAGCGCGCGGCTCAAGACGCTGGTCAGCCATGGCCTGCTGGAGAAGTCACCGGCGCCGGGCGGCGGCGCGCGCCATATCTATACGCTGACCCAGATGGGCCGCGACTTCTTCCCCGTGTACGTGTCGCTCAAGCAGTGGGCGGAGCGCTGGCTGGCCGATGAGAAAGGGCCGCCGACGATCTTCGAGGACAAGCGCGACGGCGGCGAGATCGTCGCCGGCGGCCTGACCCGGCCCGATGGCAGCACGATCACCGCGGACGACCTGCGCGTGCGGCCCGGCCCCGGCGCGGGCCGCTACATCCGCGCGCGCTTCGGCGACGCGGACGACCAGATCGAAGCCGGCGCAGGCAGCGAGGCCATCGACCATGAATAAGCCCGATGCCCTCACCCTCGGCGCGAGCGCCCAGGCCCCTGCCGACCCCGTTCCCGCCTCCGAACTCGCCCGCCGCATCGCCGTGCTGGCCGCGCCGACCAGCCTGGTGGCCTTCCTCCAGGCCGGCGCGCAGTTGATCGAAACCTGGCTGGCCGCGCGCCAGGGCACCGCCTCGCTGGCCGGCTGGGCCGTGGTACTGCCCTTTGCGCTGCTGCTCCAGCAGATGTCCGCCGGCGCGATGGGCGGCGGCGTGGTGTCGGCCATCGCCCGCGCGCTCGGGGCCGGCAAGCGCGAGGACGCCTCGTCGCTGGTCATGCACGCGGTGATCATCGCCGTGGTGGCCGGCCTGGCCTTCGCCGTGGCGCTGGCCGGCTTCCCGCATGCCGTGTTCGGCGCCGTGGCCGGCCCCACCGCCGCCGAGGCCGCCGCGACCTACGCGATCTGGCTGTTCGGCGTTGGGGCGATTCCCGCCTGGCTGACCAACACGCTGGCCTCGGTGCTGCGCGGCGGCGGGCGCCACGCGCTGGCCGCGCGCGTGCTGTGCGTGATGTGGATCGTGTTCCCGGTGCTGTCGTGGTATTTCGCCGAGCGTATGGGCATGGGTCTCGCCGGCATCGGCGCGGCGCTGGCGGCGGTGTCCTGGGCGGCCTCGCTCGCCATGGCCTGGGTGGTGATGCGCGGGGGCGCCGGCTTTGTGCCGACGCTGCGCGTGCGGCCCTCGGGCGCGCTGTTCCATCGCATCCTGTCGGTCGGGCTGGTGGCGTGCGCGCTGGCCTCGGTGGCCAACCTGACGACCATCCTCGTCACCGCGCAGCTGCGCCACTACGGCACCTCGGTGGTGGCCGCGTATGGCATTTCGGCGCGCCTGGAATTCCTGATGATTCCGCTCGCGTTCGGCGTGGGCTCGGCGCTGACCGCGCTGGTCGGCCGTGCCGTAGGCGCCGGGGACTGGCATACCGCGCGCCGCACGGCGTGGGTGGGCGCGCTGATCGCACTGGTCATCGCGGGGGCCGTGGGCGCCGCCGTGGGACTGGCGCCGATGTCGTTCGCGTCGCTGTTCACCGACGATGTCGAAGTCCGCGAGATTGCCGCGCGGGCGCTGTCCTGGGTGGGGCCGGCCTTCGGCGGCTTCGGGCTGGGCATGGCGCTCTACTTCGCCTCGCTGGGCGCCGGGCGGATGCGCGGCCCCATCGCCGCCGGGCTGTGCCGCATCGCGCTGGCGGCCGGTGGCGGCTGGCTGCTCGCCAATGTGGCGGGGATGGGCATCGACGGCCATTTCCTCGGCGTGGCGCTCGGCATCACGGCCTACGGGCTGGTGACGGCGCTGGGCGTGCGGCGCGGCGAGTGGTCGCCGCGCTGAGGGAAGGGACTTCTATTTAGCGGGAGGGGGCGGAGGCGGCACAGTAGCGCGGGCGTCGCCGGTCAGGCCGGCGTCCCGCACATCGCTCGGGATGGCGGGCCAGCCACCACCAAGCGCCTTGTACAGCGAGGCGGTGCCGGTCAGGACATCGACCTGCCCCTGGATCGCCGCCAACTGCACCGTGAACAGCTTCTCCTGGGCGTCCGTCACTTCGAGATAGCTGGAATAGCCGCCCTCGTAGCGCGCGCTGGACTGGTCCGCGTAGATCAGCAGGCTCTGCTCCTGCCGGCGCAGGCTGCCGAGCCGGTTACGGGTCTCGATGCCGTTGGACAGCTGGTTGTTCACATCGGCCAGCGCATTGAGCACGCTGAACTGATAGCCGAGCATGGCCTGGTCGCGCACCGCTTCGGCCGTATTCACCTGCCCCCGGATCGCCCCGCCCTGAAACACCGGCTGGGCGAGGTTGGCGCCAAAGCCCCAGATCTGCGAGGCGCTCTGCCACAGGCCCGCCGGCGAGGTGGCCAGCGCGCCGAAGAACCCCGACAAATTGACCGACGGCAGGAACAGCGCCAGCGCGGCGCCCACCTGCGCGTTGGCGGCCACGGCGGTTTGCTCGGCCTGCAGGACGTCCGGCCGGCGCGCCAGCAGCGCGGCAGGCAGGTCGGCGCCGATGGCCGGCGCCGTCAACTCGTTCACCGGCTTGCCGCGCTCCACCGGCCCCGGCTCGCGGCCCAGCAGCACGGACAACGCGTTCTCGGTCTGGGCGATCGACGTGCGCAGCGGCGGGATGGTCGCCTCGGTCGAATAGAAGTCGTTCTCGGCCTGGGACAACTCCACCTGCGAGATCACGCCGCCCTGATAGCGTTGCTGGAAGATGTCGAGTGCGCGGCCGCGTGCGTCGAGCGTGGCGCGCGCCACCTCGAGCTGCGCATCGAGCCCGCGCAGCGTGGCGTAGCCCTGCACCACCGAGGCCGCCAGCGCCAGCACCACGCCGCGCCGGGTGTACTCGGCATTCCACAGGCTGGCTTCGGCCGACTCGGCCTGCCGGCGGATGCGGCCCCAGAGGTCGATCTCCCAGCTGGCGTTCAGCAGCGCCTCGTAGCTGTTGCGCGGGCCGCCCAGCGCCGCGAACGGCGTGCCGTTGAACGAGCCGCTTTTCTGCCGCGCCGCCGAGGCGGTGGCGTTCAGCTGCGGATAGAAGCCCGAGCGCGCCACCATCAGCTGGCCCCGGAATTCGTCGATGCGGGCCGCCGCGATGCGCGCGTCGTAGTTGCTGCGCAGCGCCGCCTCGACCATCGCGGTCAGCACCGGGTCGTTGAAGCTGTTCCACCAGTCGCTGTCGGCGGCCACGGTCAGCACGCCGCTGTCGATCCGGTAGTTGGGCGGCTCGGCCGCCTCCGGCCGCGCGTAGTCCGGGCCGATGGCGCAGCCGCCCAGGATCGCCAGACAGGCGGCCGACATCGCAGTGCTACGCAGTACGGCATTCATGATGGCTCCCCGGCGCTCGGTGAAGGATGCGAAGTGGATGGCGCCGCGACCTTGCGCGGGCGGCGCGCCGCCCACTTGTCGGCGGCCGTGCCCACCAGCCACGAGAACAGCGGCACGAACAGCAGCGCGAGCGAAGTGGCCGCGATCATCCCGCCGATGATCCCGGTGCCGATGGAATGCCGCGAATTCGACCCCGCCCCCGAGGCGATGAACAGCGGCACCGCGCCAAGAATGAAGGCGAGCGAGGTCATCACGATCGGCCGCAGGCGCAGCTTGGCGGCCTCCACGGCGGCATCGGCGTGGGAAAGCCCTTCCTTGTGCTTCATCACCGCGAATTCCACGATCAGGATGGCGTTCTTCGCCGCCAGCCCGATCAGCGTCACCATGCCGATCTGGAAGTACACGTCGTTCGACAAGCCCCGCAACAGGATCGCCATCAGGGCGCCGAAGATGCCGAACGGCACGGCGGTCAGGATCGACAGCGGCAAGGACCACGACTCGTACTGCGCCGCCAGGATCAGGAACACCATGACGATGCCGAACACGAAGACGATGGTGGTGGTATTGCCGGATTTCTTCTGCTCGAAGGCCTCGCCGCTCCAGGCGAAGCTGTAGCCGGCGGGCAGCACCTCCCGCGCCACCGCCTCCATGGCCGCCAGCGCCTGGCCCGAACTGTGGCCGGGCGCGGCATCGCCGGTGATCTTGGCCGCCGGGAAGTTGTTGAAGCGCGAGAGCAGGTCCGGCCCGCTGGAGTAGTAGGTCTTCAGCAGCCCGGAGACTGGCGCCATCTTGCCGTCCCGCCCGCGCACGTACAGGTATTCGAGATTCGTCGGCGTGGCCCGGTACTGCGGCTCGGCCTGCAGGATCACCTGCCAGACGCGGCTGTACTGCGTGAACTGGCTGACGTAGAGCGAGCCGAATTGCGTCTGCAGCGTGCCGTAGACATCGGCAATCGGCACGCCCATGGTCTCGGCCTTTTCCTTGTCCACCTCCACCCGCATCTGGCGCGAGGCCGACTGGATCGTGCTGGTCAACCGGCCCAGTTCCTTGTGCGCGGCCGCTGCCTGGATGAAGCGGCGCGTCACGCCTTCCAGCTCGGCCGTGTTGCCGGTGCCCCGGTTCTGGATCCAGAACTCGAAGCCGCCCTGCGAGCCCAGCCCGGGAATCGACGGCGGATTGACCGGAATGATCACCGCCTCGGGAATCGCGCGCAGCTTGGGCGTCATCTCGGCCAGCATCGCCGGCACGCCCAGATCGGCGGAACCGCGATCCTTGAAGCTCTTCATGCCGACGAACACCGTGCCGGCGTTGGTCTTGTACTGGCTGTCGATGAAGCTGTAGCCGGTCAGCGCGGAGGCATCCTCCACGGCCGGGTGCTTGCGGAACATCTCGGCCACCTGCGAGGTGACCTTCTCGCTGCGGTCCAGGCTCGCGGAGTCCGGCATGATCACCGCCACGAGGATGTAGCCCTGGTCCTCGGACGGCACGAAGGCCGTGGGGATGTGCGCGAACAGCTGCCACGTAGCCAGCAGCATCGCCCCGAAGATCGCCAGCGCGACCACCGCGCGCCGCATGATCGTGCGCACCCAGCCGCCGTAGTGGTGCACCAGGCGGTCGAACCGCTCGTTGAACCAGACGAAGCCGCGCCACGGCGTGTGGTGCCCTGGCTTCAGGATCAGCGCCGCCAGCGCCGGCGAGAGCGTGAGCGCGCAGAAGCCCGAGATGACCACCGAGATGACGATGGTCAGCGCGAACTGCCGGTAGAGCTGCCCGGTTGTGCCCGAGACGAAGGCCACCGGGATGAACACCGCCGAGAGCACCAGTACGATGGCGATGACCGGCCCGGTGACCTCCTCCATCGCCCGCAGGGTGGCCTCGCGCGGGGAGAGCTTGAACTCGGCCATGTTCCGCTCGACGTTCTCTACCACCACGATGGCGTCATCCACCACGATGCCGATGGCCAGCACCAGCGCGAACAGCGTCAGCAGGTTGATCGAGAAGCCCAGCGCCAGCAGGCCGGCAAAGGTGCCGATGATCGACACGAACACGGCCAGCACCGGGATCACCGTCGCCCGGATGTTCTGGAGGAAGATGAAGACCACCAGCACGACCAGGATCACGGCCTCGACCAGCGTATGGACCACTTCCTCGATGGAGGCGCTGACGAACTCGGTGGTGTCCAGCGAGACCTTGTACGCCACGCCGGCCGGGAAGGTCTTGGCCATCTCGTCGAGCGTCTTGCGCACGTCGTTGGCCACCTGGAGCGCGTTGGAGCCGGGCTGCTGGTAGACCGCGATGATCGTCGCCGGCTTGCCGTTCAGGGCCGAGCGCAGCATGTACTGCTGCTGGCCGATCTCGGCGCGGCCCACGTCCCGCAGCCGCACGATGGCGGCGCCCGTGGCATCGGCGCGCAGGATGATGTTCTCGAACTGCTCGGGCGTGGTCAGCCGGCCCGGTGTCACCAGCGGGAACGACAGCTCCACCGGGTTGGCGTTCGGCGACTGGCCGACGCTGCCGGCGCCGAACTGCTCGTTCTGGCTCTGCACCGCGTTCTGCACGTCCTTGCTGGTGATGCCGAGCGCCGCCATGCGGTCCGGCCGCAGCCAGATGCGCATGGCGAGGTCCGCCGAGCCCATGATCTGCGCCTGGTTGGCGCCGTTGACGCGCTTGATGGCGTCCAGCACGTACAGGTTCGCGTAGTTGTTGATGTACTGCTGGTCGAAGCGGCCATCCGGCGAATAGATCCCGATCAGCAGCAGGAAGCTGGTGGAGCGCTTCTCCACGTTGATGCCGGTCTTCTGCACCGCCTCGGGCAGCTGCGGCAGCGCCAGGTTCACCCGGTTCTGCACCTGCACCTGGGCGGTGTCCGGGTCGGTGCCGATGTCGAAGTAGACGTTGAGCGTCATCGAGCCGGTGGGCGATGACGTGGACTGCATGTAGATCATGTTGTCCGCACCGTTCACCTGGGTCTCGATGGGCGCGGCCACGGTCTGGGCGACGGTGTCCGAGTCGGCGCCCGCATAGGTGGCGCTGACCGTGACCTGGGGCGGGGTGATGTCCGGGTACTGGGCGATCGGCAGCGCGAACATCGCCACGCCGCCGCCGATGACGATGATCATCGACATCACCACCGCGAAGATCGGCCGCTTGACGCAGAAGGCGGAAATCATGGGGCGCTCCGGTTCAGGTCTTGGCCGGGGCCGGGGGGGCACTGGCCGGGGCACTGACGGGGCGGCTGCCCTCGCCGACCGCCGCCGGCGGGGCCTCGCCGGTCACGCGCACCGGTGCGCCGGCCGCCAGCTTGCCGGCGCCGTCCACCACCACGGTCTCGTTCGGCTCGAGCCCCTTGGCGATGCGCCACATCGAGCCGGACAGCTCGCCCACCATCACCGGCCGCGGCTGGGCCTTGTTGTCCTTGTCCACCACGTAGACCAGATCGCCCTTGGGGCCATGCATGACCGCGCGCTGCGGCACGACGATGGCGCCGGGCCGGCTCGCGCCGCTGACCAGCACGCGCACGAACTGGCCGGGCCGCAGCTGGCCGCCCGGGTTCGGCATCAGCGCGCGCACGAGGTAGGTGCCGGTGTTCTGGTTGTACGTGGCATCGGCGAAGGTGATGCGGCCCTTTTGTGGGTACTCGCTGCCATCGGCCATGATCACGGTCACCGTGTATTGATCGTCGTGCGGCACCACCAGCGACTTCGCCTCGCGCTGGGCGCGGAACTCGAGCGTCTGGGGCTCGGAGATGCTGAAGTTGATCCGCATCGGCTGGAGCGTGGAGACCGTGGTCAGCAGGCTGTTGGACGTGCTGACATAGGCACCCACCGGCAGCACGGCGAAGCTGGACACGCCATCCACGGGCGAGCGCACGTAGGTGTAGGACAGGTTCAGTTCCTGGGTCTTCACCTCGGCCTGGGCCTGCTCCACGCCGGCGGCGGCCTCGTGGAAGTTGCCGTTGGCATCGTCGAGATCCTTCTGCGAGAGCGCGTTGCGCGCCGCCAGCGGCTTCACGCGGGCGAGGTTGGCGCGGGCCACCTCGAACCGGGCCTTCTGCTGGGCCAGCTGCGCCCGGGCGGCGTCGAGCTGGACCTGGAACGGCTTGTGGTCGATCTCGAACAGCAGCTGGTTTTCCTTGACCACCGCGCCTTCGGTGTAGTTGCGCTTGATCAGGAAGCCGGCCACGCGGGCGCGGATATCGACGGCCTGGTCGCTCTCGGTCTGGCCGACGAAATCGAAGGTCACGGGCAGGTCCTGCGCCGCCGTCTTGACCACCTGCACCGGCACGGCCTGCTGGGCTGCCGGCGGGGGTTCGGATTTCTTGCAGGCACCCAGGCCGAGCGCGGCAACGGCCAGGACGATGGGGAAAACCAGTTTCATGTGCCGCTCCGCTGCGGTTGGGTCTCGCTGCGCGGCGGCGTGCCGCACAACGTGCGTGTGGGCAGGTTAAAGCGGTGTCGGCGGCGCCACCATTCAAACTTTTCGTCGCCGCCTTCAACAAATTCGTTCGATGCAGTCTCTGCGGACAGGCGGGTTCGAGACTGCGCGCGATCAGCGCCGGAAGCCGTGGAAGCGACCGCCTCCGCCGCCGAATCCGCCGCCACCGAAGCGCCCGCCCCCGCCCTGGAAGCCGCCCCCGCGGCCCTGCCACTGCTGCGCGGAATTGCCGAAGCGTTGCTGGCCGACATCGCGCGCCTGGCGCTGCTGGTCGAGCCGGTTCTGCACGTCGCTGTTTGGCTGCACCGGCTGCCAGCCGTTGGGGGTGTGCTGCTGCCAGCCATCGTCGGTGCGCTGGTAGACGTTGCCGTCGTGGCCGGCGTAGACGTTGCCGTTGTTCCACGCCACGGCGTTGTTCTTGTTCGGATTGACCACCACACCGCGGCTGCCGGCGGTGTGGTCGCCGGTCTGGGTGTTGCCGGCCACGCCGAACTCGGCGGCGCCAGCCCGGCCGGTTTGCGCGTTGTAGCCCGCCACCTGCCGGCCGCCCGCGTAGTTGCCCGTGTACTCGTTGCCGACCACGCCGCCGCGCCCGGCGCCTTCGCGCCCGGTGGATGGATTCGAGAACGAGCCCTGCCGCCCGGCGGCGTAGTCGCCCGAATACGGATTGAATGCGGCGCCCCGGCTGCCCTGGTAGCGCGCGCCGGTGGCCGGGTTGTAGCCGGACCCCGCCGTGCCGCGCCACTGGGTGCCGGTCCACGCGTTCCAGCCCTGGGCGTGCGTGACCGTGCCCTGGCCCCATCGGCCATAGAAATTCGCCTGATTCACGTTGACGTAGTTCCAGCCGTAGCCGCCGCCCCACCAGTACGGGCCCCAGTACGGCGACGCCGCGCCCCAGATGGCGCCGGCCGCGAAGCCAAACGCGAAGCCCTCGGTCACGCCCACGGCAAACCCGGCGCCATAGCCGTAGGTGGCGGGGTAACCGTAGTAGTAGGCGCCCACATAGGGCGGATAGACATAGCCGGTGCCGTAGACCACGGTGCCGTCGGGGTTGACCACCACGCCCATGTAGCCGGGGGTGTAGCCGACCACCACCGCCTCAGGCGTGACCGAATAGACCCGCACGTAGGTGACGTAGTAGATCGGCGAACTCGGCGGGATGGTGTAGATGGCGGACGGCACCTCGGTGGCCACATGCCACGGTCCGCCCGGCACGCTCGCCGTGAACCAGACGCCGTTGGCCACGGCGTAGTAATGGTTGCTATCCACCTCGATCACCGGCGTGCCCGTGTTCACCGCGTATTGCAGCGAGGTGCCGGTGATCGGCACGAACTTCGGCGTGCCGTCATAGACCACGGCCACCGTGGCCTTGGCCCGCGCCACCGATGCCGTCTGCGGAATCGTGGCGGCGATCTCGGCCTCGCGCGCCTGCGGCGTGCCCGGCACCGAGACCAGCACGTTGGCCTTGGGATCCTGCGGGGAGATCTTGGCGAAGTCGGCCGGTAGCTGATTGCCAGCCACGTGCGTCCACGGCCCGGTCAGCATTGGCGCGCGGAACCAGCGGCCSGARAGCAGCACGTAAGACTGGTTGGTGGATGGATCGACGAAGACCGCGTGATCGGCGTTGGACACCGTGAGCAGGCTGGTGCCGCCCACCGGGGTCATCTTCGGCTCGCCGCTGGTGACGATCAGTTCGGCCGGCTGCGTGGCCAGCAGCACGGCCGGCGCCTGCGCGGGCGGCTTGCCGCTGGCCGGCAACATCGGATCGGGCTTCGGCTCGGCCTTGTTTGCCTGGATCTTGCTGGCCGCGCCGAGCAGGGCCGCCGGCGGCGACGGCACCACGGCCCACGCGCCGCCCGCCGACTCGGACTTGTACCAGTAACCGGCGGCGTTGAGCCAAAGCTCCCCGCCCGCTTCGCGCAACAGCAGGGCGCGGCTGTTGATCGCCCGCTCCAGCGACGTGCCGCCCACGGCGCGCCACGCGGGTTCACCATCGACATGCACCAGCAAGGTCGGCGTGGTGGCGAACAGGATCTGCGGCACGTCGTTCTTCACCGGCACGCGCACCGCGCGGCCCAGTTGCTGGGACACCGCGTAGCTGGCCTGCAGTTGATCCAGCGGCACCGTCAGCCCCTTGGCCGGCAGCCGCGCGATGACCGCCTGGCGCACCGTGTCGGCCGCGTCGGGGCGGGTGGGGACTTCCACGCTTTCGATCTCGATCTGGGAGAGCTGGACCAGCGCCGAGGGCTTGTCGATGTCGGCCGTCGCGGAGAAATGCACCACGCCGTAGGTCGGCGTGCCGTCGCGCGGGCCCACCGCCACGGCGGCGCGGCCCGACATGCGGGTGCCATCCCATTTCTCGATTTCTGGCTGATAGAGCTCGATGTGGTCGCCGGTGGTATCAAAGTTGCGCGGCCACGTGAGTGGCGTGAGCGGCGAGCGCGCCGGCGGCTGTGCAGCCAGGATTGGCGCGGTGGCGCCCAGCAAGGCCAGGGCGACCATCGCCCGGCAGGACAACCCACGCATGAAGCGGAACGACATGGCGACTCCGTCGAATTGCGCAGCATCCGGCACAAGCGGGCTGCTGAGAGGAATCTAATGGAGGCGCTCAGACGGGACAATCCCTGTCGAAAACATTCATTTCGTACGTTGAATCCGCGCAGATCACCGCAGCACTGGGTACGGTTTGGACCGCCCGGCCTGAGGCCAGGTGTGCATCTTGCTTCGCTTGAGAATCCTCTGAATCTGGCACCCTGCCCTTGAAGCCGCGTTATGCCAGCCTCACCTTCCTCGGATAACTACGATGCCTAAGGCCATCCGATGAGCGCCCTGCCGCCCCGCCGTTCGATTCTCTTTGCCGCCTCCATCACGGCGCTGCTGCATGGCTATATCGGCGTGCGGCTGTTGCCGGACCTGCCCGTGCCGATGGCCGTGGCCTGCCTGGGCGCGCTCTGGCTCGTCATCTCGGCCCTGCTGCTGCCCACCGCGCTGCTGGCACGGCGCCTGACGCCGCCCTGGGCGGACCGGGTTTCCTGGCTCGGCATGCTGGCGATGGGATTTTTCTCAACGCTGCTGATCCTGACCGCGGCGCGCGACCTGTTCCTGCTCGGGACGCTGGCCGTGGGCTGGCATCCGCCCGCCCTGCTGCCCGACAGCGCGGTCGCCGTGGTGGGGCTGGCGCTGCTGGTCAGCGTGATCGGCTATTTCAATGCGCGCGGGCTGGCCCGGGTGGTCGAGGTGGATGTGCCGATTCCCAATCTGCCCGAGGCGCTGCACGGCTTCACGATCGCCCAGATCAGCGACATCCACGTCGGCCCGACGATCAAGAAGCCCTACCTGGACCGCATCGTGGACCGCGTGAACCAGTTGCAGGCCGATGCGGTGGCCGTGACCGGCGACCTCGTGGACGGCACCGTGCGCGAGCTGGCCGACCACACCGCACCGCTGGGCCGGCTATCGGCCAAACACGGGGCCTTCGTCGTGACCGGCAACCATGAGTACTACTCGGGCGCCGAAGCGTGGATCGTTGAACTACGCCGATTGGGCCTGCGCGTGCTGATGAACGAGCATGTGGTGGTGGAGCGGGACGGCGCAGCGCTGGTGCTGGGCGGCGTGACCGACTATTCGGCAGGCCACTTCATCGATAGCCATCGCAGCGATCCGGTGCAGGCGCTGGCCGGCGCGCCGGCGCACGCGGCGGTGCGGGTGCTGCTGGCCCACCAGCCACGTACCGCACCGGCGGCAGCGGCGGCCGGCTTCCAGCTGCAATTGTCCGGACATACCCATGGCGGGCAGTTCTGGCCGTGGAACCTGTTCGTGCCGATGCAGCAGCCCTACGTGCATGGGCTGAACCGGCATGAAAACCTGTGGGTGTATGTGAGCCGCGGTACGGGCTACTGGGGGCCACCGAAACGCTTCGGGGCGCCTTCGGAGATCACGAAGGTGAGGCTGGTGCGGGGGTGATGCGGGGGTGATGCCTGCGGATTCCCCTCCCCCGCGCGGGAGAGGGGAATCCCACGATCAACGTACGATCGGCTTGTAGCGGATGCGCTTCGGCTTGGCGCCTTCCTCGCCGAGACGGCGCTTCTTGTCCGCCTCGTATTCCTGGTAGTTGCCGGGGAAGAATTCCACGTGGGAATCGCCCTCGAACGCCAGGATGTGCGTGGCGATGCGGTCCAGGAACCAGCGATCATGCGAGATCACCATCACGCAGCCCGCGAATTCCAGCAGCGCATCTTCCAGCGCGCGCAGCGTTTCCACGTCGAGATCGTTCGACGGTTCATCGAGCAGCAGCACGTTGCCACCCGCGATCAGCGTCTTGGCCATGTGCAGCCGGCCGCGCTCGCCGCCGGAGAGCGTGCCCACATGCTTCTGCTGGTCGCCGCCCTTGAAGTTGAAGCGGCCGATGTAGGCGCGCGACGGCGTTTCGTAGCGGCCCACGGTCAGCACGTCCGAACCGCCCGAGATTTCCTCGAACACGGTCTTGTTCGGATCCAGCGCGTCGCGGCTCTGGTCGACGAACGCCATCTTCACGGTCGGCCCGATCTTGATCTCGCCGCTATCCGGCTGCTCCTTGCCGGTCAGCATGCGGAAGAAGGTGGACTTGCCGGCGCCGTTCGGCCCGATGATGCCGACGATCGCGCCCGGCGGCACCTTGAAGCTCAGGTTGTCGATCAGCAGGCGGTCGCCATAGCCCTTGCTCACGCCGTCGAACTCGATGACCTCGTTGCCGAGGCGCTCGCCCACGGGGATGAAAATCTCCTGGGTTTCGTTGCGCTTCTGGTATTCCTGGCTGTTCAGTTCGTCGAACCGCGCCAGACGCGCCTTCGACTTGGCCTGCCGGCCCTTCGGGTTCTGGCGCACCCACTCCAGTTCCTTGTTCAGTGCCTTCTGGCGCGCCGACTCGGTCGACTCTTCCTGCTTCAGGCGCTGCTCCTTCTGGTCCAGCCACGAGCTGTAGTTGCCCTTCCACGGAATGCCGTGTCCGCGGTCCAGCTCCAGGATCCATTCGGCGGCGTTGTCGAGGAAGTAGCGATCGTGGGTCACGGCCACCACGGTGCCCGGGAAGCGCGTGAGGAACTGTTCGAGCCAGTCCACGGACTCGGCGTCCAGGTGGTTGGTCGGTTCGTCGAGCAGCAGCATGTCCGGGCGCGACAGCAGCAGGCGGCACAGCGCCACGCGGCGCTTCTCGCCACCGGACAGATGGCCGACCTTGGCTTCCCACGGCGGCAGGCGCAGCGCATCGGCGGCGATATCGAGCTGGAGGTCGACGTTGTTGCCGTCGCTGGCGGCCAGGATGGCCTCGTATTTCGCCTGATCGGCGGCCAGGGCGTCGAAATCGGCGTCCGGCTCGGCATAGGCCGCGTAGATCTCGTCGAGCTTCTTGCGCGCCTCGAACACGCCGCCGAGCGCCTCTTCCACGGACTCGCGCACGGTCTGCTCGGGGTCGAGCTGCGGTTCCTGCGGCAGGTAGCCGATGTTCAGGTTCGGCATCGGCGTGGCTTCGCCCTCGATCTCCTTGTCCAGGCCAGCCATGATCTTCAGCACCGTGGACTTGCCCGAGCCGTTCAGGCCCAGCACGCCAATCTTGGCGCCGGGGAAGAAGGACAGCGAAATGTCCTTGAGAATGTGACGCTTGGGCGGAACGATCTTGCCCACGCGATTCATGGTGAAAACGTACTGTGCCATGGAGGTGTGCGGTGTGTGACTAGGAATGGCGGGAGTGTAGCAGGCGGATGGGCGGGGCCGGCGTGCCGCGGGCGCGGCAAAAATGGCGCCCAATTTCAGACTCGTCTCATTGCTGAGGCACTGAGCGGTTCGGAGAATCGGGCGGGTTCACCACTGGATCGGACCCGACATGGCAAAACTATTGCGCCGCAGCGGCGCGGCAATGGGCGCGCAAATCACGCTCATCGCTGGAAACCAACTCCCTTTCAGGGTCTCGGGCCTGGGCCCGAACCGCAGGCATCTCGCCTTCCGGAGCAGCGACTCCACCTTGAGAATCCTCCCGCTCAAGGTCAATGACCGGGATATCGAGCAACAACTGAAGATCGAAGTCAGCGAAACCGGCATCGTGAGCCGGCGGGTGGTGCATGTCGATGCCTATATATATGGCACCACCCAGCGGGATGCGAATACGCCGAGGCTGACGGTGGAGGTGTTGCCAAGGCTTGAGTTGCCAGACGCGGGGACCGAGGCGGGGATTTTGACGCGGATGTTGGTGGTGGAGAACGCGAACCCCGATAGCGACAAATTCAGCAGTCTGGATGAGGCGCTCAAGTGCATGCAATGGATGGTGCATGTCATGCGTAATCGGCTACGCCTCGGGGCAACACATTTTGCAGCGCGCGGTGCCACCAGCTTGACCGATCTTATCAAGGCACCCAATCAGGTAGAGGGTTTCGAAAGCTACCCGATCATTGCGGACCGTCCGGCGCTTCTGCTGAACAAAACCATGAACATTGCGAACGACGGTACGCACGCAAAAAACGCGGCCTTCCGAACCTACGTGGAAAATGCGATAGCGGTCGCCAGTGGAAAGCATTTTGGAAACGACCCATCTGCCGGCGAGATGTACGCATGGCGAACGCTTCCGTCAAAGCCACCGGGGCCCAATTTCGAGCCATTTCAACAACTTGGAGGCCAGCAGTTCTACACATTGACCAAGTCGTTTCTTGCGCAGTTGAATGCCAAAAAATAGGGCGACTTCCATGAGAAAGACAATCCTGGCTCTCTTGGCCTTCTGCTCGATAAATGCCATGGCCAAAGACAAGCTACCGGACGCCGTTTCGGAAACCGCAACGGGACGCACAAGAGCTTCGACGAACCCCTATTACAGGGATCCCGCTAAAGCCATTCGCTATCTGGTCGCCAGTAGCGGCAAGAACCAACAGCGCAATCGATTTTGCACTGTTGGCTACAGGATGCCGCAAGGATATTTGGTGGTCTGGACCTTGTGGGAGGAGGAGCGAACCCTCCTGCTCTGGCGAGGAAGCTCTGACGCGGACATGCGGCTGGCCGGCTTGGCAATGGCGCGCCACAGCCTAATGCTCGGCCGCGACACCGTAGCCACCGAGAACGACATCAAGGGCAGCACCTATCTCGTCACAGTCGACTGGTGGATCTCCATCGCCGATGACTGCCGCAAGCACGGCGAGCAGTACGAAATCGAGCCGTTCGCGATCAGGGAGCCGCGTCAATGAAAATAGCGCCTTGGGGCTTCCTGCTATTCGCACTTCTAGGGTGGAGCAGTACACAAGCGAATCATGATCTACCTGATGCTGTTGCCGGCAATGCCTCCGGGCGATTCAGAGTCTCCGCTGATCCGGGCTACCTAGACCCAAGGGCGACAATCAAGTACCTCCTCGCGATAGAGAGAGCAAACCGAGAGCGGAATCGCTTTTGTGTCGTGGGCTATAAATTCCCCAGCGGCAACGAACTGGCCTGGGTGGTCTGGGAAGAAAAACGGCTGATGATGCTCTGGGACCCCAGCCTTTACGCCGACACCCGCTTGAAAGCCCTGACGATGGCCCGCCGAAATCTCAAACTCGGCCGCGACACTGTTGCCACCGAGAACGACATCAACGGCAGCACGTATATCGTCACGGTGGACTGGTGGATCTCCATCGCCGATGACTGTCGCAAGCATGGCGAGCAGTACGAAATCGAGCCGTTCCGGATTGCCCCGTCGAAAACCAGCGATCCACGCTGATTCGTGGGCATCGTTACAATGTCGCCTTTGTCCCGCGAATCCCGCGAGGCCTCCGACACTCGGTCCGAATTGCCATGAAAGCTGCTCTTACCCTCAAGTTCAAGTGCAAGAAGTGCACCAAACCCGTCACACTGTATCTGCAAAAGACGTCGGCCTGCTCGCACATCCTGCCGTACCAGGGTTTCTGCAAGTGCGGCGAGATGATGCGCCATGCCACCGGGGACAAGGACGCCGTCGAGTCGTTCGTCAACTCGGTGGATAACAGCTGGATGCACCATCACCATCATCACCACTAAATAGGAAGGGTCTGTGAGCGAAGGCTGGCGCCCCGGCGTGAAGGATCCGATGCGCTTCCTGGGTGGTTATCCGCCCGGGGTGCTCGACCAGGTGCGCGCGCTGATCGCGGCGGGCGGGTTGGGGGATCACCTCGCGCGGCGCTATCCGGCGCCGCACACGGTCCAGACGGATCGCGCGCTGTACGACTACACGTCGGACATCAAGCAGGAATACCTGCGCAGCGCGCCGCCGCTGCACAAGGTGGGCTACGACGCGCGCCTCGACACCGCGCAGCACGCGCTCGGCCTGCACACCGCCATCTCGCGCGTGCAGGGCGGCAAGCTCAAGGCCAAGAAGGAAATCCGCGTGGCGTCGCTGTTCAAGGAGGCGCCGGCGGACTTTCTCCGCATGATCGTCGTCCACGAACTGGCCCACCTGAAAGAGAGCGACCACAACAAGGCGTTCTATCGGCTCTGCGAGCACATGGAGCCACGCTATCACCAGCTCGAATTCGACACGCGGCTATTCCTGGCGTGGCGCGAGCTGGAGAAAACCGGCAAGGCGCCAGACTGAGGCGGCTCGCCGGCCTCCCCCGGCCTGAATTGCAACAGCCTAGTCGCAGGTGTAGCGGAAGTTATCGTTCAGCTTCAGCGGCAAGACCACCGTGCGCAGGTTCAGCGCCTGAGCCTTCGCGCAGAGCGTCGGGCGCCGCGCGGGGTCCTTCCATTTCGCCGCATATTCCACATTGAAAACGGCCTTGCCCTGCGTGGTGAACGCCGCGTAGACCCCGCATTCGTTGTACTGGAAGCACTGCTCATTGACCGCGAAATCGAAATCGCCGGCAAGCTGGGCGACCTGATCGATATCGTTCTTGAGCCCGATGGCCAGCCCGCGCGCGTGGGCCTCGGTGGCCAGAAAGCGGTTGTAGTCGAGCTGCGTCGCGGCCGTCAACGGCACGCCGGGGTTGTTGGTGTAGCCGTCGACATTGTCCGTGTCGATGCCATCGCACCCCTTCGCCTTCGCGAGGTCCATCCGCGCCGTCATGATCTTGCGGACGTTGGCGGAACGGGTGTCGAGCCAGCGCTCGCCTGCCCAGCCATCGAGCGGATGGCCCTGGTCGGCGGCCGTGAATTGAGAGTAATCCGAACGCCAGTTCTCGCTGCTACCGGCGGAGAAGTAGCAGACCACGCGCTTGCCTTGGGACTTCAGCGTGTCGATGGTGGCCTGCGGGGTGTCGAAGAGGTCGAAATCGAACACGACGGCGTTGTACGACGTGTTGAGCTTGCCCTGGAGCTGGAGCTGCCACGTGTCCGTGGCGGCCGGCATCCAGCGTGTGGTGGGAAGTGCGCTGGCGCTGGCGGTAGCCTTGCTCGTCGTGGCGGTCACCTCCGAGACGCGGACGACGGAACCGCCGTCGTCATCGCCCCCACCGCCGCAGGCGGCAAGCGTTGCCACGGCCACCGCCGCGGCGAGGCGCGCGAGGTCGCCCATGCCCTGATTGTTATCCATCATTGACCCTTCCTGTTGTTATCCCAACTGTATGCGGCACATTATGCGTGCAAGCATGGGCGATCAGGCAAGGGGGTCGGCATCGGCGGCACGGCGCTTGACGCGCGGTCGTTTTGGGGCGCTTGCGGCACGGCGCGCCGGCGGTTCGGCGGGCGCGCCGCCGGGACTCATCTGCTCGAGCCACGCCAGGCCATCGACATAGGACAAAAAACGCTGGAAATAGCCCGGCGATACGTCCTGCATCAGCGCAAGTGCGCCATGCACAAGATGATTCGTATTGAGCGGCCCGGCGTTCGCCGGCACGCTGTCCAGTGCCTCGCGCAACTGGCGGTCGGCGCTGACGCGCGCCCAACTGTCGCGGAAATAGTCGATCAGGGCCGGCGCCGGCTCGGGACCGCGTTGCGCGCCAGCGACAGGTGGCAGCGCACTGGCCGAGGACCGCGCAGCGATGTATTCCACGAGTCCGCCGAGCGGGCTGGCGTCTGGCTTGGCCGGCCGGTCAGCGCGTGGGGCGGCTTGCGTGAGGGCATCGCCAAAGGACGCCACGAGGTGCGCAAGCCGTGCATCGAGCAGTTCGCGCGCTTCGCCATGCTGGGTCGCCGAGCGCCGCGCCAGCGCTTCCAGGAATCGGAAGCGCACCGGGTCGATCCGTTCGGCGCCGCGCTCGCGCCAGGCGGCGAGGCGGGCGCGCGGATCCTGGCGCGGGTCCTGGTGCGGGTCCAATTCAGCCATGAGACTTTGCCGCACCCGTGGACACTCTCGGAATCGGCGCGATCTCCACGCGGCGGTTTTTGGCGCGGCTCGCGACGTCGGCATTCGGCACCACCGGCTGCTCGGCGCCGAACGCGGCAGAGAACACCATCGCGGCGGGAATGCCCGCATCGATTAGCGCGCGCGTCACAGTCAGTGCGCGCTGGGCAGACAATTCCCAATTGTCGGCAAAGCGGCGATTGCTGTCGCGCACCTGGGTGTCATCGGTATAGCCGCTCACCATCAGGATCTCGTCGCGCGCATGCAGATAGGCCCCCAGCGGCGCAGCGAGCCCCTTCAGCAACTCGCGCCCTTCTGGCTGCAACTGGTCCGAATTCACCGCGAACAACACGTTCCCGCTGATGCCGATGCGCCCGTTCACGAGCGTCACACGGCCCGCCGAAAGCGGCCCCGCCAGCGCCTTCTCGAGCGTCTCGCGCCGCTGCATCTCCTCCTGCCGCTGCTTGACCTCGGCTTCGAGCCGGGCCGACAGCTCCATCTGGAAGCCGATCACCCCAAGCAAAATCAGCACGAAGCCGCCCAGTAGCACCGACATCAGGTCGCCGAAGACGGCCCAGACGGGCGCCGTTGACTCCACGCCGGCGTCGAGGTCCTCACTCATGCGGCCTCCGCGCCCGGTCCGTTGGCCGCGCCCGGCGCTGCCAGCCGTTGCAGGTCTTCCAGGATTTGCTTCTGCGACAGCATGCTGAGATCGACCACTTCCCGCGCCTGCGCCACGTAGTAGGCGAGCTGCTCGTCGCTGCGCGTCATCGACTTGTCGAGCGCAGCCTCGATGCGTTCCAAATGCGCGACCAACTGCCCGTTGGCATCGCTGAACACCTGCACGGCGGCGCCGAACGACTCGCCAAGGCTGGCGGTCTCGACGGCGCTGCACGACACCTGCGCGGCAATCGTCGCCATGCGTCCGGATTCGGACTCGACCGTCTCGGCAAACCGGGCGCCGACGCGCTCAAGCAGCTCCGCCGTGGTCGTCACGAGGCCGTCAACCGCGGCGCGCTGGCCGGTGGAGGCATGGTTCACGGCATCGAGCAGCGTCTCCAGCGATGCCAGCAGGCGCCCACGTTCGGCGAGCATCGCGTTGTCGCGCGCGAGGCCGTCGGAGAGCTTCTCCCGCAGTTCCTCGATGATGGCGGCCGCTGCCTTGGGGGCCGCCGTCGTGGCCTCGACGAGGCGGGACACTTCCGCAATCGTCTCACTGGCCTGGGCTTGCGTCTGCGTGGCGATGGCGGCGGCCATGGCGCCGAGCGCATCGGTCCACGCGGCCAGGCGCTGTTCGTCGCGAGCCAGCAACTGGGCCTGAAGATCAGCGTGCGACTGGCTCACCGTCGCCGCCAGCGATGCTGATTGCGATGCGAAACTGGCCGAAGTGCCAGCCAGTGCTTGCTGGTTCTCGCGTACCAGGGCTTCACCGAAGGTATCGAGCGATTGGCGGAGGTCGCGCGTCAGGGCTTCGCTTGCGTGTCGATGGTCGCCCAAGGCCTGCTGCCAGACATCGGCGACATTGGCAGTGGTTGTCGCGAACTGGGTCGAGATGCCTTCGAGTTGTTGCTGCACCGTCCCAGAGACGGTCTCGCGCAATGCCGACATCTCCTGCGCGAGACCGGCCATCGTCTCCCTGACGGCGGGCTCGACCACCGCGCTGACTACGCGCGCGCTCTCGGCAATACTGGATTTCAAGCTTTCTTCGACGGAGGACGCCAGCCGCGTGTAAGTCGCTTCGGTCGAACCGTGAAACGCCTCCTGGCTCGCGGCAAGGCGCTCGGCCAGGGTCCGGCTCTGGCGCTCCATCGTGGCCATCATGTCTTGCAGACGGTCGACCAGCGTCGGCATGACCTCGGCCTGACGCTGCACGAGCCGGAACATCTCATCGCGCTGATGGCTGCGCGAGAACGGGCGCAGCGTGGTGGCGATGCGGGTGTCGAGTTGCCGCACGGCTTCGATGCGCTCGCGCCGACACAGCGCCGCGATCAGGCCCAGCATCGCCGACGTGGCAACGCCCGCGACCGAGGTACCGAACGCGAAACCCAGCCCCTTCACCGGTGCCGCCAGCGAAGCACGCATGGCTTGCAGGTCCGTCGCCCCTTCCAGTGCCATGCCCGTGCCGCGCAGCGTGGCCACCATGCCGAGGAAAGTGCCGAACATGCCGAGCAGGACTAGCAATCCGACGAGATACGGCGTCAGCGTCGGCGCGGGGAGCGTCACGCGCTCGCCCTCGACGCGCAGCCGGACGGCATCGCGCAGACCGGCTGGAAGCGTGTCCAGCCACTGGCCGAGACCCGCCGGTTTCTCGGACAAATTCGAGACCGCATGCGCCAGCGAGGCCGTCTCCTGCCGATAGCACTGGAGTTCGAACGCGCCAGTCACGTAGAAGGCACCGATCACCAACGTCACGGCGAGGGCGAGCGCGTTCGCGCCCGCGTAGCCGGCACCGATCCAGCAAACCACGGCGAGACCGGCAACAAAAGCGACGATATGGGGAAGAATTCTGTTCATGTCTATGCAGTTAGCCAGCGCGCAGGGCGGCGAGCAGCCCTTCGACCGGTTCAAAACGGATGTCCAGTTCGGCAAGCAGGACAGCCTGCATGTCTTTGCGGAACTGCGTGAGCCAGGCGCCGGGCGCATGCTCGTGGGCTTGGCGCAAGTGCTCGAAATGGGTTTCCAACAGCGCCGGCACGCTCGCCAGCAGGCTCTGCTCGCGCGCACCCACCACGCGCTCCATGACGGTATCGACCATCGCCAGCTTCGCCATCGCGGGCTGCCGGGCGGTCAGCGCCTTGCGTAGCCGGCCTCGCAATATGCCGATTTCCGTCGCCATGGTTTGTTGCGTGGTCAGATAGCGGTGGCGATAGACAGCAAAATCGACCGTGGCGTCAGGCGACTCCGCCGGCACGGCTGGGCGCCCCGGCCCACGACGCCGCGCGCTTGATGTGCCGTCATCGACAATCGCATTGGCCAGCGCCGCGCGCACGCGCACGGCATCACGCGCCTCGGTATTCCCCGGGCGCGGCTGCAGCGACGATCCCGGCACTGGATGGCTGGTAAGTGCGGCGGACAGCGCGATGGCATCCGTCCACCCGAGCCATTGGCTTAGCTGGTGGGAGAGGGAACTGGCAGGTTCCGCAGCATCGACGTGGATCAGGCGAGACAGGAGCCGAACGAGCGTCGGGCCGCTATGGGCAGTGCGCCGTGGCAGATGGGACATACCGCCGGTTTCCGATCGAAAAACCAAGCAGTTTACAACGGACAAGGGGTTACAGCGCTTGCTGTAACCCCTTGTTTTATCTGGTGCCGGCTGCAGGACTCGAACCCGCCACCTGATGATTACAAATCAACTGCTCTACCTGATGAGCTAAGCCGGCATTTTGTTGCAGACCGCGATTCTACTGCATGCGACCCACTTTGACGATGGCTACTTCACCACCTTCAGCGACGGCTTCTTGCCTCCGATTCGCGGTACCGGGGGCGGAGTCGGATCGTCGTCCGTGCCGCCCTGTTCGGCCGTGACCGGCGTGTCTGCATCCACCGGTGCCAGCTTCGGCGGGGGATTGTTTTCACGCTCGGTGGCGGCCTGCGTCTCGGGGATGCTGCGCTCCACCGGGAACGCCATGCCCTGGCCATTTTCCCGCGCGTAGATCGCCAGCACGTTTTCCACGGGCACGTCGATCTTGCGCGATACACCACCAAAGCGCGCGCTGAACCCAATCCACTCGTTGCCCATGTCCAGCCCGCTCGTCGCATCGAAACTCACGTTCAGCACGATCTCGTTGTTTTTCACGAATTCGCGCGGCACGTTCGTATTCCCGTCGACAAACACGGCGATATACGGCGTAAAACCGTTATCCGTGCACCACTCGTAAATGGCGCGGATCAGGTAAGGCTTGGTGGATGTTTCAGACATTACGCTTCCGGTGGCGTCGATACCGTCTTAACGACGCATGACCTTTTCAGACGGGGTCAGCGCCTCGATGTACGCCGGGCGGCTGAAGATCCGTTCCGCATACTTGAGTAGCGGCGCGGCGTTCTTCGAGAGCTCGATCCCGTAGTGATCCAGGCGCCACAGCAGCGGCGCGATGGCGACGTCGAGCATCGAAAATTCTTCACCGAGCATGTACTTGTTCTTCACGAAGATCGGTGCGAGCTGGGTCAGGCGGTCGCGAATCGCGGCGCGGGCGCGCTCGTGATTCTTCTCGGCGGCCTTGCCCTTCTCGTTCTCGAGCACGTACACGTGGGTGAACAGTTCCTTCTCGAAATTGAAGAGGAACAGGCGGGCGCGTGCACGCTGCACCGGGTCGGCCGGCATCAGCTGCGGGTGCGGGAAGCGCTCGTCGATATACTCGTTGATGATGTTCGATTCGTACAGGATCAGGTCACGTTCGACGAGAATCGGCACCTGGCCGTACGGGTTCATCACCGAAATGTCTTCCGGCTTGTTGAACAGATCAACGTCGCGAATTTCAAAATCCATGCCCTTTTCGAACAGGACAAGGCGGCAACGTTGGGAAAACGGGCAAGTCGTACCCGAATACAACACCATCATGGTTGAATTCCTTGGGTGTAAAGTCGCCGGATGCAGTGCATGACGGCGAACTTGGCAGCGCTAGATCGGACAGGGCAAACATTCTGTCAGAACGCCCCATCGAAAAGCAAATAAGTTACAAATAGAGAAAGAGACGCTTGAGCCACCTAGACTGCCGATCCGCAACGGAAAAGGGCCGGCGCGGTGCTGCAACAGTGCAACTTCCGCGCCGGCCCTGCCGGCAGCCGCTGACGGCTGTTACAACTTACTTCACGTCCTTCCAGAAAGCCGCGTTCAGGCGCCAGGCAAAGACCGTGAACACGCCGAGGAACAGCAGCACCCAGACGCCCAGACGCTTGCGGTGGCTCTGCGCCGGTTCGGCCATCCAGTTCAGGTAGTTCACGATATCGGCCGCGGCCTGGTCATATTCCTGCGTGCTCAGCTTGCCCGGCGTGACCTGCTCGAAGCCCGCGAACTTGTGCACCTTCTGGCCGTGTTCTTCCACTTCGGCGAACTTGGCCGTGCGCTGGCCCTGCAGCTCCCACAGCACGTGCGGCATGCCGACGGCCGGGAAGACGAGGTTGTTCCAGCCCGTGGCGCGCGTGTCGTCGCGGTAGAAGGTACGCAGGTAGGTGTACAGCCAGTCGTTGCCGCGGGCGCGGGCGATGACCGACAGGTCCGGCGGCATGGCGCCGAAGAACGTCTTGGCGTCCTTCGGTGGCATCGCGATCGTCATGGTCTCGCCCACCTTGTCGGCCGTGAAGAGCAGGTTCTGACGGATCTGGTCATCCGTCAGCGCCAAGTCCCTGAGCCGGTTGTAGCGCATCATCGACGCGCCATGGCAGTTCAGGCAGTAGTTGACGAACAGCTTGGCACCGCGCTGCAGCGACGACACGTCGCTGGTGTCGAGCGGCGCCGGCTCCAGGGGGTAGCCCCCCTCGGAAGCCATCGCGGGCATGGCCGCGAAGCACGCGCCGACCAGTGCGAAGATCGAAAGCAACTTTTTCATCTTGTGTCCTTGTCCTCTTTTGGGGGTCGCGCGGCGCTTAGTGCGGATGGAACGTGACACGCTCCGGCACCGGCTTGAACTCGCCGGCACGGCTCCACAGCGGCATGGTCAGGAAGAAGGCGAAGTACAGCAGCGTACCGAGCTGCGACACCTTCTCACCCACCGGCGACGGCGGTTGCACGCCCAGGTAGCCGAGGACCAGGAACACCACCACGAAGACAATCAGAATTGTCTTATGGAAGGCGGGACGATAGCGGATGGACTTGACCGGCGAGCAGTCGAGCCAGGGCATGAAGAACAGCACGACCACGGAGCCGCCCATCACCAGCACGCCCCAGAACTTGGCTTCGATGAAGTAGAAGCCTGCCGCCAGGATCACGAGGATCGCCACCGAGCCGATCTTCACGCGCACATCCTTGCTGCGCAGGACCACCAGGCCCAGCACGATGGCGAAGAACAGCCACAGCACCGGCAGGAAGTTCGACGTCGTAGCGCGCAGCATCGAATAGAACGGGGTGAAGTACCAGACCGGCGCGATGTGCGGCGGCGTCTTCAGCGGATCGGCCGGGAAGAAGTTGTTGGCTTCGAGGAAATAGCCGCCCACTTCCGGGAAGAAGAAGATCACCGCCGAGAAGAAGAACAGGAAGCCGCCCACGCCCAGCAGGTCATGCACCGAGTAGTACGGGTGGAACGGAATGCCATCCAGCGGGATGCCGTTCTCGTCCTTCTTCGCCTTGATCTCCACGCCGTCCGGGTTGTTCGAGCCCACTTCGTGCAGCGCGATGATGTGCGCCACGACCAGGCCGAGCAGCACCAGCGGCACCGCGATCACGTGGAACGAGAAGAAGCGGTTCAGCGTGGCATCGCTCACCACGTAGTCGCCGCGGATGAACAGCGACAGGTCCTGGCCGATCACCGGGATCGCCGAAAACAGGTTCACGATCACCTGCGCGCCCCAGTACGACATCTGGCCCCASGGCAGCAGGTAGCCCATGAASGCCTCGGCCATCAGGCACAGGAAGATCRSGCAGCCGAAGATCCAGACCAGYTCGCGCGGCTTGCGGTACGARCCGTACAGCAGCCCGCGGAACATGTGCAGGTAGACCACGACGAAGAACGCCGAGGCGCCGGTGGAGTGCATGTAGCGCACCAGCCAGCCCCACGGCACCTCGCGCATGATGTACTCCACGCTGGCAAAGGCCACCGGAATGCCAGCCGCGTTGAGCGTGCCGTCCGGCTTGTAGTTCATCACCAGGAAGATGCCGGTGACGATCTGGATCACGAGGACCAGCAGCGCCAGCGAGCCGAAGAAGTACCAGAAGTTGAAGTTCTTCGGCGCGTAGTACTTGGAGAGATGATCTTCCCAGAGCTGGGTGGCAGGGAAACGGGCGTCGATCCAGCCCAGCAGCCCGGTGGTCTTGACTTCTTTTTCGGCCGCCATGATCAGGCTTCTCCTTTCTCGTCCTTGCCGATCACGATCTTGGTGTCGGACAGGAACTGGTACGGGGGGACGTCAAGGTTCTGCGGGGCCGGCTTGTTCTTGAACACGCGGCCCGCCAGGTCGAACGTCGAGCCGTGGCAAGGGCAGAGGAAGCCGGGATCGGCGCCGAGCTGGGGGTTGGCGCCAGACACGAACGGACCGGACGGCGAGCAGCCAAGGTGGGAACAAATGCCGACGACCACCAGCAGGTCCTTGTGCTCGGCACGGGAGCGGGTTTCGTTTTTGGCGTAGTCCGGCGTCTCCATCGTGAATGGCACAGCGGACTTGGGATCAGCCACCTCGCTATCGGTTTTCTGGAGCGAGGCCAGCATTTCAGGGGTGCGACGAAGAATCCAGACCGGCTTGCCACGCCATTCCACGGTCATCATCTCGCCGGGCTTGAGGCCACCGACATCGGCCTCGACAGGTGCCCCGGCGGCTTTGGCCTTCTCCGACGGTGCAAAGGTACTGACAAAGGGCACTGCTACTGCTACGCCTCCTACGCCGCCCGCGACAGATGTCGCGATCAACCAATTGCGGCGACCTTTGTCCACGTTCTTCACGTTTTGCTGGTCACTCATTCCAAACCCCAGGGGATGTCATCAATTAGATCTTGCGTCAACCAAAAATTATACCTGAGGCACATCCCTCGACGATAGGCGAACTACCGATAGCCGACTGGTCGATAATCGGTCATGGCAGCGCGAATCCCGCCCGCGGGCTTGCGCTCAGGGGTGCGATGATGCAGTCTGTGTCAAACGCAAACGTTAATCTGAAACAACAAAGCGGAGAATAACCAATGAGCATGATCAGCGAATTCCGTACTTTTGCGATGCGCGGCAACGTGATTGATCTCGCCGTCGGCGTGATCATCGGCGCAGCTTTCGGCAAGATCGTGGATTCCGTCGTCAACGACCTGATCATGCCAGTGATCGGCCGCATCATCGGCAAACTGGACTTCTCGAACATGTTCGTCGTGCTTGCGGACCCGCCTCCCGGCGTGCCGCATACCCTCGATGCACTGAAGAAGGCCGGCGTGCCGGTCTTCGCTTACGGCAACTTTCTCACCATCGTGGTGAACTTCGTCATCCTCGCCTTCATCATCTTCTTGATGGTCCGCGCCTTCAACCGGATGGCCGCGAAGCACGAGGAGCCGGCCACGCCGGCCGCCACGCCCGAGGATATCGTGCTGCTGCGCGAGATCCGCGACAGCCTGAAGACGCCGCGCGCCTGACCGCGCGCCACGCCCGGAGCCCGGCTCAGACCGGGTTCGGAATATCGATGAAGGTATGGCGCAGCCCGAAACGCTGCGCCAGATGCTCGCCCACCGCGCGGATGCCGTAGCGTTCCGTGGCGTGATGACCGGCGGCCAGGTAGGCCACGCCGCTCTCGCGCGCGAGGTGGGTGGTCTGCTCCGACACCTCTCCGCTCAGGTACACATCGACGCCAGCCGCTACGGCGGCGTCGAAATAGCCCTGCGCACCGCCCGTGCACCAGCCCACCTTGCGAATCATCTGATCGGGGTCGCCAATCGCCAGCGGCTCGCGCTGGAGCACCGCACCGACATGCGCGGCCAGCGCGTGCAGCGGCATCGGCTGCGGCAGTGCACCGGTCCAACCCAGTTGATCGTCGCTGAAACGGCCGTTCGGCATGAAGCCGAGCTGCAGGCCAAGCTGCGCATTGTTGCCCAGCTCGGGATGGTTATCGAGCGGCAGGTGGAAAGCCATCAGGTTGACGTCGGCGCCAAGCAGCCGTTTCAGGCGCGCATGCTTCTGGCCGATGACCCGGGCATCCTCGTTTTTCCAGAAATAGCCGTGATGGACCAGGATGGCGTCGGCGCCGGCCTCGATCGCCGCTTCGACGAGGGCCAGGCTGGCCGTCACGCCGGTGACGACGTGGGTGACCTCCGATCTACCTTGCACTTGGAGGCCGTTCGGGCAATAGTCCTTGAAACGGGAAACTTCCAGTAGATCGTTCAAGTACAATTCAAGCTCTTTTGTTTTCATTTTCTGCTCAAAACTCCAATATGTTGCGCCGATTCTGGCTGTTTTTCGCCCAGGCTGTCACCGTGGTGCTGGCCGTGTGGTTCGTCGTGGCCACGCTGAAACCCGAGTGGCTGCAGCGCGGGCGGGTGGCCGTGCAATCAGGCTCACCAATCGTGGCACTGAAGGAAGTGGTGCCGAGTGTGACGGGTTCCGCGGCCGAGGGCTCTTATAGTGACGCGGCGCGCCAGGCCATGCCTGCGGTGGTGAATATCTTCACGAGCAAGAACGGCTCGCGGCGGTCGCCCAATCCACAAACCGAGGATCCTTGGTTCCGGTTCTTCTTTGGCGACCGGCTGCCGGAGCGCCAGGAACCGGTGTCCAGCCTGGGCTCGGGCGTAATCGTCAGCGCCGAGGGTTATATTCTAACCAACCACCACGTGGTGGACGGCGCCGACGAAATCGAGATCGCCCTGACCGATGGGCGCAAGGCCAACGCCAAGGTCGTGGGTTCCGACCCGGAAACCGACCTGGCCGTGCTCAAGGTCACGCTCAAGGACCTGCCGGCGATCACGCTGGGCCGGATCGAGAATGTGAAGGTCGGCGACGTGGTGCTGGCCATCGGCAATCCGTTCGGGGTCGGCCAGACTGTGACGATGGGTATCGTCTCGGCGCTGGGCCGCAGCCACCTGGGCATCAACACGTTCGAGAACTTCATCCAGACCGACGCGGCGATCAACCCCGGCAACTCGGGCGGTGCGCTGGTTGACGCACAGGGCAACCTGCTCGGGATCAACACGGCGATCTACTCGCGCTCGGGTGGCTCGCTGGGGATTGGCTTCGCGATTCCTGTCTCGACGGCCAAGCAAGTGATGGAATCGATCATCTCCTCCGGCACGGTCACGCGCGGCTGGATCGGCGTGGAGCCGCAGGACCTGACACCCGAGATCGCCGAGTCGTTTGGGCTCGATGCCAAGGATGGCGCGCTGATTGCCGCCGTAGTCCAGGGCGGACCGGCGGACAAGGCTGGCGTGAAGCCGGGCGATGTGCTGGTGTCGGTCGATAACCAGGTGATCTCCGATACCACCGCGCTGCTCAATGCGATTGCGCAGCTCAAACCGGGGGCCGAGGCCAAGATGAAGGTGATCCGGCGTGGCAAGCCGGCCGAGGTCACGGTGACCATCGGCAAGCGCCCTCCCCCGCCACGGCGCGCAATGCCGCTTGATGAGGAAGAGTAGGACTGGCTGGAAGGTCGATCGGAAGCTGAAGGACCAGGTAGCCTGAATGTAAAAACCCCGCCGGGTAGCCGGCGGGGTTTTTTTGTTGGGGCGTGTGGGTCGATGGCCGATTGTCGAGATCGGGCGCCGAGGGCACCTCCGGCTGACCGCTGCAAGCCACGAGCAGGCCGTGCAGCGCGCGTCGCACAGCTCCCAGGTAGGGGGGCCTTACGGGGCATGCCGATCAAGCCAGGGCACCTGGCATGCTATCAACCACCACCCCATCCCACACCACAAAACAAAACGCCGACATCCTTTCGGATGCCGGCGTTTTGAATCAAGCCGAATCTGATGCGGGCTTACACCCGCGTCAAATTAGAACTTGTGACGCACACCAACCACAGCGCCGAACTGGTTAGCCGAGCCGTTGGTCGTGCCGAAGCCCGAACCAGCAGCGCCCGAGCTACCCAGACCGAGGGTCGAGCCGTCCTTGTTCTTCGTGTAGGCCACGTTCAGGTAAGCGTCAGTGCGCTTCGAGAAGGCGTAGTCAGCCGAAGCCACGAAGCTCCACGGATCAGCACCCGACGAACGGAAGTCTTGGTAGTAAGCGGCGCCCGTCAGCGACAGAGCCGGGGTCAGCTGGTAACCCATGCCCAGCCAGTACAGGTTCGACACGTTGGCGTCGACCGTACCGTTTGCCAGCGTACCGCCCGGCAGACGAGCGTTCGACAGGGCGTGCGCGTAGCGGTAGCCAGCGAACACCTTAGCCGGACCGAAAGCGTACGTACCAGCCAGCGAAGCGCGTTGGATCTTGGCGCGCGTCGTGTCGATGCCCACACCCGTCGGGTTGCCCAGGTTGGTTTCGTCGAACACAGCACCGATCGAGAACGGGCCGCCTGCGTAGATCAGGCTTGCGCTGTACTCACGGCCGGTCTTGTACGAGCCCGGAACTTCGCCAGCAACGCCGGTGTAGGCGTTAGCCGTACCAACCGTGTTGGCGCCCGTGCTGTACAGCAGCGAGGCGGTCAGGCCACCGAACTTGCCGATGTACTTCAGCGAGTTGTCGGCGCGGCTGCTGAAACCAGCGTCTTGCGACGTGATCGAGTAGTTCGTCGAGATGGCCATCGGGTCGAAGGCCAGACCGAAGTCATAGAACGGGGTCTGGTGACGGCCCAGCGACAGCGTGCCGTAGTTGCTTTGCAGACCAACGAACGCTTGACGACCGAACAGACGGCCACCTTGGCCCGACGTACCGGTGTCAACGTTGAAACCGCTTTCCAGAACGAACACGCCCTTCAGGCCGCCGCCCAGATCTTCCACGCCACGCAGGCCCCAACGGCTGCCGGACATGTTGCCCGAGGTCAGGCGCACAACGTCGTGGCTACCAGCCACGTTCGGCTGGTGGTTCTGGTACTCGATACCAGCGTCAACCACACCGTACAGGGTTACGCTCGATTGGGCATACGCGCCACCGGCGGCCATGGCGGCAACGGCAGCTGCAAACAGTTTCATCTTCATATCGACACTTTCCTTGTCAACTGATTGGGAAATCTTGGTTGCCCAAGTGCTTGGGCGACGCATTAACCTTCACGTCTGCGTCGTATTATGTGACACCCCCCCTCCCCGCCAGAAGACTTTTTCGCCGTAAACACGGTTTACCAACGTGGTTTGTTGTCATCAAGCAACAACAAATGCAGCATTTTTCCCCATGTTGGTGCAAAACCGCCCATTCGGACGTGGCAGAAACATCTCCGTTACAAGTACCGGGGAACTCAGTCGGCGGGGTTTTCGCCCGGCGCGGGCGTACCAAGCGGCTGCTTGGTCACAAATCGGGCGAGCAACAGGCCCAATTCGTATAGCGCGATCAGCGGCACGGCGAGCAGCAACTGCGACATCACATCGGGCGGCGTCACCACGGCGGCGACGATGAAGGCCCCGACGATCACATACGGGCGGATCTGCTTCAGTTTCTCGAGTTCCACCACACCAAATCGCACGAGGACGATGACCACCACGGGCACCTCGAAGGTAATACCGAACGCCAGGAACGTCGTCATGGCGAAACTCAGGTATTTATCGATGTCCGTGGACATGTCCGCACCCAATGGCGCGTTGTAATGCGCCATGAAATGAAACACGGTGGGAAACACGAGGAAATAGGCAAACGCCACGCCGCACAGGAACAGCAGGTAGCTGCTGCTCACCAGCGGCATGATCAGTTTCTTCTCATGCTGATACAGGCCCGGCGCCACGAACTGCCAGACCTGGTAGAGCACCCACGGCAGCGCGATCAGGAACGCCACGAGCATCGTCACCTTCATCGGTACGAAGAACGAGCCGGTGACATCGGTCACGATCATCCTGCCGCCCTTCGGCAGCGATTCCATCAGCGGCGCGGAGAACAGGTTGAAGATCTGCGGCGCCCAGTAGATCAGGCTGAGGAAGACGATGATGACCCCCGCCACCGCCTTGACCAACCGCTCGCGCAGCTCGATCAGGTGGGAGATGAAGGTTTCCTGCTGGGTTTCGTCGTTGGGGTCTTGGGAGGGGGAGTCGCTCATGGCGTAGCCGCTTCAGCCGTGCTGGCTGGCATCGTAGTTATCGTGGCGGCCGCCGCCAGCCTGCACGGCGGCGGGACGGCGCTGCACGGCATGGTTACTCGAAGAACGAGCGGGAGCGTCCGGTGGGCGGGCGATGCCGCTTCACGCGCGCGGCGCCTGACTGCACCCACACGCGCATGTTCTGCTGGCGCTTGAACCAGATCGGCCGCGCGCCCTGYTTGACGCGCCAGCTCTTGCGTCCGTTGTGCGACTTGTGCGCGGCGTCCCAGCTCGGCACGTAGCCGCCACCCACGCCGGGGCTGCCGGTGTCGGAAGCCGCTGTGTCGGTGCCGCCCAGGGCTTCGTTCAGCGCCTGGGACTGCTCGTTCACTTCCTTGTGGATCGTGCGCTCGACATCGCGCGCGGCGTCTTCGAACTCCGTGCGCATCTTGCGCAGTTCGTCCAACTCCACCTCGCGGCTGACTTCCGCCTTCACATCATTGATATAGCGCTGCGCGCGCCCGACGAGCGCGCCCACTGTGCGTGCCACCTTGGGCAGCCGTTCGGGACCGATCACGATGAGCGCCACGGCGCCTATCAGTGCCAGCTTGGAAATGCCGAGATCGATCATGCGGACATGGAGCCAGGGACACGAGAGGGGCGGGCCGACGCGAACGCGGCCGCCATGAGGAATTCAGGCAATTCGGCTTACTGCTGACGCGACTTGTCCTTCGCTTCCACGTCGATCGTGGTGGTATCGCGCAGTTCCTTGGCCGGGGCACCCGGCTCCTCGGCCGCGTTGCCATTGCCGTCCTTCATGCCATCCTTGAAGCCCTTGACCGCGCCACCCAGGTCGGTGCCGATATTGCGCAGCTTCTTGGTGCCGAACACGAGCATGACGATGACCAGCACGATCAGCCAGTGCCAAATGCTAAACGAACCCATTTCTTGCTCCTGATGAAGCCGCGGGCGATGGAGATTGGCCGCCCGGCCCCGTAGTTCCGTCCCTCAAAGGCCGCGTCGGGCGACGGTTGCCGACGCAGCACGTGGCCGGGACGCGAGTCCCGGTCCGCTGATACCCTGGCTGCCCCGATTGCTCAGGGCGCCGGTGCCTTCCACTGTTCGCGCGGGCCGCCGAGCACGTGGACATGAAGGTGGTAGACCTCCTGCCCGCCGTCCGGACCGGTGTTGATCACCGTCCGGAAGCCGTTATCGCAGCCGGCCTGGCGCGCCAGTTCAGGCACCTTGAGCATTATTCTAGCAAGCACATCCCCATCGCCGGGTCCGCAATCCGCCAGCGAATCGACGTGAGTCTTCGGAATTAGCAGGAAGTGTACCGGCGCTTTGGGATGGATGTCGTGAAACGCGAGCAGTTCGTTGTCTTCGTACAGCTTGTTCGACGGGATCTGCCCGGCCACGATCTTGCAGAAAATGCAATTGTCCTGAGATTTCATGACGTTTTTGTTGCGTGATGTCGGATCGTCGCGTTCTCAGAACTGCTGGTCCGGATACATGGGCTTGCGATCGTTCAGATACAGCCAACCCTTGACGATACGATACAGCATCCATAGTGACAACACGCACCACATCACCCAGGCTACCGGCGCCAGCAAAATCGTGAAGAACAGGACCCAGCTCAGCGCGAACCAGAGGATCGACCACCAGAACGTGCGGATCTGCCAGGCGAAGTGCGAGGCATACAGCGTGCCGCGCGTATCGTCGCGCTTCACGTAGTTCACCACGATCGCGATCAGCGCCGTGATCCCGCCCGTCAGCCAGAAAATGGCGTAGAGCGCATACAGGATATGCGTGAGCTTGCGCAGGCTGCTCAGCCTGTCGTCCTCAGCCGTGGTCGTGACTTGCGTGGTGGTGTCAGTCGCCATCGTGCCCTCCAGCGTCCGTTGCGTGCATTGCGCGCGGCGCGGGACGATTCCCGCGGCCACATGCGCATTATGCTACGCCTTGCGGCTCGCCTTCTCGGCCAGGCCGGAAAGTCCCTCGCGCCGCGCCAGTTCGCCCACCACGTCCGCCGGGCTCAGCCCGAAGCGGGACAGCAGCACCATGGTGTGGAACCACAGGTCGGCCACCTCGTAGACCACCTTGCCGGTGGCCTCGGCGCTCAGGCCGGCGGCGCGCGCGTCCTTGGCGGCCATCACGGTCTCGGTCGCTTCCTCGCCAATCTTCTTCAGGATGGCATCGTCGCCCTTCTGGAACAGCTTGGCCACGTAGGATTTGTCCGGATCGCCGCCGTTCTCGGGCTTGCGGGACTCGAGCGTGGCGGCCACGCGCGCCAGCACGTCGGCCAGATCTGCCGGGACGGCGGGGTTCGGGGTGTCGCTCATGGTTATTTGGCGTAGATGGTGGAGGGGTCCTTGAGCACCGGCTCCACGGTCTGCCAGTCGCCCGACTCCACATCGCCCTCGAATTTCTGGAAGAAGCACGAGTGACGGCCCGTGTGGCAGGCGATGCTGTCCACCTGCGTCACCTTCAGGAGCACCACGTCCTCGTCGCAATCCAGACGCATCTCATGGACCTTCTGCACGTGGCCCGATTCCTCGCCCTTGTGCCAGAGCCGCTTGCGCGAGCGCGACCAGAACACGGCCTCGCCCAGCTCCACGGTGCGCTGGAGCGCCTCGCGGTTCATGAACGCGAACATCAGCACATCGTTCGAGCCGACTTCCTGGACGATCACCGGCACCAGGCCGTTGTCGTCCCACTTCACCTTGTTCAGCCACTTCTTCGCCATGATCACATCCGGACGGGAATGCCCTCGCGGGCCATGAATGCCTTAGCCTCACCCACCGTGTGCTGGCCATAGTGGAAGATGCTGGCCGCCAGCACGGCGTCGGCGTGGCCCAGGCGGATGCCGTCGGCCAGGTCCTGCAGGCCGCCCACGCCGCCCGAGGCGATCACCGGCACCGGCACCGCGTCGCTGACCGCGCGGGTCAGTTCGAGGTCGAAACCGCTCTTGGTGCCGTCGCGATCCATGCTGGTCAGCAGGATCTCGCCGGCACCGCGCGTGGCCATTTCCTTCGCCCATGCCACGGCGTCCAGGCCGGTGGCCTTGCGGCCGCCGTGCGTGAAGACTTCCCAGCGCGGCGGCTCGCCCGGCGCGGAACTGCGCTTGGCGTCGATGGCCACCACGATGCACTGCGAGCCGTACTTGCCCGTGGCATCGGATACCAGTTGCGGATTGGCGATGGCCGAGGAATTCACGCTGATCTTGTCCGCCCCGGCATTGAGCAGCCGGCGCACGTCTTCCACGGCGCGCACGCCGCCACCCACGGTCAGCGGAATGAACACCTGCGAAGCCACAGCCTCGATGATGTGGAGGATCAGGTCGCGGCCGTCGCTGGTCGCGGTGATGTCGAGAAAAGTGATTTCATCGGCACCTTGCTCGTCGTATCGGCGCGCGATCTCGACCGGGTCGCCCGCGTCGCGGAGTTCGACGAAGTTGACCCCCTTGACCACCCGCCCGTTGGTCACGTCCAGGCAGGGGATGATACGTTTGGCTAACATGGGTTTCCTTGCCGCCCGCCCCTTGCCGGGTGGCGGCGTGTTGCCCGGCGCACCCGCGCCGGGGCGGCTTACTCTTCGCCCAGCTTGTCCGCGCGCGCCTGCGCCTCGGTGAAGTTGAGGTCGCCCGAGTAGATGGCACGGCCGCAGATCACGCCTTCCACGCCTTCGCGCTCCACCGCGCACAGTTGCTCGATGTCGGTCAGGTTGGACAGCCCGCCGCTGGCGATCACCGGGATCGACATGGACTGGGCCAGCTTCACCGTGGCGTCGATATTGATGCCCTGCAGCATGCCGTCGCGGCCGATATCGGTGTAGATGATGGCTTCGACGCCGTAGTCCTCGTACTTGCGTGCCAGATCCGCCACTTCGTGGCCGGTCAGCTTGCTCCAGCCGTCGGTGGCGACCTTGCCGTCCTTGGCATCGAGGCCGACGATGATGTGGCCGCCGAAGGCCGAGCAGGCGTCCTTCAGGAAGCCGGGGTTCTTGACCGCCGCGGTGCCGATGATGACGTACGACAGCCCGTCATCGAGCCAGCGCTCGATGGTGTTGAGGTCGCGGATGCCGCCGCCCAACTGGACGGGGATCTCGTCGCCCACCTCGGCGATGATGGCCTTGATGGCGGCCTCGTTGCGGGGCTTGCCGACAAATGCGCCGTTGAGGTCGACCAGATGCAGGCGACGCGCGCCCTGGTTGACCCAGTGACGTGCCATGGCGGCGGGATCTTCGGAAAAGACGGTGGCCTGGTCCATGTCGCCTTGTTTGAGGCGTACACACTGACCGTCCTTCAGGTCGATGGCCGGAATGAGCAACATAAGCGTGACGAGCGTGGTGGTTGTGTAAAAGGAAAAAGGCAGCGATGCCGGCGCGAGCGCCGGTGGGCTCAGGTCATGTCAGTTTGGCAGTTGGATGCGCAGTCTGGTCGGTGGCTCTGAACGATCGCTGGTCAGTATCGGGGCGCTTCGGTTCTCGGGTGCTTCTCACGCGCTTCTCGGCGCGTTACGGATTCCAGTGCACGAAATTCCGGTAAAGCTGCAAACCCATCGCGGCGCTCTTCTCCGGGTGGAACTGCGTGGCGAAAATATTATCGCGTGCCACCGCGCTGGTAAACACGCCGCCGTAGTCGGTTTCGCCCGCGATGTGCGACGCATCCTGCGCGCGCACATAGTAACTGTGGACGAAATAGAACCAGCTATCGTCCGGAATGCCCTGCCAGAGCGGGTGCGCGCGCGACTGCCGCACGCGGTTCCAGCCCATTTGCGGCACCTTGAAGCGCGAGCCGTCGGGCTGCGTCAGCCCTTCCAGCTCGAAACGGACCACTTCGCCCGGCATCAGTGCCAGGCAAGGCGTGGCCGCGTTGCCAGTGCGACTTTCGGTGCTACGGTCGAACAGCATCTGTTCGCCAACGCACACGCCGAGCATCGGCTTGCTCGCGGCCGCCTCCAGCACGGCCTCCTGCAACCCGGATGCGCCCAGCGCGCCCATGCAGTCAGGCATGGCGCCCTGCCCCGGCAGCACCACGCGGTCCGCCGCGCGGATGGCCTCGGGCCGATCCACCACCTGGACATCCGCTTCCGGTGCCGCGGCGCGCAACGCCTGCGCCACCGAGCGCAGGTTGCCCATGCCGTAATCCACAATTGCTATGGTAGTCATGATTTCAAAACAGGCAACAATGTCTTCAGCCCGTCCACAATGAACTCGACGGCCAGCGCCGACAGGATCAAACCCATCAGACGCGTGCCAATATTGATTCCGGTGCGCCCCATCACCCGTGCGATGGGGTCCGCCGCGCGGAACGTCAGGTACACCACGGCCCCCAGCAACACGCCAATCCCCACCAGCACCAGCGACTGCCACCAGTGCGCGGACTTGCCGGCATAGACGATCACCGTGCTGATGGACCCTGGCCCGGTCAGCAGCGGAATCGCCAGCGGCACCACCGCGATGCTGGCCTTGGCGTCAGCCTCGTCCTCTTCCTCGGGCGTGGCCTTGGTGCGGCTGGTCTGCGCGTTCAGCATGTTCATGGCCATCATGATCATGATCAGCCCGCCACCCACCTGCAACGACGCCACCGAGATATTGAAGAATTCGATGATCTGCTGCCCCAGCAGCGCCGAAACCGCCACCACGATCGCCACCGACATCGACGCCGTCTTGATGGTACGCAGCTTTTCCGCTTCCGTCTGCTGACTGGTCAGGCTGATGAAGAACGGGATCGCCCCGATCGGATTGATCAGCGCCAGCAGCGAGATAAAGGACTTGAGCGTATCCATCGGTTGCGGGGTCGGGTGAGCGTCAGCGGGCGCCGCAACCGGCCGGCACGCCTGCAGGTTCGGGTCGGGCCCGGCAGCGGGCCCCTCGCCTTATGCCTTAAAGCGTCCCTTTTGTCGATGGAATCATGTTGCCCGCGCGCGGGTCAAGCTCCACCGCCATGCGCAGGGCCCGCCCGAAGGCTTTGAACACCGTTTCGCATTGATGGTGGGCATTGATGCCGCGCAGGTTGTCGATATGGAGCGTCACGCCGGCGTGATTGACGAAACCTCGGAAAAATTCGATGGTCAGGTCCACGTCGAAGCTGCCCACGCGGGCACGGGTGAACGGCACGTGGAATTCCAGGCCCGGGCGGCCCGAGAAGTCGATCACCACGCGCGACAGGCACTCATCCAGCGGCACATAGCTGTGGCCGTAGCGGGTGATGCCCTTCTTGTCGCCGATCGCCTTGGCCACGGCCTGGCCGAGCGTGATGCCGACGTCTTCCACCGTATGGTGGTCGTCGATATGCAGGTCGCCACGGGCCTCGACCTCGAGGTCGACCATGCCATGGCGGGCGATCTGGTCCAGCATGTGGTCGAGGAACGGCACGCCGGTGGCCAGCTTCTGGCGACCGGTGCCATCAAGATTCAGCGAAACGCGGATCTGCGTTTCCGAGGTATCGCGGGTGACCTCTGCTACACGCATGGTGGGGTTAATCCTGCAATGAAGCAGCAAATGCTTCAAGAAACTGCGCGTTTTCTTCGGGTGTGCTGACCGTCACGCGCAGACAGTTGGCCAGCAATGCGTGCATTTTACTCACGTTCTTGATCAATACCTTCCGCGCGAGCAGTCGGTCGAACGTCTGTGCTGCATCCGTCACGCGGATCAACAGGAAGTTGGCGGCGCTCGGGAACACCGTCACGCCCGGCTGGGCGGCCATGGCCTCGGCCAGCCGGCCGCGCTCGGCACGCAGCTGGGCCGCCTGCTCGTCGAGCACATCCACATGTTCGAGCGCGAACAGCGCGGTGGCCTCGGTCAGCACGTTGACGTTGTACGGCGGGCGCACCTTGTCCAGCTGCGCCAGCCACTCGGGCGCGCCGGCCACGTAGCCGAGGCGGATCCCGGCCAGGCCAAGTTTCGACACCGTGCGCATGACCAGCAGGTTGCCGAATTCGGTCAGGCGCGGCATCCAGCTTTCCTGGGCGAACGGCTGGTAGGCCTCGTCCACCACCACCAGGCTGTGGCAGACCTCGCCCTGGGCGGCACGGACGATGGCCTCCATGTCGGCCGCATCGAACAGGTTGCCGGTGGGGTTGTTCGGGTAGGCGAGATAGATGATGGCCGGCTTGTGCTCGGCCATGGCGGCCAGCATCGCGGCGCGGTCCAGCGTGAAATCGGCGCGCAGCGGCACGCCGACGAACGCCAGCCCGGCGAACTGCGCCGACATCGCATACATGACGAAACCGGGCACCGGGGCCAGCACCTTGGCGCCGGGGCGCGCGGCGGCCAGCGACAGCATGCTGATGATCTCGTCCGAACCGTTGCCCAGCAGCACGTCCATGCCGACCGGCACGTCCATGACGTCGCGCAGCCGGGCGCGCAGCGCCTCGCTGCTCGGCACCGGGTAGCGGTTCAGCGCCACCTCGCCTAGCCGCGCGGCCAGCTGGTCGCGCAGCACGGGCGGCAGGCGGTACGGATTCTCCATGGCGTCCAGCTTCACCAGACCGTGCGAGTCCGCCACGTGGTAGGCGCCCATGGCGCGTACGTCGTCACGGATGATGCGTTCGATCAGGGAAGGGTCTACGGCCGACATGAAAAGTCCTTTTGGTTCAAAGCGTTGCGCGCACTGACATCAGCCGCGCTTGAAACGGTATTCCGCACTGCGGGCGTGGGCCTGGAGGCCCTCGCCATAGGCAAGTTCGGCGGCGATCTGGCCCAGCATCTGGGCGCCGGCTTCGCTGACCTCGATCAGGCTCGAGCGCTTCTGGAAGTCGTACACGCCCAGCGGCGACGAGAAGCGCGCCGTGCGCGAGGTCGGCAGCACGTGGTTCGGGCCCGCGCAGTAGTCGCCCAGCGACTCGCTGGTATAGCGGCCCAGGAAGATGGCGCCGGCGTGGCGGATCTTCTCGCTCCACTGGCGCGGATTCTCGGCGGAGATCTCCAGGTGTTCCGGGGCGATGGCGTTGGCGATCTCGCACGCCTCTTCCATATCGCGCACCTTGATCAGCGCGCCCCGGCCCGTCAGGGAGGCATGGATCACCTCGCGGCGCGGCATGGTCGGCAGCTGGCGGCGGATGCTCGCCTCCACGCGGTTCAGGTAGTCGGCGTCCGGGCACAGCAGGATCGACTGTGCCAGCTCGTCGTGCTCGGCCTGCGAGAACAGGTCCATCGCCACCCAGTCCGGGTCGGTGGTGCCGTCGCAGATCACCAGGATCTCGGACGGCCCGGCGATCATGTCGATGCCGACCGTGCCGAACACGCGACGCTTGGCCGCCGCCACGTAGGCATTGCCCGGGCCGACGATCTTGTCCACCTGCGGCAGCGTAGCCGTGCCGTAGGCCAGCGCGCCCACGGCCTGGGCGCCGCCGATCGTGAACACGCGGTCCACGCCGGCGATCTGCGCGGCGGCCAGCACCAGTTCGTTGCGCACGCCGCCGGGCGTGGGCACGACCATGACCACTTCCTTCACGCCGGCCACGCGGGCCGGAATGGCGTTCATCAGCACCGACGACGGATACGCGGCCTTGCCGCCCGGCACGTACAGGCCCACGCGGTCCAGCGGGGTCACCTTCTGGCCCAGCATCGTGCCGTCGGCCTCGGTGTATTCCCAGCTATGGCTGCCGCATTCGATCTTCTGCTTCTCGTGGTAGGCCCGCACGCGCGCGGCGGCGGCCTCCAGCGCGGCGCGGCGCTTCGGCTCCAGATCTTCCAGCGCCGCTTCCAGTTCGGACTGCGACAGCTCCAGCGCGCCCATCGATGCCGCCTCCAGGCGGTCGAAGCGGCGCGTGTACTCGAGCACGGCCTCGTCGCCGCGCTGGCGCACATCGGCCAGGATCTCGGCCGCGGCACGGTCGATGGCCTCGTCCTCGGACGCCTCGAACGCCAGCACCTGGCGCAGCGCGTGCGCGAAGCCCGGCTCCGCCGCGTCCAGCCGGCGTATCGACAGGTTATCCATTTCGCTTTCGGTCATGACTTCCTTCCTCACGGGTCCCCGGGTGCGGCAATGCCTCAGGCGAGTGCCGCCGAGGCCCGTTCAAATGCTTCGAGAATCGGCGTGAGCCGTTCCCGCTTGAGCTTGAGCGCGGCCTGGTTGACCACCAGCCGCGACGAAATCTGCACGATCTCTTCCACTTCGACGAGGTTGTTGGCGCGCAGCGTGCCGCCAGTGCTCACCAGGTCGACGATGGCATCGGACAGGCCCACCAGCGGGCCAAGCTCCATCGAGCCGTACAGCTTGATCAGGTCGACGTGCACGCCCTTCTTGGCGAAGTGCTCGCGCGCGGTCTGCACATACTTGGTGGCCACGGCCAGCCGCGCGCCCTGGCGCACCGCGTTGGCGTAGTCGAAGCCGGCCGGCACCGCCACCGACATGCGGCAGCGGGCGATATTCAGGTCAATCGGCGCGTACAGCCCGGTCATGCCGGTTTCCATCAGCACGTCCTTGCCCGCCACGCCGAAGTCCGCCGCGCCGTACTGCACGTAGGTCGGCACGTCCGAGGCGCGCACGATGATCACGCGCACCGCCGGGTCCGACGTCGGCAGGATCAGCTTGCGCGACGTCTCCGGGTCCTCGGTCACGTGGATGCCGGCGGCCGCCAGCAGCGGCAGCGTCTCGGAGAAGATGCGGCCCTTGGACAGCGCCAGCGTAAGCTGGTCGGGCGAGGCGTTGAAAGCTGGGCTCATCGTACGTTCTTCAATTCGTCGTGCAGTGTTTCAGGGGCCGTCTCAGGCAATGCGGCGGATCTTCGCGCCCACGGCCGACAGCTTGGCTTCCATGCGGTCGTAGCCGCGGTCCAGATGGTAGATGCGGTCGATGACGGTCTCGCCATCGGCCACCAGGCCACCAATCACCAGCCCGGCCGAGGCGCGCAGGTCGGTCGCCATCACGCTCGCGCCGGACAGGCGCGGCACGCCGGTCACCACGGCCGTGTTGCCTTCGGCGGTGATGTTGGCGCCCAGGCGATTCAGTTCCTGCACGTGCATGAAGCGGTTCTCGAAGATCGTCTCGGTGATCCGCGCGGTGCCTTCGGCCACGGCGTTGAGCGCCATGAACTGGGCCTGCATGTCGGTCGGGAAGGCCGGATATTCCGAGGTGCGGAAGCTCACGGCCTGCGCGCGGCGCGGCATGGCCAGGCGGATCCAGTCGTCGCCGGTCTCGATCGTGGCGCCGGCTTCGCGCAGCTTGATCAGCACGGCGTCCAGGATGGTCGGCGGGATGTCGCGCAGCGTCACGTCGCCCAGCGTGGCCGCGGCCGCGCAGAGGAAGGTGCCGGCCTCGATGCGGTCGGCCACCACGGCATGGCGCGCGCCGTGCAGGCGGTCCACGCCCTGCACCACCAGGCGGTCGGTGCCGATGCCGTCGATCTTGGCCCCCATCTTCACCAGCAGGTTGGCCAGATCGGTCACCTCGGGCTCGCGCGCGGCATTTTCGAGGACGGTCTCGCCCTCGGCCAGCGTGGCGGCCATCAGCAGGTTCTCGGTGCCGGTCACGGTGATCATGTCCGTCACCACGCGCGCGCCCTTCAGGCGGCTGGCGCGGGCGTGGATGAAGCCGTGCTCGATGGTGATGTCGGCGCCCATCGCCTGCAGGCCCTTGATGTGCTGGTCCACCGGCCGTGCACCGATGCCGCAGCCGCCCGGCAGGGAGACGCGGGCCTCGCCGAAGCGCGCCACCAGCGGCCCCAGCACGAGGATCGACGCGCGCATGGTCTTCACCAGCTCGTACGGTGCCTCGGGCGCGTTGATGTCGGCGGCGGCCAGCGTGGCCGTGGCGCCGTCAATGTCGGCCCGGGTGCCCATCTGGCGCAGCAGCTTGAGCATCGTGCGCGTGTCCTGCAGGTTCGGCACGTTGTCGATGGTGATGGCATCGGCGGTCAGCAGGCTGGCGCACAGGATCGGCAGCGCCGCATTCTTGGCGCCGGAAACCCGGATCTCGCCTTTGAGCGGGCCGTTGCCCTCGATCTGGAATTTGTCCATGTTGTGTCGGTATTCGTTATGCAGCGTTAGGCGGCGTGATGCGTCCCTGGACGGACATCAGGCGGCGCCCGACCCGGACTTCCATTCGGCCGGGGTCAGCGTCTTCATCGACAGCGCATGGATCTCGGCCCGCATACGGTCGCCCAGCGCCGCGTAGACGCGCTGGTGCCGCTGGATCAGGCGCTTGCCGTCGAACTCGGCGCTGACGATGGTGGCAAAGAAGTGCTGGCCGTCGCCTTCCACTTCCAGATGGTCGCAGGGCAACCCTTGGGCAATGTATTCCCTGACTTGTTCCGGTGTAGGCAGCATGTCTGTCTCTTGTGAATTTGTGTCGATCGCGTGAGGGGGTAGCGTCAGTGGCGCAGCTTGTAGCCGGTGCTGAGCATCCGCAGCGCCAGCCCGGCCAGCACCGCGAACGACACGGCCACCACGGCCAGGCTCTGCAGCGGCGGCACGTCCGATACGCCGAAGAAGCCGTAGCGGAACCCGTCGATCATGTAGAAGAACGGGTTGGCGTGCGACACCGCCCGCCAGAACGGCGGCAGCGAGTGAATCGAATAGAACACGCCGGACAGGAATGTCGCCGGCATGATCAGGAAATTCTGAAACGTGGCCAGCTGGTCGAACTTTTCGGCCCAGATACCCGCCACCAGCCCCAGCGTGCCGAGAATGCCGGCCCCGGCCAGCGCGAAGACCAGGATCCAGCCGACGTTGTACACATGCAGGTTCGCGAACCACGCCGTCACCAGCAGCACGCCCAGACCCACGCTCAGGCCACGGATGACCGACGCCGCCACGTAGGCGCCGTACATCTCCCAGTGGGAAAGCGGCGGCAGCATGATGAATACAAGGTTTCCGGTGATCTTGGACTGGATCAGCGACGACGAACTGTTCGCAAACGCATTCTGGAGAATGCTCATCATCACCAGCCCCGGCACCAGGAAAGCGGTATAGCTGATCTGGTCGTACACCCGCACGCGGTCTTCCAGCACATGGCCGAAGATCAGCAGGTACAGCACGGCGGTCAGCACCGGCGCGGCCACGGTCTGGAACGCCACCTTCCAGAAACGCAGCACTTCCTTATAGAGCAGCGTGCGGAAGCCGACGAAGCCGCCCACGGCCATGGTGTCGAGCCGGGCCTTCTCGGTCAGGTCGGACGCCTCCGAGGCGCGATTGTCCAGATGCTCGATGGGTTGGTTCATGCCGCGGCCTCCAGCGACGCATCAGGCACCGCGCCCGGCATGTGACCTTCTCGGCGCATGATCTGGACAAACACGTCTTCGAGGTCGGCCTTGCTGATTTCCATGTCTTCCACTTCGCAGCCAGCCTCGCGCAGCGCGGCCAGGATCGGTTCGACGGCTTCATAGCCGGACAGCCGCAGCCGGTGGGCGCGCTCCCCGGGGTTGGACGGGGTGCGCAGCGCCTCCAGCGCCGGCGGCAGCGTGCCGCGCGACAGCGTGAGCACCAGTTGCAGCCCCGCGAACTGGGTCAGCAGGCTGCTGGTGCGGTCCAGCGCCACCACCTCGCCGAACTTCAACATGGCGATGCGATCGCACAGCGCCTCGGCTTCCTCGAGGTAGTGCGTCGTCAGGATGATCGTGTGGCCTTCCTTGTTCAGGCGCGAGATGAACTTCCAGAGCGTCTGGCGCAGCTCCACGTCCACGCCGGCGGTCGGTTCATCGAGCACGATCACGGGCGGCCGGTGTACCAGCGCCTGCGCCACCAGCACGCGCCGCTTCATGCCGCCGGACAACTGGCGCATGTTGGCGTCCGCCTTGCTGGTGAGGTCCAGGTTGGCCATGATTTCGTCGATCCAGTCGTCGTTGCGCGTCAGGCCGAAATAGCCCGATTGCAGCCGCAACGTCTCCCGAACCGTGAAAAACGGATCGAAAACCAGTTCCTGGGGCACCACGCCGAGCATGCGGCGCGCCATGCGGTAGTCGTCCACCACATCGTGCCCGAGCACGCTCACGCGGCCCGAATCGGCGCGGTTCAGGCCCGCGAGGATCGAGATCAGCGTGGTCTTGCCGGCACCGTTGGGACCGAGCAGGCCGAAGAACTCGCCGCGCTCGACGGTGAAACTGACACCCTTGAGCGCCTGCAGGTTGCGGTAGCGCTTGCGGACATCGGTAATTTCGATGGCTTTCATGGCCGATGGTCTTGTGAGTGGCGCCTGGGCGGGCCGCCTCACTGGAGTTTGGGGGGACGTCCTTGAGGTTAGCCGCGCAGCACCTGGTGGAGCCGTATCAGGACACTTGGGGGCGACTTGGGGACGAACAACCCGGAATTATAGGGGATGCGGGGGGTGTCTCGCTTTGGCCCGACTGGCCCGCTACCGTTCCGACGCGGCGCCGGCCGCAGCCTGACGCCGGGGCATCGCATCGGCCGCGCCAATCACGCGCAGCCATGGATGCCGGTTCAATGTCGGTGGTGGTGGTGTTCCGGGTGGGAGATCGGCGCGGGCGGCAGGCCCAGCAGGCTGTCCACCCCGTAGAGCGTGGCCAGCGAGGCCAGCTGTGGCGGCACGCCATGCAGCGCCAGCGTCTGACCCTGTGCGGCGGCGGCGCGTTGCCACGCCAGCAGCACGGCCACGGCAGCCGAATCGACCTGCGCCAGTGCGCTGCAATCGATGGCCACGTCGCCCTGGGACACGCGCGACAGCCCCTCACGCAGCACGGCGGCGGCGTTGCGGTTAGTCAGCGAAGTGCCGAGCGCAGGCATCAGATCGATCGAAGAAGGGAAAACAGAGGTTTGGAGACCCGGCGCCCACGCATATTTCTACGAGAAACAGGTCGGCGCCGAGCGGCCATTGTAGACCGGAATGGCTGCGGCGTGCTGCGCCGCAACCAGATTCCGCATCAGCTCTTGGCGTTGGCCAGCTGGCGATTGCGGTCCTGCAGGGTCTTGATGACACCGTCCACGCCCTGCTGCGTCACGATCGTGTTGAAGCTGCCCTTGTAGGCTTCGGTCAGCCACGCGCCGAGCACATTGATGTCGTAAACCTTCCAGCCCTGCGGCGTCTTCTCAAGGCGGTAATCCATCTGGATCGGCTCACCCTTGTTGATGACCTGCGTGCGGATCGTGGCGTCGGTGTCCTCGGCCGTGCCGCGGTACGGGCGGAACTGCACCTGCTGGTCGCGGATCTGGGCGATGGCGCCGGCATACGTACGGATCAGCAGCGTCTTGAACTCATCGGTAATGATCTTCTGCTGTTCCGGCGTGGCCTTCGACCAGTTGCGGCCCATGGCGATCTGCGTGGTYTTSCYGAAGTTGGCGTTCGGCAGGATCTTCTGCTCGACCAGCGCCGWGATCTTGSCGAKGTTGCCGGCCTGCATGTCCTTGTCTGACCGCACGGTGGCCATGACCTCGTTCACCACGGTCTTGACCAGCGCGTCCGGCGAGGACGTGTCCGTGGCCTGCTGGGCCTGTGCGGTGCCGGTGAAAGCCAGCACGGTGAAGACAGAAACAAAGGGGACCAACAGTCGCTTCAGCATCGTAAATATCCTTATCTATCAAGGGCTTCGCGTCGGCCAACGCACAACGTCAGGTGCCCAGGTAACCAGCGCGGCAGGCGTGGAGCTGCCAGACCGCGCATTCATTGAAACATAGGCGCTCTGGAAACGTTTAGCATCCGAGCGTCTATTGCGCCGCTTTAAAACACTTTGTTGCAGGGCTCACAGCGCTGGCACAGTCGCCGCGAACCCTTGCCAGCACTGGGCTGGCTAATCAATTACCGGCCGAAGCGCAATGCACCGCCCGGCCCGATCAGGTTCGGGGCCGGCAGCGGCATCGGCTGGGCCGGCTGGGTGCCCTGGTCGGCCGGGGCTTCGCTGGCGGGCTTGTCCTGGGCCGGCGCCGCGTCGGACGGGGCGGTCGGGCTCACCGGGCTGGCCGGTGAAGCGCCCTCCTGGTCCGGGTCATCCTGGGACGGCGGGTTGCCGTCGTAGATCAGGTACTGGCGGCGCTGCATATAGGAATCGCGCAGGAAGGCATAGCGGTCCAGCGCGGCCGCCTCGATCAGGTTCGAGGCGCCCATCAACTGCGAGCGGCCATCGACGATACGCACGCCGGCGGCCGTATTGCGCGCCCACACCGGATAGATATAGGCGGACGGGTCCATCAGGCGGTCCACCAGCATCCCGCCGGTGTCGCGCACGGTGCTCGGGCCGAACAGCGGCAGCACCAGGTACGGGCCAGACGGCACGCCCCACACGCCGAGCGTCTGGCCGAAGTCTTCCTTGTACTTGGGCAGCCCGGCCGGCGTGGCGATGTCGATCAACCCGCCAATGCCGAGCACGCTGTTGATGGCCACCCGCATGGTGTCTTCCGCCGCGCGCGATGGCTTGCCCTGCAGCAGGTTGTTCGCCGCCGAGTAGACATCGGACATATTCGAGAAGAAGTTGCCGACGGCGGTTCGGACCGGCGACGGCACGTAGTCCGCGTAGACCGTGGCAACCGGCTTCAGCGCGTATTTGTCGACTTGTTCGTTGACCGTCTGCACGCCCCGGTTCAGGGGTTCGAGCGGGTCCTTCGGATTGGCGTCGGGGCCGGTGGCGCAGCCCGCCAGCAGCAGGGCGGCAAGGGCGGCGGCACACAGTTGTCCCGGCGCCCGCGGGCGCCGATGCCTGGCACGGCGGCTCATTTCGCGCCCTCCGTGCCCGGTGCGGCCGGCAGCGCGGCGGCGCCGGAAGACGGCGCGGCAGGCGCGGCCGTGGAGCCCGAGCCCCCGCCGGAGCCGGCGTCGGCGGCCTTGTTGTACAGGAACTGACCGATCAGGTTTTCGAGCACAACAGCCGACTGGGTCATCGTGATCTTGCTGCCCTGGGCCAGCATAGCGGTGTCGCCGCCGGCCTCGAGGCCGATGTACTGCTCGCCCAGCAGGCCGGACGTCAGGATCTTGGCCGAGGTGTCCTTCGGAAACTGGTACGACTTGTCCAGGTTCAGCTCGACGGTGGCCAGGTAGGACTTGTCATCGAAGCGGATGGACGCCACGCGCCCCACCACCACGCCGGCGCTCTTGACCGGCGCGCGCGCCTTCAGCCCGCCGATGTTGTCGAACTGCGCCTGGACCGAGTAGGTCTCCTGGAACGAGAAGCTGCTCATGTTGCCGGCCTTGAGCGCCAGGAACAGCAGCGCGACAAACCCCACCACCACGAACAGCCCCACCCAGTAGTCGAGTGATTTTTTCTTCATGCGAGTCTCTTGTCGAATGCGTTTCGTTTGCCGCCGCGTCAGCTGAACATCAGCGCGGTCAGCAGGAAATCCAGGCCCAGCACGGCCAGCGAGGCCATCACCACGGTACGCGTGGTGGCGCGCGAGACGCCTTCCGGCGTCGGGCTGGCCTCGAAGCCCTGGTACAAGGCGATAAACGTCACCGCGATGCCAAAAATGAAGCTCTTGATCACGCCATTCAGCACGTCGGCGCGCACATCCACGCCGCCCTGCATCTGCGACCAGAACGCGCCGGCGTCCACCCCGATCAGCTGCACACCGACCAGATAGCCGCCCAGGATGCCCACGGCGCTGAAGATGGCCGCCAGGACTGGCATGGCAATCACGCCGGCCCAGAAGCGCGGTGCAATCACGCGCTGCAACGGGTTCACGGCCATCATTTCCATGGCGGTGAGCTGCTCGCCCGCCTTCATCAGGCCGATTTCGGCCGTCAGCGAGGTCCCCGCACGCCCCGCGAACAACAGCGCCGAGACCACCGGCCCCAGCTCACGCACCAGCGACAGCGCCACCAGCAGCCCGAGCGCCTGCTCGGAGCCATAGCGGTTCAGCGTGTAATAGCCCTGCAGGCCCAGCACGAAGCCGACGAACAGCCCGGACACGGCGATGATCACCAGCGACAGGTTGCCGACGAAGAACACCTGGTCGCTGACCAGCCGGGGCCGGCGCAGCAGCGCCGGGGACAGCGACAGCAGCGCGAAGAATATGCGCGTGGCGTGGCCGACGCCGCCCACGAAATTGCGCACGGCGGCGCCGATGCTGATGAAGAAGGCGGTCAACGGCTACCTCCGGCGGCGAAGTCTTCGGCCAGCGAGGGGCCCGGGTAGTGGAACGGCACCGGGCCATCGGCCTCGGCATGGACGAACTGGCGCACGAACGGATCGGTCGAGGCACGCAGCGCGGCCGGCTCGCCCTCGGCCGCGATCCGGCCATTGGCGATGAAATAGACGTAGTCGGCGATCTGGAACGTCTCCTGCACATCATGGGAGACGATGATCGTGGTGGCGCCCAGCGCGTCGTTGAGGCTGCGGATCAGGTTGGCGGTGAGGCCGAGCGAGATCGGGTCGAGGCCGGCGAACGGCTCGTCATACATCAGCAGCGCCGGGTCCAGCGCGATGGCCCGCGCCAGCGCCACCCGCCGCGCCATGCCGCCGGAGATCTGCGCGGGCATCAGGTCCCGCGCGCCGCGCAGGCCCACCGCGTTGAGCTTCATCAGCACGAGGTCGCGGATCATTGAATCGGGCAGGTCCGTGTGCTCACGCAACGGAAACGCCACATTATCGAAGACCGACAGGTCGGTGAACAGCGCGCCAAACTGGAACAGCATGCCCATCTGGCGCCGCACGGCGTAGAGGCCGGACTGGTCCATGGCGTCGATGTCGGCGCCGTTGAAGGTCACCCGCCCGCTGGACGGGCGCACCATGCCACCGATCAGCCGCATGACCGTGGTCTTGCCGCAGCCCGAGCCGCCCATTACGGCCACAACCTTGCCGCGCGGGAAGCGCATCGACAGGCCGGCAAGCACCGGTTTGTCGCCCGCCGCATAGGCGAAATCGACATCGGCGAGTTCGACGATGTCCGGGCTGATCAGGGACTGGGCAGGGAGGTTCGGTACGGTAGCGGTCACGTTGGCACCGGATTGGGCAGGGCGCCATTATAAGGGCTACCACCTAGACGCGCGGGTTGCTGTGTGGCGACCACTACATTCCAGTCCGGACAACAGTGTTCCCGAAATGGAACAAATCGCCGGATAGTGGCCGGTCAGGGCTCCCCGCCCTGCGTCGACTGGCGCACCAGCATCTGCCACTGGAGGGTGTCGGCGCGGATGGCCGTGGCGAACGCCTCCGGCGAATCGCGCACCGCCGTGAGCCCGGACGCCATCAGCCGCGCGCGCACTTCGCGCTCGTTGGTGACGTTGTCCAGCTCCGTGGCCAGGCGGGCGACGATGGCGCGCGGCGTCTTGGCTGGCGCCATCACGCCATACCAGGCGGTGGCGCCATAGCCATCCACACCCGCTTCCTGCAGCGTGGGCACCTGTGGCGCCAGCGGCGAGCGCTGGCCGCCGGTCACGCCGAGCAGGCGCAGCGCGCCGCTGCGCACGTGGTTCTGCACGGCTGTATACGAACAGAAGCAGGCACTGATCCGGCCGGCGAGCATTTCCAGGACCACGGCAGCCTCGCCCTTGGCCGTCACCAGCGGCACGCCGCTCGGGATGCCGCGCACGGCGTATTCGGCATAGAACTGGGACGGGCTGCCGGGCTGGCCGTAGCCATAGCTATAGGAGCCCGGGCTCGACCGCACCGCCGTGACCCATTGCTGCGGCGTCTGCATCGGCAGGCGCCCATCGATCACGAGGAACAGCGGCATCGTGGCCACGCGCGCCACGGGCGTGAAGTCGCGCACTACATCGTAGGGCACCGGCTCCAGGCCGGGCTGGATCAGCATGTTGGCCTGATGGAACAGCAATGTATGGCCATCGGAACTGGACTTGGCGACGACATCGCCGGCCATCGTGCCCGCCGCGCCGGGGCGATTGTCCACCTCGACCGGCACGCCCAGACGCACGGCGAGACGCTCGGCCAGCAATCGCGCCGTGGCATCCGCCACGCCGCCGGCCGGGAACGGCACGATCATGCGGATGGGCCGCGCCGGGAACGACACGGAACGGTTCAGCAACTCGGGGCGGCTGCCATTGGGAATGCTGGCGAATTGTGCGGTGGCCAGTCCGGCGGGAGGCTGCGCGAATGCCACTGCCGCACCGAGGAAGGCGGGCAGCATCAGGACGGCCCGCCAGGAACGGCGCGGAGCCGCCGGGGAGGCAGCGAGTGTTGGCAACTTCGTTTTACCTCGCCAAAGCCGCGACATTGTGCGCACTTCTGGCATCAATTTCCTCCGGACCACGGCACAAGGCCATGGCACCAAATCGGCTGAAAGGGATTGCGAGGCAGTCTCTTGTTATGGTTTTCTGGGCATTCTACGAACAATGCCGATGACGGCACAGACCACGTAAACCATAGCCGGGTGGACCCCAATGGGTGATCGCAGGGCGCAATGGATGGGTCTTTTATAATCGCCCGATGTCTGAAATTGTCCTGCGGCGGATGCTGGCCGCCGACCTGCCCGCCGTGCTCGCCGTCCAGGCGCAGTGCTATGCCGCCACGCTGATCGAATCCACCGACGCCCTCGCCAGCCGCCTCGCGCTGTCGCCCGAAACCTGCTGGGTGGCCGCCCTGCCCGAAGGCCGGCTGGCCGCCTACCTGTTCACCCACGCCTGGCCGGAGGCCTCACTGCCCCCGCTCGACGGCGTGCTGGCGCGCGACTGGCCACCCGCCGCGTCCCTCACCTGGTTCATCCACGACATGGCCGTGGCCCCCGCCGGCCAAGGCTCCGGCCTGGCCGCCCGCCTCTACGCCGCCGCCGAACAACCGGCCCGCGCGCTGGGCCTGACGTCGTCACGCCTCATCGCTGTACAGTCCGCCGCCGCCTGGTGGCGCAGGATCGGGTACGCCCCGCTGACCGCACACGACGCCGCCCCGCATGCCCAAAAACTGGCCGCCTACGGCGCAGATGCAATCCTCATGGAGCGTAGGTTTGGCGGCTGACGGGAGGCTGACAGGGTGGGCGGTGGCAAGCGCGTCGCGCGTGTTTGACGTGCAGCAAGCCCGACCGGGAACTCGATGAAGTCCGATTTCTTCACCGGCGGTGTGGCGATACGGTTTCCAGCTCAACAGAGTTGGAGATCTACGTATGGGCAACACTTATCGCTATGGCATCCACGAAAACCTTTCGCCCGGAGGATTGTTCCTGCTGGTCACCATCGACGAAACCTGCAAGCAGCTTGGGATTGAAGATTTCGCTACTGTTGGAGCGATTCTGGCGGGCCAGAACTGGGTGCCCATGCGAGGTAAATTTCACGGGGCCACGCCGCGAACCTCCGTGGCTTCAAAACTCGCGCGAACCTACCTGAATTACGATCTGAAGCGAAAGATCTTGCCGACTGTCACGAATGCGAGCGTCAGACAACTCAAAGTGTTCATGACGCGAAACCTTGGCACTTTCGTCGGCCGCTCCGTTCCGGTTCTCGGCTGGGCACTCTTCGCTCGAGACGTAGCCATCATCACTGCTAACTCAGTGGGCCAGTACAACCGTTTGGTCAAAAGCGAAGACAGGGCCTTCTAATGACAGACGCCACGCTTGCGGCAGTTACTGCCTTTATCCGGCAAAGCACCGGCCTTCCGGAAGGCCGGCGCATTTCCCGCACCGACAGCCTTGAGCGCGATCTGGACCTGACCGGCGACGAAGCCTTTGATTTCATGGAGGAATTTCTCACGCACTTCGGCATCGAGCGTGGCGACTATGCGTTCCAGCGTTACTTCTGCGAAGAGGGCTTCAGCCTGCTCGAGATCCTCGCCATGCCGTTCTCACGGAAGCTTCGTCTGAAGTACGAAAAGATGCCGCTGACCGTCGGCATGCTGGAACGGGCGATCGAGTCGGGCGCCTGGGAAACGCCATGAGATCCGCGATCCGCTGGCTTGCCCAAGCTTCTTGCATCTGGGGAGTGCTTCTCCTGGCGGCTCTAGCGGGCAACTCGTATAGCTGGATGTACGAGATGGCCCCCTCGATTCCGCGTGGCGCAATCGAGGGGGCCTCAGGCAACGAGGCGGTCCTGGCAACCATGGTCTTCCTGGCGATAGCGGCATGGCATGCCGGGCGAGACGCGCATCGGCGAGATGGATGGCGGTGCTGACGATCGCCGCCGCCGCTGTACCGTGGACCATGACGCTCTAGTCCACCCCGTCCACAAAACAAAAAGCCCGCCCGAGAAACCCCGGGCGGGCTCTTTACCTGGAACGCCTGCAATCAGCGCGGCAGTACCGTGTGGCCCATCAGGAAGGCGTCGACGGAGCGGGCGGCCTGGCGGCCTTCGCGGATGGCCCAGACCACGAGGGACTGGCCGCGGCGCACGTCGCCGGCGGCGAAGACCTTCGGCACGTTGGTGTAGTACGCGCGGTCGCCTTCGGTGGAGGCCTTGGCGTTCTTGCGAGCGTCCGTGTCCACGCCGAAGGCTTCCAGCATCGAGCCCACCGGGTTGGTGAAGCCCATGGCCAGCAGCACCAGGTCTGCCGGCAGCACGAACTCGCTGTCCGGCACTTCCTGCATGCGGCCGTCCTTCCACTCCACGCGGCAGGCCTTCAGGGCCTTGATCTTGCCGTTCTCGCCGATGAATTCCTTGGTGGCCACGGACCAGTCGCGCGAGCAGCCTTCGTCGTGGGAGGACGAGGTGCGCAGCTTGATCGGCCAGTACGGCCACACCAGCGGCTTGTTTTCCTCGTCCGGCGGCTGCGGCAGCAGTTCGAACTGGGTCACCGACACTGCGCCATGGCGATTCGACGTGCCGACGCAGTCGGAACCCGTATCGCCACCGCCGATCACGATCACGTGCTTGCCGTCCGCGCGGATGTCGTTCAGGGCGTCGCCGGCCACTTCCTTGTTCTGCGGGATCAGGAATTCCAGCGCGTAGTGCACGCCAGCCAGCTCACGGCCCGGCACCGGCAGGTCGCGCGGCACTTCCGAGCCGCCGGCCAGCACCACGGCGTCGAACTGCTCCATCAGCGACTGTGCCGAGATGGTCTCGCGGGCGTAGTTCACGATGCCGGCGGGCAGTTCGCCTTCGGTCACCATCACGCCAGCCCGGAACGTGACGCCTTCGGCCTGCATCTGCTCGATGCGGCGGTCGATCAGCGTCTTCTCCATCTTGAAGTCGGGGATGCCGTAGCGCAGCAGACCGCCGATGCGGTCGTTCTTCTCGAACACCGTCACGTCATGGCCGGCGCGCGCCAGTTGCTGCGCGGCAGCCATGCCAGCCGGGCCCGAGCCAACCACGGCCACGGTCTTGCCGGTCTTGTGCGCGGGCACCTGCGGCGCCACCCAGCCCTCTTCCCAGGCCTTGTCGATGATGGCGTGCTCGATCGACTTGATACCCACTGGCAGCTCGTTGATGCCGAGCGTGCAGGCCGCCTCGCACGGTGCCGGGCAGATCCGGCCCGTGAACTCGGGGAAGTTGTTGGTCTGGTGCAGGACCTCGATGGCCGTCTTCCAGTCCTGGCGGTACACCAGGTCGTTGAAGTCCGGAATGATGTTGTTGACCGGGCAGCCGTTGTTGCAGAACGGGATGCCGCAGTCCATGCAGCGTGCACCCTGGATCTTCGCCTCGCTGTCGGACAGCGCGAAGACGAACTCCTTGTAGTGCTTCACACGCTTGACTACCGGCTCATAGCCTTCGTTCTGGCGGGGAAATTCGAGAAAGCCAGTCGCCTTACCCATGTTGCGTCCTTGGTCTAGCTGGCGCGAGGCGGCGGGGCCGGCCTCGCGTGGGGTCAGTATCTTGTTGGCGCCGCGGGCATGCCGCGCGGCGCCGTCTCGTGGGGATGGCCGATGCGCGCCGTCAGGCGGCAATCGCCTCGCGGTCGTTGTCGCGGGCGGCCTGCTCCTTGGCGTACATCTCGCCCAGGGCGCGCTTGTACTCGGTCGGGAAGACCTTGACGAACTTGCGGCGCGCCGTGGTCCAGTCCGCCAGCAGCGCCTTGGCGCGCTCCGAACCGGTGTAGCGGAAATGCTGCTCGATCAGGTTGCGCAGGATCACCTCGTCCAGCTCGCGCTTGCCGCCCTGCTTGTGCCACTGCGACTTGGGCTGGCCCTTCTCCTGGTCGGCCGAGGCGAGCACCGCCTCCAGCGCCACCATCGACGTGTTGCAGCGCTTGTCGAACAAGCCATCCTCGTCATAGACGTAGGCCACGCCGCCGGACATGCCCGCCGCGAAGTTGCGGCCCGTGCCGCCCAGCACGACCACCGTGCCGCCGGTCATGTACTCGCAACCGTGGTCGCCCGTGCCCTCGACCACCGCCACGGCGCCCGAGTTACGCACCGCGAAACGTTCGCCGGCCACGCCGTTGAAGAATGCCTCGCCGGCGATGGCGCCGTACAGCACCGTGTTGCCGACGATGATGTTGCGCGTCGGGTCGCCGCGGAACTCGTGCGGCGTGCGCACGATCACGCGGCCGCCGGAGAGGCCCTTGCCGACGTAGTCGTTGCCGTCGCCCACCAGATCCAGCGTGATGCCGTGCGCCAGGAACGCGCCGAACGACTGGCCGGCCGTGCCCTGCAGCTGGATGTGGATGGTGTCGTCGGGCAGGCCCTCGTGGCCATACTGCTTGGCGATCACGCCGGACAGCATCGCGCCCACCGTGCGGTTCACGTTCTTCACCGGCTGGATGAACGACACGCGCTCACCCTTGTCGATGGCCTGACGCGCCTTGGCGATCAGCACATGGTCCAGCGCCTTGCCGGCTTCCACCGACAGACCGTGGTCCTGCACGTCCGTATGGAAGCGCGGCACGTCGGCGGCGAACGCCGGCTGATAGAAGATGCGGCCGAAGTCCAGGCCACGCGCCTTCCAGTGCTCGATGCCGTTGCGCATGTCGAGCAGGTCGGCGCGGCCGATCAGCTCATCGAACGTGCGGATGCCCAGCTGGGCCATGATCTCGCGCGCTTCCTCGGCAACGAAGAAGAAGAAGTTCACCACATGCTCGGGCTTGCCCTGGAACTTCTTGCGCAGCGCCGGATCCTGCGTGGCCACGCCCACCGGGCAGGTGTTCAGGTGGCACTTGCGCATCATGATGCAGCCCTCGGCCACCAGCGGTGCCGTGGCGAAGCCGAACTCGTCAGCGCCCAGCAGCGCGCCGATCACCACGTCGCGGCCGGTCTTCATCTGGCCGTCAGCCTGCACGCGGATGCGGTTGCGCAGGCCGTTGAGCATCAGCGTCTGCTGCGTCTCGGCCAGGCCCAGCTCCCACGGCGTGCCGGCGTGCTTGATCGACGACCACGGCGAGGCGCCGGTGCCGCCGTCATGGCCGGCGATCACCACGTGGTCGGCCTTGGCCTTCGCCACGCCGGCCGCCACGGTGCCCACGCCCACTTCGGACACCAGCTTGACCGAGATGTCCGACACCGGGTTCACGTTCTTCAGGTCGTGGATCAGCTGTGCCAGATCCTCGATCGAGTAGATGTCATGGTGCGGCGGCGGCGAGATCAGGCCCACGCCCGGCACCGAGTAACGCAGCTTGCCGATGTAGTCCGACACCTTGTGGCCGGGCAGCTGGCCGCCCTCGCCAGGCTTGGCGCCCTGGGCCATCTTGATCTGGATCTGGTCGGCCGACGCCAGGTACTCGGCGGTCACGCCAAAGCGGCCCGATGCCACCTGCTTGATCTTGCTGCGCAGCGAGTCACCTGCCTGCAGCGGCAGGTCACGCTCGATCACGTGGTCGCCCAGCAGGCCCTTGAGGGTATCGCCCTGCTTGATTGGGATGCCGCGCAGTTCGTTCCGGTAGCGCTTCTCGTCCTCGCCGCCTTCGCCGGTGTTCGACTTGCCGCCGATGCGGTTCATCGCCACGGCCAGCGTGGTGTGGGCTTCGGTCGAGATCGAGCCGAGCGACATGGCACCCGTGGCGAAACGCTTCACGATGTCCTTGGCCGACTCCACTTCCTCGAGCGGAATGGCGCGCGACGGATCGACCTTGAACTCGAACAGGCCACGCAGCGTCATGTGACGGCGGCTCTGGTCGTTGATGATGTTCGCGTATTCCTTGTACGTCTGGTAGGCACCCTTGCCGTCATCGGCGCGCACCGAGTGCTGGAGCTTGGCCACCGAATCCGGCGTCCACATATGCTCCTCGCCCCGCACGCGGTAGGCGTACTCACCGCCGGCTTCGAGCATGGACTCGAGCACGGGGTTGTTGCCAAACGCGTCGCGGTGCAGGCGGATGGCTTCCTCGGCAACCTCGAAGATGCCGATGCCTTCCACGTTGGACGGCGTGCCGTGGAAATACTTCTGCACCAGTTCGCGCGACAGGCCGATGGCCTCGAAGATCTGCGCGCCGGTGTAGGACATGTACGTGGAGATGCCCATCTTGGACATCACCTTGAACAGGCCCTTGCCGATGGCCTTGACGAAGTTCTTGACCGCCTTCTCCGGCGACAGGTCGCCCGACAGGCCGGTGGCCATGTCGGCCAGCGTTTCCATGGCCAGGTACGGGTGGACGGCTTCGGCGCCGTAGCCAGCCAGCAGCGCGAAGTGGTGCACTTCACGCGCGGAGCCGGTTTCCACCACCAGGCCGGCGGACGTGCGCAGGCCCTTCTCCACCAAGTGATGGTGGATGGCCGACGTCGCCAGCAGTGCCGGAATCGCCACATGATCGGCATCGACGCGGCGGTCGGACACGATCAGGATGTTGTAGCCCGAGCGCACGGCATCAACGGCCTCGGCGCACAGCGACGCCAGGCGCGCCTCGATGCCTTCCTTGCCCCATGCCGTCGGATAGCAGATGTTCAGCTCATAAGCGCGGAACTTGCCACCGGTGTAGTGCTCGATGTTGCGGATTTTGGCGATGTCCTTGAAGTCCAGCACGGGCTGGGACACTTCGAGGCGCATCGGCGGGTTGATGTTGTTCAGTTCGAGCAGGTTCGGCTTCGGGCCGATGAACGACACCAGCGACATGACCATGTTCTCGCGGATCGGGTCGATCGGCGGGTTGGTCACCTGGGCGAACAGCTGCTTGAAGTAGTGGTACAGCGTCTTGTTCTTGGACGACAGCACGGCCAGCGGCGAGTCATTGCCCATCGAGCCGGTGGCTTCCTCGCCGGCCAGCGCCATCGGCGCCATCAGGAACTTGACGTCCTCCTGCGTGTAGCCGAAGGCCTGCTGGCGGTCCAGTAGCGGCGCCACGGGCTTCTTCTCGGCGGCCACGTCCTCGGGCTTGGCTTCGAGTTCGTCCATCTTGATGCGCACGGCATCGATCCAGCTCTTGTACGGCTTGGCGTTGGCCAGGTTGTCCTTGAGCTCCTTGTCGTCGATGATGCGGCCCTGTTCCATGTCGATCAGGAACATCTTGCCGGGCTGCAGGCGCCACTTCTGCACCACGCGCGACTCGGGGAACGGCAGCACGCCGGCTTCGGAGGCCAGCACGACCACGTCGTCTTCCGTCACATAGAAACGGGCCGGACGCAGGCCGTTACGGTCCAGCGTGGCGCCGATCTGGCGGCCATCGGTGAAGCAGATGGCGGCGGGGCCGTCCCACGGCTCCATCATGGCGGCGTGGTACTCGTAGAACGCGCGGCGGTTGTCGTCCATCAGCGTGTGCTGTTCCCAGGCTTCCGGGATCATCATCATCATCGCGTGGACGAGCGGGTAGCCGGCCATCGTCAGCAGTTCGAGGCAGTTGTCGAACGATGCCGTATCGGACTGGCCCGGGTAGATCAGCGGCCACAGCTTGGGCAGGTCGTCGCCGAGCACCGGCGACGAGATGGCGCCCGTGCGCGCGTTGACCCAGTTGACGTTGCCCTTGACCGTGTTGATTTCGCCGTTGTGGGCGACCATGCGGTACGGGTGGGCAAGCTCCCAGGCCGGGAAGGTGTTGGTGGAGAAGCGCTGGTGCACCAGGGCCAGGGCCGAGACGGCGCGCGGGTCCTGCAGGTCGAGGTAGTACTCGCCCACCTGGGTGGCCAGCAGCAGGCCCTTGTACACCACGGTACGGGCCGACATCGACGGCACGAAGTATTCCTTGCCGTGCTTGAGCTTGAGCGCCTGGATGGCGTGGCTGGCGGTCTTGCGGATGACGTAGAGCTTACGTTCCAGCGCGTCCGTGGTCATGATGTCGCGGCCACGGCCAATGAAGATCTGGCGGATTACCGGCTCGGTGGTGCGCACCGTGGGGGACATCGGCATGTTGCAGTCCACCGGCACGTCACGCCAGCCCAGCACGACCTGGCCTTCCAGGCGCACCGTGCGCTCGAGCTCCTGCTCGCAGGCCAGGCGCGAGGCGTGTTCCTTCGGCAGGAAGATCATGCCGACGCCGTACTCGCCGTTCGGCGGCAGGGTCACGCCCTGCTTGGCCATTTCCTCGCGGTAGAACTGGTCCGGGATCTGGATCAGGATGCCGGCGCCGTCGCCCATCAGCTTGTCGGCACCCACGGCGCCGCGATGGTCGAGGTTCTCGAGGATCTTCAGGCCCTGCGAGATGATCTCGTGCGACTTGCGGCCCTTGATGTGCGCAACCATGCCGACGCCGCAGGCGTCATGCTCGTTGGCCGGGTCATAGAGGCCCTGCGCTTGCGGGCGGGCGGCGGTATCGATGGGATCGGCGGGGTGTTGCGAGTGGTCCACGGGCTGAATTCCGGTGAAGGCAGCGCGCGCGGCAAGGCAGACCGAACGGGGGTGGCTGGATGCAGGCGCCTCTTTGACGGGCGGATGGCAGGCAGCGGGACCGCAGCGGCGTACACGAGCGTGACGCGCCGCACAATGACTGTGGGTGGAGCAACTATATGAGAATCGGGAATGTATCGCAAAAATTTTAAATGGGGTCAGAACACATTAAAAATCGCCCCGGTTCAGGGCGCATTTTTAATGGGGACACATTAACTTTTGCGCACTTAATCTTCAGGCTGGTGCATCGGTGGCCGGTGCCTCGTCGAGATCTTCCTCGCTGGCGCGGCGCGGCCGGCCCTTCGGCAACGGCTGCACGCGCCGCGTGGCGTGACGCTCCAGCTGCGCGAGGAAGGCTTCGTTGCCGAGCGGCCACCCGCTATGGGCATGTTTGCGCAGTGTGGCGAGCGTCTTGCCGGACAGCCCTTCGGCAGTGAGCGCGCGATAGTTCGACTGGCGCTCGAAAGGCGTGTTGCCAAGCTCCCAGTAGGCAGAGTGATCGCTCACAAGCGGGCTGGACTCGATGCCCGCGTGATGGCGGTAGCTGCTCCAGCGATCGGCTTCGGCCGTCATCACCTCGCCGGCACGCAGCGCGTTGCCTTCGGCATAGAGCATGGCCGGCAGCAGCCAGGCATTGGGTTCGATCACGGCCGAGCGGAAGCGCCCTTCCCAGAGCGTGCCGGTGCGATTGGCCACCCGGTTGAAGTGCCGCGCGTAGCGGCGGCCGACGGCCTGCATCGCCAGGCTCAGGGAATCGGGCCCCTTGGGCGTGGCCACCAGATGGATATGGTTTGGGCGCAGCGCGTAGGCATGGACGGCCAGTTCATGCTCGCGCGCGGCCATGCGCAGGCAATCGAGGTAATGGAGGTAGTCGTCCGGGCCCAGGAACACGGGCTGACGATTGTTGCCGCGTTGCAACACGAGCGCCGGCAAGCCGGCTGGGGAGAATCGGGGAAGGCGCGCCATCGGGGGATTCGAGGAACGTGAATCAGCAATCCCCGCATGATAGCCTGATCCGTCCCCATTTAATTCGGGACGTGGCGGGATCAGTCGCTCTCGCTGACGGCGAAGATCCGGCGGTGCTCGCGAATCGCGTAGCGGTCCGTCATCCCGGCGATGTAATGGGCAATCAGGCGCGGCTGGTCGCCGCCATGGCTGGCCTGGTACTGCGGCGGCAACAGGCGGGAGTCCTGCATGAAGGCCCCGAAGAGGTCCGAAATGATCCGCTGGGCCTTGGCGGACATCCGCATCACCAGATAGTGCCTATATAGATGACGGAACAGGAAGCGCTTGAGCGCCGCGGCCTCCTCGTGGACCTTGGGGCTGAAGGCGACAAGCGGCCCGGCGGCGCGCACCGCATCGATATTCTTGGGGTTGGCTGCGGCGATATTGCGCCCGGTGGTCTCGATCAGGTCGACGATCAGCGTGTTGATCATGCGGCGAACCGTCTCATTGATGGCGCGCCGGCCATTGATGCCCGGGAATGCGGCCGTGACCTCGGCCCGGTGGCGGCCCCACATCGGCACTTCGTCGAGCTGTTCCAGCGTCAGCAGCCCCGAGCGCAGGCCATCGTCGATATCGTGGTTGTTGTACGCGATCTCATCGGCCAGATTGGCCAGCTGGGCCTCCAGCGACGGCTGCGCGCCCTCCAAGAAGCGCCGCCCCAGCTCCCCGAGCGCCGCCGCGTTGACCCGCGAGCAATGCTTGAGAATGCCCTCACGCGTTTCGAACGTCAGGTTCAGGCCGTTGAAGCCGCCGTAGCGCTCCTCCAGCTCGTCCACCACCAGCAGGCTCTGCAGGTTGTGCTCGAAACCGCCGTGGTTCTTCATGCAGAGGTTCAGCGCGTCCTGCCCGGCATGGCCGAACGGCGTGTGTCCAAGGTCGTGCGCCAGTGAGATCGCCTCGACCAGATCCTCGTTGACGCGCAGGTTACGGGCGATGGACCGCGCGATCTGCGCCACCTCCAGGCTGTGCGTGAGCCGGGTGCGGAACAGGTCGCCCTCATGGTTCACAAACACCTGGGTCTTGTACTCCAGGCGCCGGAACGCGGTGCTGTGGATCACGCGGTCGCGGTCACGCTGGAATTCGCTGCGCGACGACGACGCCGGTTCGGCATGCACCCGCCCCCGCGACTGCGACGAGTGAGCGGCGTACGGGGCGAGGTGGGATTCGAGGTCGGTCATGCGGCAATCCGGTGGCGGGGCTTGGGGTTGCAAGGCATGGCCGATCGCGGGTTCAGGCGACCGGTGCCTCGGTTGGGGGTTTCAACGTCGCGTGGCGCAGCGTCTCGCGCAGGTCCGCGTCGGGCACGGTGGTGATGAAAGCATCGCCAAGTTTCTTCAGCAGGATGAACTTGATGCTGCCCGCCTCGGCCTTCTTGTCCACTTTCATCAGTTCGATATAGCGGTCGATGCCGAGTTCCGGCGCCACCACGGGCAGCATGGCCGCCCGGGTCAGCTCGCGGATGCGCGCGCGCGTCTCGGTATCGATGAAGCCCAGCCGGTGCGACAGGTCGGCAGCCATGACCATGCCGCAGCCCACCGCCTCGCCGTGCAGCCACTCGCCGTAGCCCATGCCCGCCTCGATGGCATGGCCGAAGGTATGGCCGAAGTTCAGGATCGCCCGCAGGCCGCCCTCGCGCTCGTCCTGGGCCACCACGGCGGCCTTGATCTCGCAGGAGCGGCGCACGGCGTCGGCCATCAGGCTGGTATCGCAGGCGTTCAGGCCGGCGATATGGGTCTCGATCCAGTCGAAGTAGGCCGTATCGGCAATCGCGCCATGCTTGATGACCTCGGCCAGACCGGCCGCCAGCTCGCGGGCCGGGAGGGTGCGCAGGGTGTCGATGTCGGCGATCACCGCGTTCGGCTGGTGGAACGCGCCGATCATGTTCTTGCCGAGCGGGTGGTTGATGCCGGTCTTGCCACCCACCGAGGAATCCACCTGCGCCAGCAGCGTGGTCGGCATCTGCACGAACGGCACGCCGCGCATGTAGCAGGCGGCGGCAAACCCGGTCATGTCGCCCACCACGCCGCCGCCGAGTGCGATCAGCGTGGTCTTGCGGTCGGCGCCGGCGCTCAGCAGCGCATCGAAGATCAGGTTCAGGGTTTCCCAGTGCTTGAAACGCTCGCCGTCCGGCAGCGTGACCACGCGCACGGTCTTGCCGAGCGCGGCCAGCGTGGCTTCCACCCGGGCGGCGTACAGCGGGCCGACCGTCTCGTTGGTGACGATGACGGCGTGCTGGCCGCGCACGTGCGGCGCCAGCAATTCGGCGCGGTCGAGCAGACCGCCACCGATATGGATCGGGTAGCTGCGCGTCCCGAGGTCGACTTCAAGCGTAATCATGAATGGGTGTCCTGCGCCGGCTGGTCCGGCGCCGCGGGCGTGGCCGCATCGCCGTCCGGGATGGCTTCCGCGGGCGGAAACACAAAGCCGGCCATCTCAAGTTGCATCAGAACCATATTAGCAAGCTGTGCCACGGACGGCTTGCCGGTTTCGATGATGAAATCCGCCACTTCGCGGTAGAGCGGGTCGCGCTCGGCGTACAGCGCCTCGAGCCGGCCCTTGGGGTCCTGGGTCTGGAGCAGCGGGCGATTGCGGTCGTGGCGGGTGCGCAGCCACAGGTCGTGCGGGCTCGCGCGCAGGTAGACCACGGTGCCATTGGCGCGCAGCACCTCGCGGTTCTCCGGGCGCAGCACGGCGCCGCCGCCCGTGGCCAGCACGATGCCCTGGCGCGAAGCCAGCTCGGCAATGATGTGCGCCTCGCGGTCGCGGAAGCCCGCCTCGCCCTCGTGCTCGAAAATAATCGGAATCCGCACGCCGCAACGCGCCTCGAGCTCATGGTCGGAGTCGAAGAACGGGTAGTTGAGACGCCGGGCCACGGTGCGGCCGACGGTAGTCTTGCCGGCGCCCATAAGGCCAACGAAGAAGAGATTCGGGCGAGTGGCTTGCGCGGTCACTGGGGTATCGAGGTCAAGCAGGCGTGGTGCCTGGCGGCTTCGCATTATCGCCCCGGCCGGGACTTTCGCAAAACAGGTGATGACAATACATCACGCGGCATCGCGCGCTTCCGGCCTGGCTGCCTGACGACGCCGCCAATGAAAAAAGGCCGCGTCGGCAAGCGACGCGGCCTCTCAGTCTACTGCATCCGGGCCCGGTACTGCACCCGGCGCGGTTATTTCAGCGACACGTTGTCGTTCAGGATACGCGGCGTCAGGAACACCAGCAGCTCGGTGCGGTTGTTGACCTTGGCGTTGTTCTTGAACAGGTAGCCGATCACCGGGATATCGCCCAGGAACGGCACCTTGTTGTAGTTGTTGCTCTCTTCCTGGCTGTAGATACCGCCAATCACCACGGTGCCGCCGTTCTCCACCAGCACCTGCGTCTGCACGTGCTTGGTGTCGATGGCGAAGCCGTTGGTGGTCTGGATACCCACGCTGTCCTTGTTCACGTCCACATCCAGCAGCACGTTGCCTTCCGGCGTGATCTGCGGCGTGACCTCGAGCTTCAGGTTGGCCTTGCGGAACTGCACCGAGGTGGCACCGCTCGACGTGGCGGATTGGTACGGCAACTCCGTGCCCTGCTCGATCAGCGCCTTGATGTTGTTGGCAGTGACCACGCGCGGACTGGAGATGATCTTGCCCTTGCCGTCGGCTTCCAGCGCCGACAGTTCGAGCGCCAGGAAGCGGCCCGCACCGGCGTTGAAGATGCTGAACGCCACCGATGCCGGGTTCGTGCCGTTGATCGCGGCGGCCGGCAGGCTCAGGGCCGGGCCGTTATCCCACGTGGCGTCCTGCGTGATCGGGCTCACCACGTTGGTGTACGAGTTGCCGTAGCCAGCGCCCGACCGCTGCGAGGCAAAGCCCAGCTTCACGCCGAGGTTCCGGCTGAAGGTGTCGCTGGCCTCGACGATACGTGCCTCAATGATCACCTGGCGCACCGGGATGTCGATCTTCGTCAGGAAGTTCTGCACTTCCTCGAGCTTGCTCGCCACGTCCGACACGAACAGCTGGTTGGTACGCGGGTCAGCCGTCAGCGAGCCGCGCTTGGACAGCATGCGCGTCGCGCCCATCGTGCCGGCCGCGCCGCCCGCGGCCACGCCGCCCGAGCTGGCACCCGAACCGCCGGTGCTCTGGCCCAGCAGCATGCGTCGCACATCGTCCGCCCGCTGGTAGTTGAGCTGGTAGACCTGGCTGCGGATCGGCTCGAGCTCGGTGATCTGCTGCGCCGCCTCGAGTTCCAGCTTCTCCTTGGTCGCCAGTTCCGCCTTGGGTGCCACCCACAGCACGTTGCCGTTGCGGCGGGAGGCCAGACCCTTCGAATCCATCACGATCTGGAGCGCCTGGTCCCACGGCACATCCTTGAGACGCAGCGTCAGGTTGCCCTGCACCGTGTCGCTCGTGATGATGTTCAGGTTCGTGAAGTCGGCGAACACCTGGAGCAGCGAGCGGATGTCGATGTTCTGGAAGTTCAGCGACAGGCGCTCGCCCCGGTAACCCTGGCCGGCGATCAGCTTGTTCGGATCATCCTTGACCGGACGCACTTCCACCACGAACTGGTTGTCGGTCTGGTACGAGCTGTACTCCCAGTTACCGCGCGGCTCGATGGTCAGGCGGGCGTTGCCGTTGGCGTCGCTGGCGCGCATGCCCTGTACCGGCGTGCCGAAGTCCGTCACGTCGAAGCGGCGACGCAGGTCCTGCGGCAGCGCGGTGCCCATGAAGTCCACCACCAGGTTCTGGCCCTGTTGCTGGATATTGATGCCCGAGTCGCGCGAGGACAGGTCCACGACCACCCGCCCTGCACCGTCGGTGCCGCGCCGGAAGTCGATATTGCGCAGCGCCGGGCGGTTGGCCGCCTGGGCCGGCGCCGGGCTGGCCGCGAACGTCGGTGCCGACGTCGTGCTGGTCTGCGCCACGTTGTCCAGCAACACCACGAACTGGTTGCCGCGCACTTCCGTGCGATACGTGGCCGAGCGGCTCAGGTTCAGCACCACGCGGGTGCGGTCGCCGATCTGCATCACATTGGCGCTCTTGAGCACCTTGCCGGCGTACTCGTACTGCGCACGGCCGGCAGGGAAGCCCGTGTCGAAGAAGTCGATCGCGATCTTCGCCGGATTCTGCGTGGTGAAGTCCGCAGGCTTCTGCGTGAGCGGCCCTTGCAGGTCGACCGTGAACACGGTCTGCTCGCCAACGACGTTGGCTTCCACCTGCTTGAGCTGGTTAGTCTGAGCGTGTGCGGCCGGAGAGGCCAGCACCAATGCCATCGCTGCTGCGCCCGCAAGCGCCCGGTACCATCGTGCCGTGATCATGCGGATGCCTCCAGCTTCAGGCTGGTCATTTTCTCTTTCCAATCTGAGACCCCTTCCCGAACCAATTCGCGCAACACGATCTCTTGATCGTTGATGCGGACCACCCGGCCATAACTCTGGCCGAGATACTGACCCACTTTGACGTGGTGGATCTTGTTATCTACGCGTACGACACCGTAGGTCTCGCCGTTTTTTTTCAGCATGCCGAGCATCTTGAAGTTTTCCAGCGGGAATTCCTCAAGCGGCTCGCGTCGCCGTCCGGCCTCCGGCGACTCAGACATCGTCTTGTTCAGCTCACCAATCTTGGTCTGCGCGAACGGTTCCGGCGACGTGCGGCCGCCGTATTCGCGCGGCACGTACGGCTTGACCTCGGGCAGCGGCTCCGGCGGCGGCGCCTTGGCGGCGCGCGTCTGGCTCATCCACTGCTGCAGCCCTTCGTCCTCGCTGGCGCCGCAGGCGGTCAGCGTGGTGGCGGCCAGCATCGCAACAGCGGCGGCTGCCAGCCGGCGCGGCGTGCGGGACGTGCGTGACATCATGGCAATGCGATGCGGGGGGCGATGTGTCAACCGGCTCACTTGGCACCTCCCTTGGCCTTCTTGGCGGCAGCGTCCGCGGCGGCGCGGCGTTGGGCCGCCTGCTCGTCCGGATCCAGGGCGCGGTAGGCCATGGCCTGCGCTTCCATCGACAACGTGCCGTCCTTGGCCACCGCCATGTTCAGGTTGCGCATCGAAACGATCCGGGAGAGCGCCGCCACGTCCGCGTTGAACAGCGCGACGTCGTGGTAGCGGCCGGTGACCTTCAGGTTCACCGGAATTTCGGCGAAATACGACTTGACCACGGCGGCCTGCGGCTTGAACAGCTCGAACTGGAGGCCGCGCGCCACGCCGGCGTGGTTCACGTCGGCCAGCAGCGCATCCATCTCGGTGCTGTTCGGCAACTGGCGCTCGGCCAGCGCCACGCGCTTTTCCACCTCCGTCTTCTGGGCGCGCAGCGCGTCCAGATTGGCCACCTGCGCCACCTTGGTCTTGAACGACTGCTTCAGCGTCTCGTGCTCCGCATGCTTGCGTTCGAGTTCGGTGTTCTTGTCGCTCCAGTAGAACTGCCAGCCGACCACCAGCACGATCACGGCGGCCAGCGCCGAGAACAGCAGGCGCGGCGCGGCCGGCCAGGTCTCGGGCTCGTTCAGGTTCAGGCCGCGGAACTGCGCGGTCAGGTCATTGAGGGAAATATCCGAATTGAGTGCCATGATCAGACCTTCCCCGCTGCAGGTTTGGCCGCGGCATCGGAGGCGGCGCCCTTCTTCTTGTCGCCAGGCACTTCCGGCGCGCGATAGGAGAACCGCATCGAGAAATCAAACAGCCGGCGCTGCTCGCGCAGGTTGTTGGTCATCGTCACGGCCTTCGATTCCACCAGTTCGGCGCGGTCGAGCCACGTCACCTGGTCGATATTGCGCAGCAGTTCGGACACGCGTTCGTTGGACTGCGCCACGCCAGCCATGACAAAGCTGTCGCCGGTCTGCTTCAGGCTGGTCAGGTAGACGCCTTCCGGCACCTGGCGCACCAGCTCTTCGAGCAGCTGCACAGGCAGGTTGCGCTCCGCCTGCAGGCTCTCGATGGCGCGCTGGCGGTCCAGCAGGGCCTCGATATCCTTCTTGAGCGTGTTGACCTCGCGGATCTGGCCATCCATCTGCGTGTTGGCCTGCTGCAGCACGGCGTTGCGCGCCGTCACGGCCTCGATCTGCGAGTCGATATAGAACCCGCCGATCAGCACGATGACCGCCCCGGCGGCTGCCGCGCCGCCCAGGAGCGAATAGACCTTCTTGCGCCGCGCGGCCTTGCGGGCCTCGTGATACGGCAGCAGGTTGACCGACGGGATGGTGTTCGTCGTCGTGGACATGCTTCTCCCCCCGTGGGTTATTGCAGCCCGCGCAATGCCAGTCCCGCACTGACGATGTAGGCCGGCAAGTCGCGCTGGAGATAGCGCTCGTTGACGTTGCCTGCGGTCATCATGTTGGCGAAAGGATTGGCCAGCGTGGTAGTGATCTGCGTCTGCTGCTGGATGGCGGCCTGCACCCCCAGCAGCGAGGCATGTCCGCCCGAGAGCAGGATCTCGTCGACCCGGCCCAGGCTGGAACTGGCTACGAAATTGCCGATGGCGCCCTGCACTTCCATCGCCAGGGCTTCCAGCGACGGCTTGAGCAATTGCGCGCGCCACGCTTCAGGCAGCGTGTTCTTGCGCTTCTTGATCTCGGCCTTGAGGGCATCCAGCGTGAACATGCGCGCGGCGCTCTGCGTGAGCTGGTCGCCGTAGCTGTTCAGTGGCTGTTCGTAGAGTTCCTTCCAGCCCTGGTAGAAGATCGCCTTGGAGCGACTGCCACCGAGGTGGATGACGGCGACCACGGGGAGATCCTTGGCATCGGTCTCGGTCAGGGAGGACGGCACGCCGAGCATCTGTACGACCGAGCGCTGCACGGCGTACTCCTCGACATCCATCACCTGCGGCTTCAGGCCAGCCATTTCGGCCGCCGTCACCCGCTCCTGCACGCGATCGCTGTTGGCGGCCGTCACGCGCACGCCAATCCCGCCTTCGGTCTCGTTGGGGCCAATCACCGCGAAGTCGAAATTCACCGCCTGGGAAGGCGGATAGAGGCGGTGCGCCTCCGATTCGACCTGCGAATAGAGTTCGTCCTCGGACAGGTTGTCCGGAAGACTGACAGTCTGAGATTCCGTCAGCATGGACGGCACGCCAAGGACAACGTCCTTGGTACGAATACCGGCCTTGCCAAGGGCTCGCTTCAGCGCGATGCCCACGGCCTCGATGTTGACGACGTTGCCATCGGCAACGGCGTTGCGGTCCAGCAGTTCGCTGGCGCATTTTTCCAGCCTGAAGTCGTGTTTGCCCGCCCCAACGGACAGCTCCACGACCTTGACGCTGGACGACCCGATATCTACGCCGACCGTAGTCCGGCGCAGAAGACCCGACAAGATGCCCCGTCGCAAGGTGACCCCCTGACATTTGAACTCGCCCACGGCATGACTGCTCTAATGGGGCGAGCCAGATTAGTTTCTTGGATGAAACGTTTGCTCTTTTATGTTCGTGGATTCTCACAAAAAGCAGAGGCGCGCGCAATGTGCCGATCTGACCACGCTTTCTTTTTCAGACGGGCCGCACGAAAGCGTTGCCAAAATCCCACGGTCCACCTCAAGCCCGTTACAGAGCGCCGCGCCACCGCATCGGTCACCCTCGATCCGGTCTCCCGGCCAACACGCCTTCGCGACACCCGCCAACCCGCCCTGCGCCGAAGACCTGCGCGCCGTGACAACCTGATCTCAACAGGATTACATCTTGTAACAGGGCGATAGCGCCTTTTGCGGCACGGCGCACCGGGGACGCCCCATCCCCGACGATATAATCCGGGCACTCTGATTAGGTAAACCCTTATGGCCACAGCACAACAGAAGCCGTCCCYTCCCGTCCGCCGTCCGCTCTGGGCGCGGATCATGTTCGGGCTGATTGGACTGCTTGTCGCCGGGCTGGTCGCCGTGGCGTTGCTCGTGGGCTACGCGCTGGTCGTGGCCGCGCCCAACCTGCCATCGCTGGACACCATCACCGACTACCGGCCGAAGATCCCGCTGCGGATCTACACGGCGGACAACGTGCTGATCGGCGAGTTCGGCGAGGAGCGCCGCAACTTCGTGCCGATCACCGAGATCCCGGACGTCATGAAGAAGGCCGTGCTCGCGATCGAGGACGACCGTTTCTACGAGCACGGCGGCGTCGACTTCGTGGGCGTGCTGCGCGCCGGGCTGGCCAACCTGCGTGGCGGGCTGTCGCAGGGCGCCTCCACCATCACCATGCAGGTGGCGCGCAACTTCTTCCTCTCGAGCGAGAAGACCTACACGCGCAAGATCTACGAGATGCTGCTGGCGTACAAGATCGAGGCGAACCTGACCAAGGACCAGATCCTCGAGCTGTACATGAACCAGATCTATCTGGGGCAGCGCGCCTACGGCTTCGCCAGCGCCGCGCGGGTCTACTTCGGCAAGTCGATCAAGGACGTGACGCCGGCCGAGGCCGCCATGCTGGCTGGCCTGCCGAAGGCGCCGTCGGCCTACAACCCCGTGGTGAACCCGCGCCGCGCCAAGGTGCGCCAGGAATACATCCTCCAGCGCATGCGCGACCTCGGCTACATCACACCGGCGCAGTACGAACAGGCCGTGCGCGAGGAGCTGAAGGTGCGCGGCGAGGGTAACGAGTTCTCCACCCATGCCGAATACGTCGCGGAAATCGTGCGCCAGCTCATGTACGCACAATATCGCGAGGAAACCTATACGCGCGGCCTCAACGTCTACACGACGCTGAACAAGGCCGACCAGGACGCCGCGTACGACGCGGTGCGCGGCGGCATCATGACCTACGAGCGCAAGCACGGCTATCGCGGCCCGGAGGCGTTCGTCGACCTGCCGTCGAATCCGTCCGAACGCGAGCAGGCCATCGACGACGCCCTGGTGGAGCACCCGGGCAGCGACGACCTGCGCTCGGCCGTGGTCACCAGCGTGACGCCGAAGCAGGTACGCGCCACGCTGCTCTCGGGCGAGGTGGCGACGATCGAGGGCACGGCGCTGCGGTTCATCGCACCGTCGCTGTCGGCCAATGCCCAGCCCAAGGTCAAGATCCGCCCCGGCGCGATCATCCGCGTCACGCAGGACGCCAAGGACAACACGTGGTCCGTCACCCAGCTGCCTGAGGTGGCGGCCGCCTTCGTCTCGTTGAATCCTGAAGATGGCGAGATCCGGGCGATGGTCGGCGGCTTCGACTTCAACCGCAACAAGTTCAACCACGTGACGCAGGCGTGGCGCCAGCCGGGCTCGAGCTTCAAGCCGTTCATCTACACGGCCGCGCTGGAGAAGGGCTTCTCGCCCGCCACGGTGATCAACGATGCCCCGCTGACGATCGGCCCCGACACCGGCGGCCAGGTCTGGGAGCCCAAGAACTACGACGGCAAGTTCGAGGGCCCGATGACGATGCGCCGCGCGCTGGCCAAGTCGAAGAACCTCGTATCCGTACGAATTCTTCGCGCCATCGGCACGCAGTACGCGCAGGACTACATCACCCGGTTCGGCTTCGAGGCCGACAAACACCCGGCCTACCTGCCGATGGCGCTGGGCTCCGGCGCGGTGACGCCGCTCCAGATGGCCGGCGCCTACTCGGTGTTCGCCAACGGCGGCTATCGCGTCAATCCGTACCTCATCCAGCGCGTGGTGGATTCGCGCGGCAACGTGATCTCCGAGACCCGTCCGCAGAAGGCTGGCCAGGACGCGGTGCGCGTGCTGGATGCGCGCACCGCGTTCATCGCCGACAGCATGCTGCGCGAGGTGGTACGTAGCGGCACGGCCAACCCGGCCAAGCAGCGCCTGGGCCGCAACGACCTGGCCGGCAAGACCGGTACCACGAACGATGCCGTGGATRCCTGGTTCGCCGGCTACACGCCGAAGCTCGTGGCGATTGCGTGGATGGGCTACGACCAGCCCAAGAGCCTGGGCGTGCGCGAAACCGGTGGCGGCCTGGCGCTGCCGATCTGGGTCAGCTATATGAGCAAGGCGCTCAAGGGCGTGCCCGAGAGCCCCGACCGGCAGGCGCCGGAAGGCGTGGTGATGGTGGCCGGCGACTGGACGCTCGAGGAGAACGCGGCGGGTGCCGGCGTGGCATCGGTGGGACTGGGCGATCCGTGGCCCGGCAAACCCGACGAGAGCGCGCGTCCGGCGCAGGATACGGAAGCCGAGAAGCGCAAGATCCTGGAGATGTTCGGCGGCGCTTGAACGCCTGATCGGCATCCGGACGGTAATTTTCGCCCCAACAAAAAACCGGCCCACTCGGCCGGTTTTTTGTTGGCTGGGGCCGGCGCTGCCTTAGCCGAGCGTCAGCGTGACGCCCGCTTGCTGGCTCATATAGGTGGAGAGCGCCGCGTACAGTTCGGCGCCGCTGCGCGTATCCATCCACTTGGCGCCGTCGTGGCGGAAGTGGAAACCGCCGGCCTTCGCTGCCACCCACAGCTCCTGCATCGGCGCCTGGCTATTGACGATGATCTTCGAGCCATCCTCGAATTCCAGCTCCATGACATTGCCGGTGCGGTTGATCTCGACATCGGCGTCGGCCGCGTCGGCGGCGGTTTCGATGTCGGCTTCCAGCCGGTCCAGGGCCTTGCCGGCCAGTACCAGGAACTCGCTTTCGGTGAGGGGGGGCATGCTACACTCCAAGGCCGCCGGCAGCGCGCCCGGACAGACGTCCCGGGTCGCGATCCGGCTGGCGGAAAAATGGAAAATTGTCGGGACTTACCGCGGATTCCTGCGGATTCCGGGCCGTTTCGCCAGCCATCCAGAAAGTCACCCCAAGCCATCCAAGGCATTCAGACAATGAAGGACTCCCCGAAGCTGCGTCGTGGTGCGATTGTATCGGCGTTTGCCGCCGTACTCGCGATGACCCTGACCGGATGCGGCGTTCGCGGCCCGCTGACCATGCCCCGGGTACCGCCCGCCCCGACCCCGCCCACGGTGCCCGATCCGGGCCTGGGCCAGGCGGGCGCGGTGGCACCGGCACGGCCGATGGGCGAACCCGCCACCAGCGCGCCGGTTCCTGCCGAGCCGGCCACGAACACGAATTCGACGAAGTAACCTGGGCGCCTCGCCCCTCCGCACGCAGAACATGACTGATTTCTTTACCCGCCGCGACGGCGCCCTGGCCGTCGAACAAGTGCCGCTGGCCCGTATCGCGGCCGAGTTCGGCACGCCGACCTACGTCTACTCGCGCGCCGCGCTGACCACGGCCTACCAGGCCTACGCCGCCGCCTGCAAGGGCCGCAACGCGCATGTGCAGTTCGCCGTGAAGGCGAATTCGAACCTGGCCGTGCTGCAGGTGTTCGCCCAGCTGGGCGCCGGTTTCGACATTGTGTCCGGTGGCGAACTGCTCCGCGTGCTGGCCGCCGGCGGCGATCCGCGCAAGGTGGTGTTCTCGGGCGTGGCCAAGAGCGAGGCCGACATGGCGCTGGCGCTGGAGCACGACGTACGCGGCTTCAACGTCGAATCGATCCCCGAACTGGACCGGCTGAACGCCGTGGCCGGCCGGCTGGGCAAGCGCGCGCGCGTGTCGCTGCGGATCAATCCGGACGTGGATGCCAAGACGCATCCCTATATCTCAACCGGTCTCAAGGGCAACAAGTTCGGCGTGGCGTTCGAGGACGTACTGCCGACCTACCGTGCCGCCGCCGCACTGCCGCACCTCGAAGTGGTCGGCATCGACTGCCATATCGGCTCGCAGATCACGGAAGTGGCGCCCTATCTGGAGGCGCTCGACAAGGTGCTCGACGTGGTGGAAGCGCTTGAGCGCGAAGGTATCCGTCTGGACCACATCGACGTGGGCGGCGGCCTGGGCATCACCTATGCCGATGAAACCCCGCCCGACATCACCGGCTTCGCCACCACGCTGCTGGACCGCGTAGCAGCACGTGGCCATGGCCACCGCGAGGTGCTGTTCGAGCCGGGCCGCTCGCTGGTAGGCAACGCCGGCGCGCTGCTGACGCAGGTGGAATTCCTGAAGCCCGGTGCGGCCAAGAACTTCTGCATCGTCGATGCGGCGATGAACGATCTGGCGCGCCCGGCGATGTACGAGGCCTACCACCGGATCGAGCCCGTGGCGCCGCGCGCCGACGCGCCCGTGACCTATGACGTAGTGGGCCCGGTGTGCGAATCGGGCGACTGGCTCGGCCGCGACCGCGCGCTGGCCGTGCAGCCGGGCGACCTGCTGGCGGTGATGTCCGCCGGCGCTTATGGTTTCGTGATGAGTTCCAACTACAACACCCGCGGCCGCGCCGCCGAGGTGATGGTCGATGGCGACACCGTGCACCTGGTGCGCGAGCGCGAACTGCCGGCCGACCTGTTCAAGGGCGAGCACCTGCTCAAGGGCTGACCCAGCGGCGCCCCTCTCCGCACGGCGGGGGGCGCGCCATCCTCGCTACGCGGCGCGCTTGCGCGCCCACCACCACATCCGCAGGCCCAGCAGCACGAACACCACGGCGGCGTAGATCGACACTTCGCTGAAGTCGTTCTTGCCCGCCTTGTGCCACCAGAAATGCAGGATGCCGAGCACGGCGATCGCATAGATCGCTTTGTGCAGCGCCTGCCACCGCTTGCCGCCCAGCCGCTTGACCATGCCATTGGTCGACGTAGCCGCCAACGGCACCAACAGCACGAACGCAGCAAACCCCACCGTGATAAATGGACGTTTTGCGATGTCCTTGATCATGTACGCGACGTCGAACCCGCGGTCCACGCCCAGCCACAACAGGAAGTGCTGCACGGCGTAGAAGAACGCAAACAACCCGAGCATGCGCCGCAGCTTGATCAGCCAGTTCCACCCCGTGAAGCGGCGCAGCGGCGTGATGGCCAGCGTGACGCAGAGCATGACCAGCGTCCAGGTTCCGGTGGATCGCGTGACGAATTCAAGCGGATTGGCGCCGAACTGCGCCGTGGCGCCGAGATAGAGCAATCGGGCGAACGGCAGCAGCGCCAGGATCCACACCAGTACCTTGACGGCGCGCACGCCCGACGGCGACAGCGTCGCCAGCCCGCCGGCGCGCGGGGCGGGCGCAGCGGCGGCCGACGCACGCGGCGCCGTGGCTTGATTCGCGATCATGTCCGGCTCCGCCATCAGAAGTTCTTCTTCAGATCCATGCCCTGATACAGCGACGCCACCTGCGCGCCGTAGCCGTTGAACGGCAGCGTCTTGCGCTTGGGCGCGAACAGCGCGGAGAACCCGCCGCCGCCCTTCTCTTCGCCGATGCGCCGCTCGGTAGCCTGGCTCCAGCGCGGGTGATCGACGTCTGGATTCACATTCGAATAAAAGCCATATTCATTCGAAGCGGCCAGGTTCCAGCTGGTCGGCGGCTGCTTGTCCAGGAAGCGGATCTTGACGATCGACTTGGCGCTCTTGAACCCGTACTTCCACGGCAGCACCATGCGCACCGGCGCGCCGTTCTGGTTCGGCAGCACCTCGCCATACAGGCCGAAGGTGAGTAGCGCCAGCGGGTGCATCGCCTCATCCATGCGCAGCCCTTCGCTATACGGCCAGTCGAGCACGGAACTGCTGATGCCAGGCATCTGCTTCTTGTCGGCCAGCGTGATGAACTGGACGAACTTCGCGCCGGGGAGCGGTTCCACGCGGCGGATCAGCTCGGCGAGCGGGTAGCCGATCCACGGAATCACCATCGACCAGCCCTCCACGCAGCGCAACCTGTAGACGCGCTCCTCCTGCGGGGCGAGCTTCACGAGTTCGTCGATGTCGTAGACCTTCGGCTGCTTGACCAGTCCTTCCACCGACACCTGCCACGGCCGGGGCCGCAGCGTGCCGGCGTTGCGGGCCGGGTCCGACTTGTCCGTGCCGAACTCGTAGAAATTGTTATACGTGGTCACGTCCTCGTAAGGCGTGCGCTTCTCGGTGATCACGTAGGTGTTGTTCGGCGTGGCCGCCAGGCGCTGGCCCTTGCCCGGGTTGCCCTGTGCAAACGCCTCACGGGCGAACCACGGCGTCAGCACACTGCCCGCGGCGCCGGCGGCGGCCATCGCGAGCAGGCGGCGGCGCGACTCGAAAATATGGCGCGGGGTGATTTCGGACGTGGCGATATCGTCACCACGAAGCCATTTGGGGGAAGGGATCAACATGATGGGAGCGTTCCTGATGGCCGCATGTTCTGTTGGACATGGGGCTTGGTCGGATGGTGCGGGGAAACCTGACAACTATTTCCCCGCCGTTTGCCGTCCGACATCTCCCCGGACGTGGCCCGGGGAGCAATGCGTAGACGGTCAGGGCTTGGCGACGTGCCAGACGTTATTGAGGTTATCGCCGGCGCGGTCGCCAGCCTTGGCATCCTTGGCGAAGCGATACAGCGGCATACCCTTGTAGGCCCACTGGCGGGTGCCGTCATCACGCGTGATGATGGTGTAGCTGCCCGTGCCGCTGGTGCCCGGTTCCGCCAGCAGTGGCGGCCAGTTGGTCGCGCAAGTGGCGTTACAGACACTCTTGCCGCCATTCGCCGGGTCGCGGTCGAACGTGTACAGCGTCAGGCCCTGCGGATCGGTCAGCGCGCCGTTCGTCACCTTGACGGTCGGAGGCATGTTGCCGCCGCCCATGCCCATGCTGGAACACGCGCCCAGCAGCACGACGGACGCGGAAGCCACGGCCAGCAGGGCGGGACGCAGCAGCGATGCAGCGGTGTGACGATGAGTGGTCATCATTGGGTCTCCTTTTCTCCAGGGCGGCGCCGCCAGTCGACGCCGTACTTCCTCAGTAAACACCTGATGTGATCCGTTTATTCCCGAAAAGTTAAAAAAATGTGGTGCAGGCGTCAATAAAAGCCCAATGCAGCACTTTCTACCGGGTAGCCACAAAGAAAAAGGCCCGCTTGAGCAAAGCGGGCCTTCGTCGATCAAGCGGGAGACCTCAGCGTCAGAGTTCGCCGTAGCTATGCAGCCCCGACAGGAACATGTTGACACCCAGGAACGCGAACGTCGTGACCAGCAGGCCGACCAGCGCCCACCACGCCGCCATCGTGCCGCGCAGGCCCTTCATCAGACGCATGTGCAGCCACGCTGCGTAGTTGAGCCAGACGATCAGCGCCCAGGTTTCCTTCGGATCCCAGCTCCAATACCCGCCCCAGGCCTCTGCGGCCCAGAGCGCGCCCAGGATGGTGGCGATGGTGAAGAACGCGAAGCCGACCGCGATGGCCTTGTACATGACGTCGTCGAGCAGCTCCAGCGACGGCAGCCGTTCAGCCAGGATCCCGCGCTCCTTGAGCAGGTACGCCACCGACACCATCGCCGCCAGCGCAAACGTGCCGTAGCCGATGAAGTTCGCCGGTACGTGGATCTTCATCCACCAGCTTTGCAGCGCCGGCACCAGCGGCTGGATCTCCTGCGCGTTGCGGGTGACCGTGTACCAGAGCAGGAAACCCACCGCCGCCGACACCACCAGCAGCACGAACGGCCCCATCGCGCGCGTGGCGTAGCGGCGTTCGTAATAGAGGTAGAACAGCGAGGTGATCAGCGTGAACAGGACGAAGACTTCGTACAGGTTCGAGATGGGAATATGGCCGATGTCCGCGCCGATCAGGTACGACTCGTACCAGCGCACCAGCAGGCCCGTGAAGCCGAGCACCACGGCCGCCCACAGCAGCTTGCTGCCAATACTCGAGCCGGTATCGGACCGCGCGAGGAAACCAACCCAGTAGAACAGCGTGGACAGGTAGACCAGCGCGCTCATCCACAGGATGGCCGACTGGCTCGACAGGAAGTACTTGAGGAAGAAGGCCTGCTCAGCGCGAGCGAGGTCGCCCTGGTAGAGCTGGATCGCGAACAGCGCCAGCACGGCCATGCCGACCATCAGCGGCCGCACCGCCTTCCAGTGCCAGCCCAGCAGCGCGAAGGTGGGCACGGCGGCCACCAGCACGGCCTTGTCGTAGACATTCATCCAGGCGCCGTAGCGCGTGAGCGCAAACCCGGCGCCCACCACCAGCAACAGCGCGAAGGCCCAGTCGAGCCAGCCCAGCCGGCGCAGGAACGAGGGTTCGAGGTAGGCCTCCGATGCATCCGCCATCGAGGCGTTGGCGGCATTGGAAGCGTTGGCGCGCGACGGGTTCAGGCCCGGGTTGGCGTGGTTGACATTGGACGACATGACATTCCTGCTCTATTTCCTGCGCTTTTGGGAGTTATGCATATGTACTATATCGATCGCACCCGCATATCACCGGGCATTGATGTCGTGAATCCCGGTGATCGGTGCGCATCAATGTGCCGACGAATCGGCTGAGGGGTGCGATGGGTGCGTCCCCGGCGATGGCCCCGCGCCGGYTGCGCGTCCGATATCGTCGCGCAGTGCCGTGAACTCCTTCTCGAAATCCATCGTCCGGCGCTGCGTCGACATGGCCATCAGCACATGGCTGCCGGCCTGCTGCGCCGCATTGTCCGGCCCCTGCGCGGCACTGTCCTTGATCCAGATCCACACGCGCCGCTCGCGGATGTAGAACATCGAAAAAACGCCAAGAACGAGTAGCAAACAGCCAAGATACACGATGTTTTTGCCCGGCGCACGCGTCATCTGGAACACGCTGGCCTTGATCTGCTGGAAGTCATCGAGCTGCAGGAAAACCGGCGCGCCGTAGAAGAAACTGTCCGACAGCGTGTTGATGGCCTGCTGCAGGAAAGCGCCGCTTTTCGCATCGTTCGCGATGGCCGGCAGGTCGTCGCGCTCACGCGACAGTTGCCACAATTCCCACATCGAGCCATTGAGAATCCTCAGCAGCACATCGGCCGCCTTCTGTTGCTCGGCGGGCGGCACGGACTTTTCGAGGAACGCGGCGATGGCGGTGAAGCCGCCCGGCGGCGCATCGGGCGCGCTGCGCGTGGCGCCGGCGAACAGGTCCATCGCGCGCTGGGCGCTCTCGGCGAGTTGCTTGCGCAGCGTGTCCTTATCGGCGCCGGGCATCGAGATGGCCGCAAAACGGCGCGCGGCTTCGCCACGCATCGCGCTGTCCTGCAGCGCCGCGCGCAGGCGCATCCAGTCGCCCACGCCGTTCTGGTCGTCGGCCGGAATGCGCAGGTAGCGGAACGCCTCGCTCGGCGACTCCCGCATGCCGGCCAGGAACACCGACTGGCCCTCCAGCTGCACCGGCACCATGTAGTTGTTGTATTCGCGCGCCTGGCCGGTGCGGTCGCGCAGCTTGTATTGCACCGACGGGCCGACGTTGCGCAGCGTCTTCTCCTTGTCCGTGCTGGCCGCCGCGCCCAGGTGCTGCTCGAGCGTCTGGTTCAGCGACTTGCGCGCCACGCCCCGAGCGTCGGGCTTGCCCGAGGCATCGGTGACGTTCTCGATATTCATCAGTCGAAAATCACTGAATTCGACGGTCAGATCCTCCTGATCCGCCCCGGTACCGGTGCCAGCCAGCTTGGCGTTGCCGCCGACCGTGCCAGCCAGCGCGAAGGTGCGGTGCGCCGCGCCTGACATCGGATAGCCCACGAACTTGAGCTTGGAGCCGCCATCCTCGAAGCTCGACTGGTAAATTGCCACGCCATCGACGATCAGCGGCTCATTGACCTTGATCGTTGCCTCGGTCTGCTTGCCCGTGGCGCGGTCCGTCACCACCACATCCGAGGCGAACAGCTTCGGCATGCCCGTGGTGTAGTAATCCACCGAAAATTTCTTGAGCGTGATCGTGAACGGCAAGTCCTGGACCAGCGCGCCATCGGCAATGTTCAGGATGGCCGTGGACACCGTGGCGCCCTCGGGCACGAAGGCATTACCCCGGAACCCGGGGTTGCTGGCCGACAGGCGGTGCTTGGCCGGAATCTCGCTGATGATGGCGTTGCCGTCGATTGGGCTCTTGCCGCCGAACCACATCTGGGCGCGGATCAGCATGTCGCCATCGAGCAGGCCGCCGATGCAGATCACCACGATGGACGTGTGCGCCAGGATATAGCCGAGCTTGTTCGCCGCCCCGGCCTTGGCCGCCAGCAGCGTGGCCCCCTCGTGCGCCACCGGCTTCACGCGGTAGCCACGGTTGCGCAGCAGCGCGGTCAGCCTGCCCACCGCCTCCTCGCGGCCGCGCGGGGCCTCGTACTCGGCACGATGGTGGAACGCGCGCAGGCTGCGTTCGCGCACATGGTCTTTCCACGAGCGCATGTCGGCAATCATCCGCGGACCGTTGCGGGTGATGCACAGGGACGTGGAAATCACGAGGAACGCCAGGATCAGCAGGAACCACCAGGAACTGTAGACCTTCTGGAGCGACAGCGCGTGGAACAGGTCCGCCCAGAACGGCCCGAACTGGTTGACGTAGTTTGGATACGGCTCGTTCTGCTTGAGCACCGTACCGATGATGCTGGCGATGGCGATCACCGTCAGCAGCGTGATGGCGAAGCGCATCGAGGACAGCAGTTCCACGCCGTCGCGCAGCACACGGTGGGGGGTCTTCAGGTGCAGCCCTGAAGTGGATGGGGTGGACATGGGCGGTGACAGGTTTCTGGGTAATGCCGGTGCAGCATGCGGCTGACGTCGCAAAAACATGAAAAAAGGGTGGTCCCGCTTGCAGGCAGGGCCACCCTCTTCGATTGTTGCCCGCGCGTCCGGTTCACCGCTGGAGGTGCCGTGGCGCGTGGGCCGGTACGACTTTAACGGACGCCAGCGACGTAATCCGCCACGGCCTTGATCTCGGCATCCGACATCCTGGCTGTGATCGTGCTCATGACCGAATTATTCTTACGGGTGCCCTGGCGGAACGCCACCAGCTGCGCTTCGGTGTATTCAGAATACTGGCCGCCGATGCGCGGGTACTGGGCCGGGATGCCGGCGCCGGTCGGGCCATGGCAGGCCGCGCACGCGGGCACGCCCTTGGCCGCGATACCGCCGCGGTAGATCTTCTGCCCGGCCTCGATCGTATCCTTGTTCTTCGCCGTGGCCGGCTTCAGCTGCTGCTTGGCCAGGTACGCACCGACGTCCTTCATTTCCTGATCGCTCAGGGCGGAGGCATACGGCGTCATGATGGCGTTAGTACGCGTCTTGGCCTTGAAATCGGAGAGTTGCTTGTGGGTGTACTCAGCCTGCTGGCCTGCCAGCTTGGGATTGGCGGCCGCGCCGCTATTGCCGGCGGCGCCGTGGCAGGAGAGACATGCGGGAACATTGCGATCGGGCGCGCCCTGGGTGTACAGCGTTTCGCCCTTGGCGGGATCAGCCTTGGCGGCGGCCTGCTCTGCGGCAGATGCCAGCCCTGTCATCGCGGCGGCCGGAACAGCCAGCGCCATGACTCCCAGAAGTTTCGCAATGCGGTTCATTCGCACACACCTTGTCAGAATTGTTATGAACACCGTAATGCATGCCGATCTGCCCCTGCTGGCGGTGAGGACGCGCCTTATTGCAAGGGCCTGAGCATCGTGCATCCGATCATGATGGAACGGGATACACGAAGGTGCCCCGGACCGGACAGGACACCCTGCACTACAACCCGCAAGGATGCCACACGTCACCCGCTCAGGAGACCGTAAACCGGGTTATTGTACAATAAATCGCTTTCCGGATTGACTTGGCTCAGGTCTTGGCCCTGCCCGTGTGGCACCGGCGCACCAGCCGTCCCGGCTCCCCTTCCCGCGGCGCGAGCATTCCGCCCGCGCGCCCACGGCGCGCGCGCTCGTCCGCCTCAACGCCTCACCGTGCTTCAACGCACCACCCGCATGTCGCTCCTACACCAGGCTCGCTTCTTTATTACCGTCAACCACCTCCGCGACCTGCCCGCCACGGCCGTCCCCGAGGTGGCCTTCGCCGGCCGCTCCAACGCCGGCAAGTCGACGGCCATCAACATCCTGTGCAACCAGAAGCGGCTCGCGTTCTCCTCGCGCACGCCCGGGCGCACGCAGCACATCAACTATTTCTCGGTGGCGCCGGTGAAGGTACCGGACCCGCAGGCCTTCCTCGTCGACCTGCCCGGCTACGGCTACGCCGAGGTGTCCGGTTCGGCCAAGTTCCACTGGCAGGGCCTGCTGTCCGACTACGTCCAGACGCGCCAGCAACTGGCCGGCCTGGTGCTGATGATGGACGCGCGGCGCCCCTTCACGGATCTCGACTGCCAGATGGTGGAGTGGTTCCTGCCCACGCGGCGGCCGATCCATGTGCTGCTGACCAAGGCCGACAAGCTCACGAACAATGAAAACGCCAACGCCCTGCGCGAGACGCGTCGCATCCTGGCCGAGTACTCGACCCAGATGGACAATCCCCCGCCGATGAGCGCCCAGCTGTTCTCGAGCCTCAAGCGTCGCGGCATCGAGGAAGCCCAGCGCGTAGTGGCCGGATGGTTGTCCTTGCCCGAGGCCCAGCCGCCCGTGGCCCCGGAGGCGCCCGCCGCCTGAGCCGGCGGGCTGCCATCGAACCGTTAAAAAAAAAAAGCCCCGTTGCAAGCAACGGGGACGAACTTTCCCACCGGTTCAGGGCGGGTACCCGCTCAGGGAGGAGTAGCGGGGGACACCCGCGCTGCGCGAAGCAACACAAGGTGTCCGCGAGTATGATAGCGGGCAGGCACAAAAGTTTAGTTTTTCTTTCGGCGCGCGATCGAGATGGCTGGCCGCGGGGTTTCGCGGTGACGCGCGCCCCGCATTCGTCCCGCTTCCGTTCAGAAATCTGCCTCGATCCCGACATGTCCACTTTCCCCGAGTACCGCCCCCGCCGCATGCGTCGCGACGACTTTTCGCGCCGTCTGATGCGTGAAAATCGTCTCTCGCCCGACAACCTGATCTACCCGGTTTTCATCCTGGAAGGCCAGAACCAGCGCCAGCAAGTGGCGTCGATGCCCGGCGTGGAGCGCGTGTCGGTGGACTTGCTGCTGCCTATCGCCGAAGACTGCGTGAAGCTCGGCATTCCGGTGATCGCGCTGTTCCCTGTGATCGATCCGTCGATCAAGACGCCTGATGGCATCGAGGCCACGCGCCTCGAAGGCCTGGTGCCGCGTGCGGTGCGCGCGCTGAAGAACCGCTTCCCCGAACTGGGCGTGCTGACCGACGTGGCGCTGGACCCGTACACCAGCCACGGCCAGGACGGCGTGCTCGATGACAACGGGTATGTGATCAACGACATTACGGTCGAGATCCTGGTCAAGCAGGCACTCGTGCAGGCTGAGGCCGGCGTGGATATCGTCGCGCCGTCCGACATGATGGATGGTCGCATCGGCGCCGTGCGTGCGGCGCTGGAAGACGCCGGGCACATCCACACGCGCATCATGGCGTACTCGGCCAAGTATGCGTCGGCGTTCTACGGCCCGTTCCGCGACGCGGTGGGCTCGGCGGCCAATCTGGGCAAGGGCAACAAGATGACCTACCAGATGGACCCCGCCAACACGGACGAGGCGCTGCGCGAAGTGGCCCAGGACATCCTGGAGGGCGCCGACATGGTCATGGTGAAGCCCGGCATGCCCTACCTGGACATCGTGCGGCGCGTGAAGGACGAGTTCCGCTTCCCGACTTACGTCTATCAGGTGAGCGGCGAGTACGCCATGCTCAAGGCGGCGGCGCAGAACGGCTGGCTGGACCACGACAAGGTCATGATGGAGTCGCTGCTGGCGTTCCGTCGCGCCGGCGCCGATGGCATCCTGACCTATTTCGCGCGCGACGCCGCGCGGCTGCTGGCCGGCTGATACCCTCGCATGCAACTGCTTGGCTTCTCGGCCAGCCAGGTCCATCCACTGGCCACGCTGGACGAGGCCCACGACTTCCTGGCCGGCAACGCCGCCGCGCGCTTTGTCTGGGCCGACTTTCTCTTCGACGAAGTCAGCCCGGCGCCGGCCGCGTGGCGCGATCGTCTGGCGGGCCTGACCGGCTCGCCGATCCACGACCTGCACCTGGTCGATGCCATCAATCCCACGCATCCGTCGTTCTTCGACACGACCAATGCGTACGACATGATGATCTTCCGCAAGCTCACGTTTGAAACGAGCAGGCTCTTCGCGGAAGCCGACGCTGCGCACGCTGGCGCCGGCGGGGTTGGCGCAGCAGTGAGTACGCCCGGAGCCTCGGTTATGCCGGCGGCGGGGATGGCTGCCGTGGCGGGCTCGCCTGCGGCAACCGTGCCAGTGGCGCCTGCTGCGCCACCCGCCGCCGCGCCGCAGAAGCCCGCGCGCAAGTATCCGGCCGGCTTCCTGCCGGCGCTGGCCCGCATCGACACCCAGCCCGTGACCTTCTTCGTCTTCGACAGCGTGCTGGTGACGGTGCGCCCCGGGCCCTCCYGGACCGTCGACCAGGTCCGGCAGCGGCTGCTCGAATTGTGCGGCGCCCCTCGGCCTGCCTCCGCGCGCCCCAATGGGCAGACATCGCTCGTGCACGGCGTGCGGCCGCCCACGCGCCCCGAGGACCTGATGCTGCGGCTGCTCAATGCGATGGTGGACCGCTACCTCGACCTGCGCGCACCGCTCACCCGCCAACTAGACCGCTGGCAGCGCGCCCTGCTTAGCACCCAGAAGAACTTCTCGAGCTGGGAAGGTCTGCTCGACGCCCGGATCCAATTGCGCCGGCTCGAGCACCTGAGCGAGGAGCAGCGCGACGCGCTCCAGGAATTCCGCGACAGCCTGCTCGACAATCGCTACAGCAGTAACGATCCTGCCGTCGGCGACGGCGGCGAAGGCACGGTGGTGGCGGGCCGCGATGAGGTCCTGCTGGTCCGCATCGCAGACCTGATGGAGCACATCCTGCGCGTACTGGCCCACGCCCGGCGACTGGAGGACTCGATCGAGTCGGCAGTGCAGATCCACTTCTCGGCAGTGGCCCATCGGACCAATCGCACCATGCGCACGCTGACCGTCATCACCGCGCTGTTCATGCCGCTGACCCTGATTACCGGCGTCTTCGGCATGAATTTCGACCGAATGCCGTGGCTGCGGGAGGCGAACGGGTTCTGGTGGTCGATCGGCCTGATGGGCGGCGTGGTGGCCACCATCGGCGCGATCTGGGCCATTGGCCGCTGGCTGGACCGCTGACGCTGGTTCAGGTACGCGTCTTGGGGCCGAGCGCGCGCTCGAGGCTGTCCAGGAAGCGCGTGGCCGTCTGATAGCCGATCACGCGGACCGGGCGCTCGCGCCCATCAGGGCCGAACAGGATGATCCCAGGGGGCCCGAATAGCCCGAAACGCTTCAGCAGCGCGCGGTCGTCGGCATTGTTGGCGGTGACGTCCGCCTGCAACAGAACGACGTCGGTAAGCCTGGCGCGCACCTTCGCATCCGGAAAAGTCAGTTTCTCCATTTCCTTGCAACTCACGCACCAGTCGGCATAGAAGTCGAGCAACACCGGCCGACCACTGGCGGCTGCCTGCGCCACGCGGGCGTCGAGTTCTGCCACCGAACGGACGCGCTCGAATCGAATGTGATCCGCACGCGCCTGCGGTGCGGTACCCGAAGTCACCACCCCGAGGTGGGACAGCGGCTGCAACGGATCCCGTCCGCCCGAGGCGAGCCCCACCAGCTGGATCGCACCCGCCAGCGCGGCCAGCAGGCCCAGGCCCTTGCCCAGCCGCATCAGTCCGCGCGGGTCGGGGCCAAGCGCATCGAAAGCTCCCAGATAGACCGCCGCCACGATTAGCAGCGCGGCCCAGGCAACCATCACGGCCCACACCGGCGCCACGGGCGTCACCATCCAGAGCGCGACGCCAAGTAGCAGAAATCCGAAAAAGCGCTTGGTAGCCTCCATCCACTTGCCCGCACGGGGCAGCAGGTTGCCAGCACCCACGCCCACCAGCACGAGGGGCACCCCCATGCCAATGGCCATTGCGAAGAGCGCCGCACCGCCGGTGAACGCATCGCCAGTCTGGGCGATATAGGCCAGCGCACCGGCCAGTGGCGCGGTCACGCACGGGCCGACGATCAGTGCCGAAATCGCCCCCATGGCCGCCGCGCCGAAAATCTGGCCGCTCTGGCGCTGGTTTGAGGATGCCGTGAGCCGTGTCTGCCAGCGCTGGGGCAGTTGCAGTTCATAGAGGCCGAACATCGACAGCGCGAGCGCCACCATCAGCGCGGCGAATGCGCCTAGCACCCACGGGTTCTGCAGCGCGGCGGAAAGCCCTTCGCCGGCGAGGCCGGCCGCCACGCCCACAGCGGTGTAGACCACCGCCATCCCCAGCACGTAGGCTAGAGAGACTAGCAGCGCCCGACCGCGCGTCACATGCTCGCCCACAACGATCGACGACAGGATAGGCACCATCGGCAACACGCACGGCGTGAAGGTCAGCAGGAGCCCCAGTCCGAAGAACAGCGCGGCGATGAGACCCAGATTGCGGCTTGCCAGCGCCCCGGCAATGCGATCGTTGTCATCCCGCAGTGCGACGGCCCCGGATGTGACCGGCGGCGCCTTAGCGGATGCAGCAGGCTGGTCAGGCGTTGCCGGCGCCTGCGTGGAAGGTGCGGGTGTCGTACGGTCGCCGAACAGGTTGCCGAGCACCGACCCGCCCACCTTGTAAATGCTCTCCATCGGCGGATAGCAGAGCCCCTTGTCCGCGCAGCCCTGCGAGGTCACGACCAGCGACCAGCGGCCATCGGCGGGGGCCTGGACCACAGGCACGCGCACCACCACGCTGCCGCGATAGGTCTCCATGTCCTTGCCGAAGGTCTCGTCGAAATGAACCTGGCCCTGCGGCAACACCGGCGGCCCGAGCTTGATCGTGGCCGGCTGGGTGGCGAACGCAAACCGCTCGCGGTACATGTAGTAGCCATCGGCCACATCGAAGCGGACTTCGATGGTCTGCGGGTCCACCTGCTTCGCCGCGAACCGGAATGCCTTCTCGGGCGGCAGGAAATCCTCCTCGGTCGCGGCATGGGCCACGCGCCCGAGCATCAGGCAGGCGCACAGCATCAGCAGCATTGCGACGATTTGCCGCACCCGCCGACCCTGCATTTGCCATTCCGCAACGGCGTTCCACCCCATGCCGATGCCCGTTCCCGTCGATCCCATGTCGCTTTTCCGATTCTTCAAAGTGTTAGCGCGGCGCGTTGGCGTCGCCAGTGGGCATGCCGCTGGCTTCCTCCCGCACCCACGCCAGATACGGCGCAAATCCTGCTCCAACCGGCCACGCGACGAGCTCCGGCACATCATAAGGATGCTCGGCGCGGATCACCGCCTCGAGGGCCGCATACTGGGCGCGCGTGGTCTTGATCAGCAACGGCCATTCCTGCGCCTGCTCCAGCTTGCCCTGCCACCAGTACTCGGACTGGCACGGCGCGAGCCGGTTCACGCAGGCCGCCACGCGGGCCTCCAGCACTGCCCGTGCCAGGCGCGCCGCCGAGGCCTCGTCTGGCAGGTTCGTCATCGCCACGAGCACCGATTCTGCCGCCTCGCCGGTCGGCTGGATATGAGCGGATTCTGAAACGGTCATGTCATTCTCGGAAAACGTCGCCAAAAACAAAAGAGCCAGGCAAAAGCCTGGCTCAATTGTAAAGCGGTGCTCGATTGCCCGTCAGCGAGGACGGGCACGGCTATCACTTATTCCGCAGCTTCTTCAGCCGGGGCTTCGGTGATTTCCGGACGATCCACCAGTTCGACCAACGCCATCGGCGCGTTGTCGCCCTGACGGAAGCCGAACTTCAGGATACGGGTGTAGCCGCCCGGACGAGCGTTGTAGCGCGGGCCCAGTTCGGTGAACAGCTTGGTGACCATGTCGCGGTCGCGCAGACGGGCGAAAGCCAGACGGCGGTTGGCAACGGTGTCCTTCTTGGCCAGCGTGATGAGCGGCTCGACAACCTTGCGCAGTTCCTTGGCCTTGGGCAGGGTGGTCTTGATCAGCTCGTGCTGGAACAGCGAGTTGGACATGTTGCGCAGCATCGCGAGACGGTGCGACGAGGTGCGGTTCAGTTTCCGCAAACCATGACGGTGACGCATGATGATTCCTTTCGATTTCAGTGTTTGACCAGCTCTTCTATCGCCAATGCAAAGGCACGGGCGCGGGCCGGTAGTGCTTCAATGCCGCAGGCAACATGCCCTTGGCGCGATGACAGGCGGGACCCCGTTGCCGGAATCCCGCGCCGCCAATTACTTCTCCAGACCTGCGGGCGGCCAGTTCTCGAGCTTCATGCCGAGCGTCAGGCCACGGGAGGCGAGGACTTCCTTGATCTCGTTCAGCGACTTGCGACCCAGGTTCGGGGTCTTGAGCAGTTCGTTCTCGGTACGCTGGATCAGATCGCCGATGTAGTAGATGTTTTCGGCCTTCAGGCAGTTGGCCGAACGCACCGTCAGCTCGAGGTCGTCCACCGGACGCAGCAGGATCGGATCGATCTGCGGCGTGCGGCTCGAGGCGGCCTCGGCGGCCGACTCGGTACCTTCCAGCGCGGCGAACACCGACAGCTGGTCAACCAGGATGCGGGCCGACTGACGAATCGCTTCCTCGGGCGAGATCACGCCGTCGGTTTCGATGTTCATCACCAGCTTGTCCAGGTCGGTACGCTGTTCCACACGAGCGGATTCCACGGCGTACGACACGCGGCGGACCGGCGAGAACGACGCGTCCAGCACGATGCGGCCGATGACCTTGCCCGACTCGTCGCCGAACTTGCGCACGTTGCCCGGCACGTAGCCGCGGCCTTGCTCGACCTTGATCTGCATGTCCAGCTTGCCGCCGGCAGACAGATGGGCGATCACGTGACCCGGGTTGATGATCTCGACGTCGTGCGGCAGCTCGATATCGGCAGCCGTGACAACGCCTTCGCCATCCTTGCGCAGCGACACCGTGACTTCGTCGCGGTTGTGCAGCTTGAACACCACGCCCTTCAGGTTGAGGAGCAGGTTGACGACGTCTTCTTGCACGCCATCGATGGTGGAATACTCGTGGACCACCCCAGCGATCGTGACTTCGGTCGGGGCATAGCCGACCATCGACGACAGCAGCACGCGACGCAGGGCGTTACCGAGCGTATGGCCGTAGCCGCGCTCGAACGGCTCCATCACGACTTTGGCGTGATGGTCGCCAAGCGGTTCGACGGCGATGATTTTTGGCTTGAGGAGTGCTGTTTGCATTAGGTTGTCCTTTTCAATACCCTCGGCTCGTTACACCGATAAGGCTGACGTTTGGAACCCGAAAATCCCATCGCACGATGGGCAATAAGCCCGGCGCGCCAAACGGCGCGTCGGGCTGAAAGCGAAGCCTTGCGGTAGGGGCAAGCGCTGAATCGTCCGATGATCGGTTCGGCGATTAACGCGAATACAATTCGACGATCAGGCTTTCGTTGATATCGCCCGAAATATCGGTGCGATCCGGAGCTTGCTTGAAGGTGCCTTCGAACTTCTTCGAATCCACGGCCACCCAGGTCGGGAAACCCGACTGCTCGGCCAGCGACAGTGCTTCAGCGATACGCACTTGCTTCTTCGACTGTTCGCGCACGGTGATGATGTCGCCCGACTTGATCTGGGCCGACGGCACGTTCATGGCAATGCCGTTCACCAGGATCGCCTTGTGCGACACGAGCTGACGCGCTTCAGCGCGGGTCGAGCCGAAGCCCATGCGGTACACGACGTTGTCCAGGCGCGATTCCAGCAGTTGCAGCAGGTTTTCACCCGTGTTGCCCTTGCGGCGGTCGGCTTCGGCGAAGTAGCGGCGGAACTGACGTTCGAGCACGCCGTAGATACGCTTGACCTTCTGCTTTTCACGCAGCTGGTTGCCGTAGTCGGACGTACGGGCACCCGAGGTGCGGCCGTGTTGGCCAGGCTTGCTGTCCAGCTTGCACTTGTCGGCCAGCGAGCGACGGGCGCTCTTCAGGAACAGATCTGTGCCTTCGCGGCGGGAAAGTTTGGCCTTCGGGCCGGTATAACGTGCCACTTTATCTTCCTTTGATCGATCGCGACGCCATTCGGACGCGCCGCGAGTCCGTCATCTGCATGTGACGGACGGTGGGCTTATGGTTCTTCATCCGCAGCGGCCTGGGCCACGCGGAGGCAACGCAAAAGCATGACGATCGCCCACACCGAGTGCGCCGGTTACCTGGCACCCTGCAAAGCGTGAACGCAAAACGAAAACCTGCCGCAATGAATTGCAGCAGGTCAACGCGCGATATTACCACATCTCGGGGACGAGCGAGAAACCCTGCTCGCCTCCGGACCAACCGGGCGCTTAGATACGGCGGCGCTTCGGCGGACGGCAGCCGTTGTGCGGCACCGGCGTCACATCTTCAATCACGGCGATCTTGATGCCCAGCGCGTTCAGTGCACGGACAGCCGATTCGCGGCCAGGACCGGGGCCCTTGATGCGCACTTCCAGGTTCTTGATACCCTGGTCTTGCGCCACGCGGCCGGCGTTCTCGGCAGCAACCTGGGCAGCGAAGGGGGTCGACTTGCGCGAACCCTTGAAGCCCTGGCCACCGGCGGTCGCCCACGACAGGGCGTTACCCTGACGGTCGGTGATCGTGATGATGGTGTTGTTGAACGAAGCGTGGACGTGCGCAATGCCGTCGGCAACGTTCTTCTTGACCTTCTTACGCGCGCGCTGGGCGGCGTTGTTCGGACCTTTTGCCATTAGTTTCTTCCTATGCCTTCGGCTTTACTTCTTCAGAGCCACGCCGGCCTTACGCGGACCCTTGCGGGTGCGGGCGTTCGTGCGGGTACGCTGGCCGCGCATCGGCAGGCCCCTGCGGTGACGGACGCCACGATAGCAACCAAGGTCCATCAGACGCTTGATGTTCATCGTGGTTTCACGACGCAGGTCACCCTCGACCGTGACCTTGCCCACTTCGTCACGAAGCTTTTCCAGGTCGGCGTCGGTCAGGTCCTTGACCTTCTTGTCAAACGGAACACCGGTGGCCTCGCAAATCTTGCGAGCGCGCGAGCGGCCAACACCGTAAATAGCCGTCAGGCCGATTTCGGTATGCTTATGGTTCGGGATGTTAACCCCTGCGATACGTGCCATTCGTCAATCCTCTTTCCGATTAGCCTTGGCGTTGCTTGTGGCGGGGATCCGACGAGCAGATCACGCGCACGACACCGTTGCGCTTGATAATTTTGCAGTTACGGCAAATGCGCTTCACAGAAGCCAGCACTTTCATGATTTTCCTCTTTCCTTCAATTCCTGTTCGCTTCACTTCGTCCGGAAGACGATGCGTGCGCGTGACAGATCATATGGGGTCAGCTCGACAGTCACCTTGTCACCCGGAAGTATCCGGATGTAGTTCATTCGCATCTTGCCCGAGATATGCCCGAGTACTACGTGGCCGTTCTCCAACTTGACGCGGAACGTCGCGTTGGGGAGATTTTCCAGGACCTCCCCTTGCATCTGGATGACGTCGTCTTTTGCCATACCTAGAGCCTGTTCCGACCCGGCATCAACGCAAGGTCAGATTACCCTTGAAATTCGCCTTCTTCAGCAGCGACTCATACTGTTGCGACATGACATAGGACTGTACCTGGGCCATGAAGTCCATCGTGACGACCACGATGATCAGCAGCGAGGTTCCGCCGAAATAGAACGGAACGTTCCAGCGCAGCACCAGGAATTCCGGCAACAGGCAGACCAGTGTGATGTAAATCGCACCAGCCAGCGTCAGGCGCACCAGGATCTTGTCGATATAGCGCGTCGTTTGCTCGCCCGGACGGATGCCCGGAATGAAGGCACCGCTTTTCTTCAGGTTATCCGCAACTTCCCGGCTGTTGTACACCAGAGCCGTATAGAAGAAGCAGAAGAAAACAATTGCAGCAGCGTACAGCAGGATGTAGACCGGCTGGCCCGGCGACAGCGTAGCGGCCAGGTCCTTGATGAACCGTCCCACCGCGCCCGTCGACTCGGACGTAAACCAGCCCGCGATCGTCGCCGGGAACAGGATGATCGACGATGCGAAGATCGGCGGAATCACCCCTGCCATGTTCAGCTTCAGCGGCAGGTGCGACGACTGACCGCCGTACACCTTGTTGCCGACCTGACGCTTGGCATAGTTCACCAGGATCTTGCGCTGACCCCGCTCGACAAACACCACGGCGAAGGTCACACCGACCACGATCGCTACGATGACAATCGCTGCGAACGCGCTCATGGACCCCGTGCGGACCAGTTCGAACAGTCCGCCGATCGCGTTGGGCAGGCCCGCCGCGATACCGCCGAAGATGATGATCGAGATGCCGTTGCCCAGACCACGCTCGGTGATCTGCTCACCCAGCCACATCAGGAACATCGTACCGGTCACCAGCGTGATCACCGCCGTCGCCCGGAACATCAGGCCCGGATCGATGACCAGACCCGGCTGCGACTCCAACGCGACCGCAATCGACAGCGCCTGGAACGTGGCCAGAACCACCGTGCCGTAACGCGTGTACTGCGTGATCTTGCGTTGCCCTGCCTGCCCTTCCTTCTTCAGCGTCTCCAGCTGCGGCAGCACGATCGTCAGCAATTGCATGATGATCGACGCCGAGATGTACGGCATGATGCCGAGCGCGAAGACGGTAAAGCGCGACAGCGCACCGCCCGAGAACAGGTTGAACATCCCGAGGATGCCACCCGACTGACTCTGGAAAAGCTTCGCGAGCTGTTCCGGATCGATTCCCGGCACCGGAATATGTGCACCGATGCGGTAGACGATCAGGGCCAGCACCAGGAACATCAGCCGGCGCTTCAAATCGCCGTACTTCGCCGTGTTCCTAGCCTGCGCGCTTGCATTGGGTTTCGCCGTGGCCAAACGATGCTCCGACTGTGACTTCGCCTATGCTGCGAATACTGCTGCAGAATTACTCAGCGATCTGGCCGCCAGCGGCTTCGATCGCGGCCTTGGCACCAGCGGTGGCGCCCAGACCCTTGATCGTTACCTTGCGGGTCAGTTCGCCAGCCTTGATGACCTTGGCGTTCTTGACCAGGTCGCCCACCAGGCCAGCTTGCTTCAGGACCAGCAGGTCCACTTCAGCAGCTTCCAGGCGTTCGATGTCACGCAGGGTCACCTCGGCGTTGAACGCCTTGGTCAGCGAGGTAAAACCACGCTTCGGCAGGCGACGATACAGCGGCATCTGGCCGCCTTCGAAACCCACCTTGTGGAAGCCGCCCGAACGCGACTTCTGACCCTTGTGACCACGACCGGCGGTCTTGCCCAGGCCGGAACCGATACCACGGCCGACGCGACGCTTGGCGTGCTTCGAACCGTCGGCCGGCTTCAGGTTATTCAATTGCATGTTGCTCTCCAAGTCCCCGGGATCAGGCCAGAACCTTCACCAGGTACGAGACCTTGTTGATCATGCCGCGCACGGCGGGCGTGTCCTGCAGCTCCGACACCGAGTTGATGCGGCGCAGGCCCAGGCCACGAACGGTGGCGCGGTGATCCTCGCGCGTGCCGATCAGGCTGCGCACGAGTTGCACTTTTACGGTTTGTTGCGACATTTCGTTCACCTTAGCCGAGGATGTCTTCAACCGACTTGCCGCGCTTGGCAGCGATTTCCGCCGGCGTGCTCATCTTTTGCAGACCATCGATGGTGGCGCGAACCATGTTGTACGGGTTCGTCGAACCGTGCGACTTGGTCACCACGTTCGTCACGCCCATCACTTCGAAGATTGCGCGCATCGGGCCGCCGGCGATCACGCCGGTACCTTCCTTGGCGGGCATCATCAGCACCTTGGCAGCGCCGTGCTTGCCGATGACTTCGTGTTGCAGCGTGCCGTTCTTGAGCGAAACCTTCACCATCTTGCGACGGGCTTCGTCCATTGCCTTCTGCACGGCCACCGGAACTTCCTTGGCCTTGCCCTTGCCCATGCCGATGCGGCCATCGCCGTCACCGACCACGGTCAGCGCAGCGAAACCGAGAATCCGGCCACCCTTCACCACCTTGGTGACACGGTTGACCGAGATCATCTTCTCGCGGAGGCCGTCGTCGCGTTCGTCCTGCTGGACTTTTGCTTGCATCTTTGCCATGACGTATCTCTCTTTGTGCGCTTAGAACTTGAGGCCGGCTTCGCGCGCAGCGTCAGCCAGGGCCTTCACGCGGCCGTGGAAGCGGAAGCCACCACGATCGAACGCGACGGTTTCCACGCCGGCTGCACGGGCCTTCTCGGCCACGCGCTTGCCAACCACGGTGGCGGCGGCAACAGTCGCGCCGCTGCCGGTCAGTTCCTTGCGCACTTCTGCTTCGGCGGTCGAGGCCGATGCCAGCACTTGCGTGCCGCACGGCGAGTACACCTGAGCGTAAATGTGCGAATTCGTACGAAACACGGTCAGACGATTGACTTTCAGTTCCGCGATTTTGGCGCGGGTCTGACGTGCACGGCGCAAACGAGCGTCTTTCTTGTTCATCATTGCACCCCTTACTTCTTCTTGGTTTCTTTCAGGATGACGCGCTCGTCAGCGTAGCGAACACCCTTGCCCTTGTAGGGCTCAGGCGGACGGTACGCGCGAACTTCAGCGGCAACCTGACCGACTTTCTGCTTGTCCGCACCCTTGATGATGATCTCGGTCTGCGTCGGCGTTTCCGCCTTCACGCCTTCCGGCATCTCATGGATCACGTCATGCGAGAAACCAAGCTGGAGCTTCAGCGCAGCGCCTTGCAGCTGGGCACGATAGCCCACGCCAACGAGGTTCAGCTTACGCTCGAAACCAGTGGTCACGCCCTTGACCATGTTTGCCGCCAGGGCGCGCATGGTGCCTTGCAGGGCATTTGCTTCACGCGATTCGTCAACCGGCGCGAAAGCCAGCGTGTCGTTCTCGACACTGACCTTGACCAGGTTGTGAATCGGCTGGGACAGCGTGCCGAGCGGGCCCTTCACGGAGAGCACGCCAGCCGCCACATTCACTTCCGCGCCTTTCGGCAGCGAGATGGGAGCCTTACCTACACGGGACATGTTTGCTCCTTAAGCGACGTAGCAGAGAACTTCGCCGCCCACGCCGGTGGCACGTGCCTTGCGGTCGGTCATCAGACCCTGGGGGGTCGAGATGATCGCAACACCGAGGCCGTTCATCACCTGGGGGATCTCGCTACGGCCCTTGTACACGCGCAGGCCGGGCTTCGAGACGCGCTCAATGCGCTCGATGACCGGACGGCCGGCATAGTACTTCAGACCGATGCTCAGTTGTGCCTTGCCGCCTTCTTCCTGCACTGCGAAGTCGTCGATGTAGCCTTCGTCCTTCAGGACCTTGGCGATCGCCGCTTTCAGCTTCGACGAGGGCATGACCACCGACGCCTTCTGCACGCCTTGGGCGTTGCGGATGCGCGTCAGCATATCGGCGATAGGATCGCTCATGCTCATACTGTTTCTCCTGTAGCCTGTGCGTAATTACCAGCTGGCTTTCGTCAGACCCGGAATTTCGCCCTTGAAGGCGATTTCGCGGATCTTGTTACGCGCCAGGCCAAACTTGCGGAAGGTACCGCGGGGACGACCGGTGATCGCGCAGCGATTACGCTGGCGGGTCGGATTCGCGTTGCGCGGGAGCTGTTGCAGCTCCAGACGCGCCAGATAGCGCTCTTCTTCCGACTTTTCTTGGTCGTCAATAATGGCCTTGAGGTTTGCGCGCTTGGCGGCGTACTTCGCCACCAGCTTGGCGCGCTTCTTCTCACGTTCAATCAGAGCCAGTTTAGCCACGGTAACCCCTTAATTGCGGAACGGGAACTTGAACGCGTTCAGGAGAGCCTTGGCTTCCTCGTCGTTCTTTGCCGTCGTCGTGATGCTGATGTTCAGACCACGCAGTGCGTCGATCTTGTCGTACTCGATTTCGGGGAAAATGATCTGCTCTTTCACACCGATGTTGTAGTTGCCACGGCCGTCAAACGAACGACCCGACACACCACGGAAGTCACGCACGCGCGGCAGGGCCACGGTCACGAAACGATCGAGAAATTCGAACATGCGCTCGCCACGCAGGGTCACCATCGCACCGATGGGGTAGCCCTGGCGGATCTTGAAACCGGCGATGGCCTTCTTGGCCTTCGTCACAACCGGCTTCTGACCAGCGATCTTGGTCAGGTCGCCCACGGCCAGTTCAATGACCTTCTTGTCATTGATGGCTTCGCCAAGACCCATGTTCAGGGTGATCTTGGTGATACGCGGCACTTCCATGACCGACTTGTAACCGAACTGCTCCATGAGCGCCGGCACAACCTTCTCTTTGTAAAACTCTTGCAGACGTGCTGCCATGCTCAACTCCTATCTGTGCCCAGAATCAAGCGGCCACGACGGCGCCGGTCGACTTCAGGAAGCGCACGCGCTTACCCTCTTCAACCTTGATGCCGACGCGCGACGGCTTGCCATTGGCATCCACGAGCGCAACGTTGGAAATATGCAGCGGCATGACCTTGTCGACCACACCACCGGTGGTGCCCAGCATCGGGTTCGGGCGAGCGTGCTTCTTGGCAACGTTCACACCTTCCACAACGACCTTGTCGCCGAGCATGGCTTGCACGGTACCGCGCTTGCCCTTGTCTTTGCCGGTCAGGACGATGACTTCGTCGCCTTTACGAATCTTGTTCATGGCGGCTCCTTACAGCACTTCCGGTGCGAGCGACACGATCTTCATGAAGCGCTCGGTACGGAGTTCACGAGTCACCGGCCCGAAAATACGGGTGCCGATCGGCTCGAGCTTGGTGTTCAGCAGGACAGCGGCATTGCTGTCGAACTTGACGAGCGAACCGTCTGCACGGCGCACGCCCTTGGCGGTACGTACAACGACGGCGTTGTAGATATCGCCCTTCTTTACGCGACCGCGCGGCGCTGCGTCCTTGACGGTCACCTTGATGATGTCGCCCACGCTCGCATAGCGGCGCTTGGACCCACCCAGCACTTTGATGCACAGCACTTCGCGCGCACCAGTGTTATCGGCCACTTCGAGCCGGCTTTCTGTCTGAATCATGGTGTTATCTTCCCAACTTAATCCGCCGGATTTCTCAAGATGGAAGTCCGCCGGTCAGTCTTGGTCCCGTCGGCCCCGGCTTTACGCCAGTACCGCTTGGGTTGATCAACTTGGAAGTCGGTAGTCACCAGGCAGCCCGGACAACTCCAGGACCACCAGGCCTTGGCTCGCTTCAGAGGTACGCCGTGTTGGTGAAGCTTCGACGAACGCTACAAAGCGGAAGTCCAGGATTATAGCAACATAACCCTGGACTTGCAAGTCAGCGAAGAACTGTTGTTCTTAGATGACGCGCGCAGCTTCTACCAGCCGGGAAACCACCCAGGACTTGGTCCGCGACAGCGGACGCGATTCCTGGATCTCGACCTTGTCGCCTTCCTTGTACTGGTTGGCTTCGTCGTGTGCGTGGTACTTCTTCGAACGCAGCACGTACTTGCCGTACAGAGGATGCTTGACGCGGTTTTCGATCAGGACCGTAACGGTCTTGTCCATCTTGTCGCTAACGACACGGCCTACGAGAGTCCGGCGAAGCGACGTTTCAGTCTTTGCAGCTTCAGTCATTTCGCGTCTGCCTTTTCGCTCAGCACGGTTTGCACACGCGCGATGTCCTTGCGCACCTTCTTCAGCTGGCTGGTGTTCTGCAGCTGTTGGGTGGCCTTTTGCATGCGCAGGCTAAATTGGGCCTTCAGAAGCTCGGAGAGCTCCTGGTTCAGCCCTGCGGCGTCCTTGCCGCGAAGTTCGGATGCTTTCATCCCTGCTCTCCTTACGTCCCGACCTGACGCACCACGAAATTCGTGGCGATCGGCAGCTTGGCGGCCGCGAGGCGGAACGCCTCACGTGCCAGCTCTTCGCTCACGCCATCCATTTCGTACAGCATCTTGCCCGGCTGAATTTCAGCCACGTAGTATTCCGGATTGCCCTTGCCGTTACCCATACGGACTTCGGCGGGCTTCTTCGAGATCGGCTTATCCGGGAAAATCCGGATCCAGATGCGGCCGCCACGCTTGATGTGACGGGTCATCGCACGACGGGCCGACTCGATCTGGCGCGCGGTCAGACGACCACGGCCCATTGCCTTCAGGCCGAATTCGCCGAAAGACACGGCGTTGCCACGGGTAGCCTTACCCGTGTTGCGGCCTTTCTGCTCCTTGCGATACTTCCTACGCTTCGGTTGCAGCATTCTTATTCTCCACTCTTCGCATCGCCAGGCGCAGCGCGGCGACCAGCGCCAGCGCCAGCACCTGCACCACCGCGGCGGTTGCCACCCGGACGGCCACCTTCGCCTTCACGGCGACGGCCTTCCGGACGACCCGGGCGACGACGACGGTCTTCTTGAGGCTCTTCCACCACAGGCGCGTCATTGCGGCCCAGGTAGTCGCCCTTGTAGACCCACACCTTGACACCGATGATGCCGTAGGTGGTTTCGGCTTCGGAGAAGCCGTAGTCGATGTCGGCGCGCAGGGTGTGCAGGGGCACACGRCCTTCRCGRTACCAYTCGGTACGWGCGATTTCGATACCGTTCAGACGACCCGAGCTCATGATCTTGATACCCTGGGCACCGAGGCGCATCGCGTTCTGCATCGCGCGCTTCATGGCGCGGCGGAACATGATACGGCGCTCGAGCTGCTGGGTGATCGAGTCGGCGATCAGCTGCGCATCGGTTTCCGGCTTGCGGATTTCCTCGATGTTCACGTGCACGGGCACACCCATGCGGCGTTGCAGCTCGGCCTTGAGCAGTTCGATGTCCTCACCCTTCTTGCCAATCACCACGCCCGGACGCGAGCTATAAATGGTGAGACGGGCATTGCGGGCAGGACGCTCGATCACGACGCGGCCAACCGATGCGTTCTTGAGCTTCTTCTTCAGGAACTCGCGAACTTCGATGTCTTCTTTCAGCATGCCGGCGAACTTCGTGTTGTTGGCGTACCAACGCGAAGCCCAGTTACGGCTGACGGCCAGACGGAAGCCAGTCGGATGAATCTTCTGTCCCATCGTGACTCCTTAGTTGCCGAGCGTCACAGTGATGTGACAGGTTTGTTTCTCGATGCGGTTGCCGCGGCCCTTTGCCCGTGCCGTGAAGCGCTTGAGCGAGGTTGCCTTGTCGACGAAGATCGATTTGACCTTCAGCTCGTCGATGTCGGCGCCTTCGTTATGCTCGGCGTTGGCGATGGCCGATTCGACCACCTTCTTCACGATCCCGGCAGCCTTTTTCGGGCTGAACGTCAGGACGTTGAGCGCACGCTCGATCGGCAGACCGCGGATCTGGTCAGCAACCAGACGCGTCTTCTGGGCGGAGATACGGGCACCGCGATGAATCGCTTTCACTTCCATGATGGCACCTTACCTCTTGGCTTTCTTGTCAGCCGCGTGGCCCTTGAACGTGCGCGTGAGCGCAAATTCGCCGAGCTTGTGGCCAACCATGTTTTCCGTAACGTACACCGGCACGTGTTGACGGCCGTTGTGAACGGCGATCGTCAGGCCAATGAACTCCGGCAGAATGGTCGAGCGACGCGACCAAGTCTTGATGGGTTTCTTATCCTTGCCGCCTGCAGCCGTTTCCACCTTCTTCAGCAGGTGGGCGTCACAGAACGGACCCTTTTTTGCGGAACGTGTCATGTTCTAGGCTCCTACCTACCGATTAACGCTTGTGGCGCTTCTGCACGATCATGCTGGCAGTGCGCTTGTTGCTGCGGGTACGGTAACCCTTGGCCGGGGTACCCCACGGCGAAACCGGATCGCGACCAGCGGCGGTCTTGCCTTCACCACCACCGTGCGGGTGATCCACCGGGTTCATCACCACGCCGCGGACGGTCGGGCGAATACCGCGCCAACGCGTCGCACCGGCCTTGCCGATGACGCGCAGGCTGTGCTCTTCGTTACCCACTTCACCAACGGTGGCGCGGCACTCGATGTGCACGCGACGCACTTCGCCGGAGCGCAGACGCACCTGGGCGTACACGCCTTCGCGGGCCAGCAGCACAGCGGAACCACCAGCAGCGCGGGCGATTTGCGCACCCTTGCCAGGCAGCATTTCCACGTTGTTGATCGTGGTACCGACCGGGATGTTGCGGATCGGCAGGTTGTTACCGGCCTTGATCGGCGCTTCCGAGCCGTTCATCAGCGGCTGGCCAGCCACCATGCCCTTCGTGGCAATGATGTACCGGCGCTCGCCGTCGGCGAACAGCACGAGCGCGATGTTGGCGCTACGGTTCGGATCGTATTCCAGGCGCTCGACCTTGGCGGGGATGCCGTCCTTGTCGTTGCGCTTGAAGTCGACCACGCGATAGTGGTGCTTATGACCACCGCCCTTGTGGCGGGTGGTGATATGACCATTGTTGTTACGGCCCGACTTCTGGAATTGCTTTTCCAGCAGCGGAGCGTGCGGGGCGCCCTTGTGCAGGTCGTTGTTCACGACCTTCACCATCGAGCGGCGGCCCGGGGAAGTCGGCTTGGTCTTGACGAGTGCCATGATTACTTGGCCTCCGCTTCAAAATTGATTTCCTGACCCGGCTTCAGCGACACGTAAGCTTTCTTTACGTGGTTGCGACGGCCCATGAAGCGGCCAAAGCGCTTTTGCTTGCCCTTCTGGTTCAGGATCTGAACGGACTGCACCTCGACCTTGAACAGCAGTTCGACGGCTGCGCGCACTTCTGCCTTGTTGGCATCGCGAGCCACTTCGAACACGACCTGTTCATTCTTGTCGGCGACCAGGGTTGCCTTTTCGGAAACCACCGGCGCGAGCAGCACCTGCATCAAACGATGATCGTTCTTGGCTACTTGCGTCATTTCAGCAACTCCTCGATCTGCGCGACGGCGGCCTTGGTCACGAGCACCTTCTTGTAGTGCACGAGCGACAGCGGGTCAGCCTGGCGCGGCTCCACGACTGCCACGTGGGGCAGATTGCGCGAAGCCAGGTAGAGGTTCTCGTCGAGGCTGTCGGTGATGATCAGCACCGAGTCCAGGCCCATGGCCTTGAACTTGTCGGCCAAGAGCTTGGTCTTGGGCGCGTCGACAGTGAAACCGTCCACCACGTTGATACGACCTTCACGTGCGAGCTGCGAGTAAATCGAGCGCATACCGGCACGGAACATCTTCTTGTTGACCTTCTGGGTGAAGTTCTCTTCCGGCGAATTCGGGAAGATACGACCACCCCCGCGCCACAGCGGCGAGGAAGACATACCGGCACGAGCACGGCCCGTACCCTTCTGGCGCCACGGCTTCTTGGTCGTGTGCTTGACCTCTTCACGATCCTTCTGCTTACGGTTACCGCTACGCGCGTTGGCCTGGTAAGCGACGACGATCTGGTGAACGAGGGCTTCGTTGTAGTCACGGCCGAACACTTCAGGCGACGCGGCAACGCCGGCGCCGATCTGGCCGTTGTCCTGGAGGAGCTTGAGTTCCATTACATGCGCTCCTTAAGCTTTGGCTTTGGCCTTGACGGCCGGGGTAACGACGACCTTGCCGCCCTTGGAGCCAGGAATGGCGCCCTTGACCAGCAGCAGCTTGCGCTCTGCGTCGATCTTGGCGATTTCCAGGTTCTGGACGGTGCGGGTGACATCACCCAGGTGACCGGTCATGCGCTTGCCGGGGAACACACGGCCCGGATCCTGCGCCATACCGATGGAACCCGGCACGTTGTGCGAACGCGAGTTACCGTGGGAGGCACGACCCGATGCGAAGTGATAGCGCTTGATGGTACCGGCGTAGCCCTTACCGATGCTCACGCCCTGCACGTCGATCTTCTGGCCAACCTGGAACAGGTCGACGGAGAGCGAGCTGCCAGCTTGCAGCTCGGCAGCCTTGGCTGCATCGATGCGGAATTCTTTGATGACTTCACCGGCTTCCACGCCGGCTTTGGCGAGGTGACCCGCCAGCGGCTTGGTAACGCGGCTTGCGCGGCGGCTGCCGAAGGTGACTTGAACGGCGGTATAACCGTCGGTCTCGTCCGTCTTGATTTGCGTCACGCGGTTGTCGCCGACCTCGACCACGGTAACGGGAATCGAATCACCGTCGTCCGTGAAAATACGGGTCATGCCAACCTTGCGACCTACAAGGCCAAGGCTCATGGTTTGCTCCATTCCCAGCTGCGATTGGCCGGGGCTGATTGATACACGAAAACTGTGCGATGTGCGGGTTGCGCGAAAAGGATTGCGCACGACCAAAACGGTCCCCACTACCCGGATAAACGGGTAGCCTTACACTATATCGCAGTAGTTTGGAAAGGGCAACATGCACGGCGCCTTTTCTTGAGGGTGCTGGCCCTTTTTTGCCGGGAAGGGGACGATTTCCGCACTTCCCGGTAAATTTCGGCACGTTGCGGGCCGATGCAGGCGCCATCCGGGCAGAACACGTGTTGCCCGGAAGCAAAAACGGCGAACTTGCGTCCGCCGTTCTGTGCTGCAGCGGGCCGGAGGACCGGCCCGGGTCAGGCAAGCTTACACCTTGATCTCGACGTCCACGCCGGCCGGCAGGTCCAGCTTCATCAGCGCGTCGACGGTCTTGTCCGTCGGGTCGACGATGTCCATCAGGCGCTGGTGGGTGCGGATCTCGAACTGATCGCGGCTGGTCTTGTTGACGTGCGGCGAACGCAGGATGTCAAAACGCTGGATGCGGGTCGGCAGGGGCACCGGGCCCTTGACGATCGCGCCCGTGCGCTTGGCGGTATCCACGATTTCGGCTGCCGACTGGTCGATCAGGCGATAGTCGAAAGCCTTCAGGCGGATACGGATCTTCTGGTTCTGCATGATATTTCCTTGAAAGAGCGATGAGCGCGTGCGCCCAGATAAAAGGGGACATGCCCGAGGACATGTCCCAGGAACAATTGCTTAGTCGAGGATCTTTGCCACGACGCCGGCGCCGACGGTACGACCGCCTTCACGGATAGCGAAGCGCAGACCTTCTTCCATGGCGATCGGGGCGATCAGCTTGACCGTGATCGACACGTTGTCGCCCGGCATGACCATTTCCTTGTCCGCCGGCAGCTCGATCGAGCCGGTCACGTCGGTCGTACGGAAGTA
>NZ_JBFTJE010000019.1:0-147683 GCF_056395265.1 Cupriavidus sp. 10L43_2
CTGCGGGGCAGGCTGGGTCTTGGGCACCGGGCGGGGCCGGGGGCGCGGGGCCGGGGCAGGCGGCGCGGGCGGCGGCAGCAGCACCGCCTCCATCGATGGCGGAATGCTGATCTCGGGCAAGCCCGGCAACGGCATGCGCAGCAGCCCGAGCAGCACCAGCAGGTGCGCAATCACCACGCACACCACGACCGCGATCACCGCGACCCAGCGCCGCCTGAGTCGCCTGCGTGGCTTCGTGCTATCGCGAGGGGTGGCCGGCGGGTCCGGCCGAGTGGCTTGCGCCAAGGTATCCGAGTTCCGAAGAGATCTGTCGGGCGATGTCCCGCACGCGGCGGTCCACCGAACCGCCCCATTCTGCATCGAATACGCGCTGCGCGCCGAGCACAATCAGCGCCATCGACAAATGCCCGTTGGCATCGAACACCGGCAGCGAGATCGCGTTGATGCCCGGCAGCACGCCGCCGCGCGTGCGCGCCGCGCCCTGGGCGCGCACTTCGGCGCAGATCGCGTCGTAGTCGGCCAGCGAGGCGGGCATGTCCGGCAGCGGCGTGGCGCCGCGCGTGGCGAATTCCCGTTCGATCAGCGGCAGCGTCTGGCGCCGCGACAGGTAGGCGCCATACAGCCGCCCCGTGGCCGAGTTCAGCATCGGCATGACATCGCCCAGCCGCAGGCTCACGCTGACCGGATGGCTCGATTCTTCCCAATGGACGATGGTCGGCCCGTGGTTGCCCCACACGGCGATGCCGACGGTCTGGTCGATCTCGTCGCGCAACTGGGACAGCACCGGCCGCGCCTTGCGCACCGGATCGAGCCGGTTCAGCCCCGCCAGACCCAGTTGCAGCGCGAACGGCCCGAGGTCGTAGCGCCCGCTCACGGCGTCCTGCGCCACCGCGCCAAGGCGCTGGAAGCTCACCAGGTACCGGTGGGCCTTGGCCGGCGGCATGTCGGCGGCGGCGGCCAGGTCGCGCAGCATCATCGCGCGCGGCGAGGCCGCCAGCGCCTGGAGCAGCCGGAAGCCGACCTCGATCGACTGGATACCCGCGCGCTTGCCATCGTCCTCATTGGAAGGATCGGCGGCGTCATCGAGGCGGGAATCGTCGGGTGCGGTCATGCGGGGCGAAGGTGGAAGCGGCGTTGCCGGCCATTCTATACGGCAGCCGGCGGCCCGGCGCCCCGGGTCCGGTAGACTACCGGCCACCGCACATCGACGATTGCCCGCACCCCCATGAAACTCGCAACCCTGAAGGACGGTTCGCGCGACGGCCAGCTCGTGGTCGTCTCCCGCGACCTCAAGACCGCGCACTTCGCCACCGACATCGCCGGCACGCTGCAGCGCGCGCTCGACGACTGGGCTTTCCACGCCCCCCAGCTCCAGGACCTCTACGATGCCCTGAACGCCGGCCGCGCCCGCCACCCGTTCCCGTTCCAGCCGAAGGACTGCATGGCGCCGCTGCCGCGCGCCTACCAGTGGGCCGACGGCTCGGCCTACGTCAACCATGTGGAACTGGTGCGCAAGGCGCGGGGCGCCGAGATGCCGCCCGAGTTCTGGACCGATCCGCTGATGTACCAGGGCGGCTCGGACGACTTCCTCGGCCCGCAGGACGACATCGTCTGCGCCAGCGAGGCGTTCGGCATCGACTTCGAGGCCGAGGTGGCCGTGATTACCGGCGACGTGCGCATGGGCGCCACGCCCGAGCAGGCCGGCGAAGGCATCCGCCTGGTGATGCTGGCCAACGATGTCTCGCTGCGCAACCTGATTCCGGCCGAACTGGGCAAGGGCTTCGGCTTCTTCCAGAGCAAGCCGGCCACGGCGTTCTCGCCGGTGGCCATCACGCCGGACGAACTGGGCGAAGCCTGGCACGACCGCAAGGTGCACCGGCCGCTGACCGTGCACTGGAACAGCAAGAAGGTGGGCGCGCCCGACTGCGGCACCGACATGGTGTTCGACTTCGGCCAGCTCATCGCGCACATCTGCAAGACGCGGAACGTGCGCGCGGGCAGCATCGTCGGCTCCGGCACCATCTCGAACGTGGACCGCAGCAAGGGCTACTGCTGCATCGCCGAGCAACGCATGATCGAGACCATCGAGGGCGGCCAGCCGGTCACCGCGTTCATGAAATATGGCGATGCGGTGCGCATCGAGATGCTCGACGCCCAGGGCCAGTCGATCTTCGGCGCCATCGACCAGCTCGTGGCGCCGCGCTGACGCGCAATGTGCCTATAATTGTCCGACCGACCGGTCGGACAATTGATCCCATGCCGGCGGAACCCTCCCTTGCCACGGAAGCCGCCCCATGACCGCAGAGACCCCCGAGACCCCGGACACCACCCTCTCCCCGCGCCTGGCGCGCTACGCGTCGCTGACGCTGCGCCGCCACGGCCCCGTGCTCGAGGTCATCATGGGCGCGGCGCAGTCCGCCAACCAGAAGCTGGCCACCGCCGACGCCGGCATGCACCGCGAGCTGGCCGAGATCTGGCGCGACATTTCCGCCGATCCGGACATCCGCGTCGCCATCATCCGGGGCGAAGGGCGCGGCTTCTCGGCTGGCGGCGACCTGTCCCTGGTCGAGGAGATGGCCAACGACTTCGCCACCCGCACGCGGGTCTGGCACGAAGCGCGCGACCTGGTCTACAACGTCATCAATTGCGACAAACCCATCGTCTCGGCCATGCACGGCCCGGCCGTGGGCGCCGGGCTGGTGGCGGGGCTGCTGGCCGACATCTCGATTGCCGCCAAGACCGCGCGGATCGTCGACGGCCATACCCGGCTCGGGGTGGCGGCGGGCGATCACGCCGCCATCGTGTGGCCGTTGCTGTGCGGAATGGCCAAGGCCAAGTACTATCTGATGCTGTGCGAGTCGCTCAGCGGCGAGGAGGCCGAGCGCATTGGCCTGGTATCGCTGGCAGTGGACGAAGACCAGCTGGTGGCCAAGGCGTTCGAGGTGGCGAACCGGCTCGCGACGGGGTCCCAGACGGCCATCCGCTGGACCAAGTACGCGCTGAACAACTGGCTGCGCATGGCCGGCCCGGCGTTCGATACCTCGCTGGCACTCGAATTCATGGGCTTTGGCGGCCCCGACGTACATGAAGGCATGGCGAGCCTGCGCCAGAAGCGGCCGCCTGAATTCCAGTAACCGGCCAGCCAAGGTGGAATGATCGGCCCTGGCGGCCCCCCCACGGAGAGCGCGCGACCATGTTCGGACAGATCCCCGATTTCACCAATGGCTTCGAATTCCTGCGCCGCATCTGGAGCGCCGGCGGCAGCCTGCCGGGCGGCGGCATGATGCCCGGCCTGAGCGCGATGACCCCGCCGATGGACCTCGACGAGGTCGACAAGCGCATCCACGACCTGAAGGCTGTGGAAGGCTGGCTGCAACTGAACGCGAGCCTGCTGCGCACCACCATCCAGGGGCTGGAGGTACAGCGCGCCACGCTGGTGGCCTTGCAAACCTTCGGCAACTCGCTCTCCCCGGAAGCCATGCAGACCGCGATGGAGAACGTGGCGCGCGCGGCCAACGCGCCGAGCACCTCGCCGCCGCACCCGTTCCGTCCGTCCCCCGCCTCCGAGACCGCCTCCGAGACCGTCTCCGAAGCGGAAGCCGACGCGGCCAATGCCGAGGACGACGAGGACTTCGACGCGCCGCCTGAAGTGACCGCCGGAGCTGCCGAGGGCGAGGAACCCGAAGCCGCCCCATCGCCCGAATCCGCCGGTCCCGCCCCACTGCCGCCCAACGCGAGCCTGTGGTGGGACCTGCTCCAGCAACAGTTCAGCCAGATCGCAGGCAGCGCGACGGCGGCCACCGCAGCGCCGTTCGGCAACCTGGGCGGATTCGGCGCGATGGGTGGCATGGGTGGGACGGCCGCCCCGGGCGCGGAGGGCGTGGCGCCCGCCGCACGGGACAATCCCGCCCCGAACGGCAAGGCAAGCCCGAAGCCGGCGGCCAAGCGCGCGGCGGCGAAGAAGCCCGCCGCGAAGAAGGCTGCCACCAAGGCTGCGAAGCCCGCCACCAAGACGTCCGCCACGAAAAAGCCGTCGACCAAAAAGCCCGCCGCGAAGGCACCCGCCGCGCCGGGCACCCCCAAGGACAGCGTCGAGTGAGCCGCCTGTGAGCGTCAAGCACGCCGACCCGGCCCTCCGCGCCAGCCAGCGCCAGCGCACGGCGCTGGTCATGATGGGCGGCGGCGCGCGGGCGGCCTACCAGGCCGGCGTACTGGCCGGCATCGCCCGCATCGCCACGCGGCATGGGCTCGGGCATTGCCCGTTGCCGTTCGGCATCGTCACCGGCACCTCGGCCGGGGCGATCAACGGCGCCGGCATGGCGGTGGGCGCCGCGGACTTCCAGGCCGCCACCGACCGCCTCGCCGCGCTCTGGCACGGCATTCATGCCGATGACGTCTATCGCACCGGCGTGCTGGGCGTGGGCGCCTCGGGCGCGCGCTGGCTCTCGTCGCTGGCGTTCGGCTGGATCACGCGCCAGGCCCCGCGCGCGCTGTTCGACAGCGCCCCGCTCGACAGCTTCCTGACCGAGTTGTTCGAACCCGGCCGCGTGCAGGCCAGCCTGGACGCCGGCGTGCTCCAGGCCTTCGCCGTGACCGCGCTGTCGTACAGCACCGGCCGCCATGTCACGTTCTACCAGTCGCACCGGCGCATCCACCCATGGCAGCGCAACCAGCGGCTGGCCGTGGAAGCGCCGATCGGCGTGGACCACCTGCTCGCTTCCTCGTCGATTCCGTTCCTGTTCCCGGCCGTGCCGCTCGAGATCGAGGGCCATCACGAGTGGTTCGGCGACGGCACGATGCGCCAGATGTCGCCGCTCTCGCCGGCCATCCACCTCGGCGCGTCGCGCATCCTGGCCATCGGCGCGGCGTCGCGCCCGCGGCCGGGCTGGTTCGATACCGTGCCGGCCGGCGGCTATCCGTCGCTCGCGCAGGTGGGCGGGCAGGCGCTGGCCAGCATCTTCCTCGATGGCCTGCAGGCCGACATCGAGCGGCTGATGCACATCAACCGGCTGCTCGCGCGCATGCCCGAGGCTGCCGGCGACACCGACGGCTGGCGCCCGGTGGAAGTCATGACGATTTCTCCGAGCGAACCGATCGAGTCCATCGCCGCCCAGCATGTGCACCGGCTGCCGCGCACGGTGCGCGCGATGCTCGCCCCGCTCGGCGGTACCGAGGCGCGCGGCGCCGCGTTCGCGAGCTACCTGCTGTTCGAGCCCGAATTCACCCAGGCCCTGCTGGCGCTGGGCGAGCGCGATGCCGCAGCGGAGGCGGACGGCATCGCGGCCTTCCTCTATGGCGTGGTGCCCGAAACCGGCCACGCCACCGCGCGCGCCACCGATCCCGCGCTGACGCCCTACTAGCCCCCTGAGCAGCCGTCCCGGCGTCGCTTTTCGGCCTCTCAGGTCGCAATTCGTCCACTTTCCTGGGGCCAGCCCCGCTGGTTCCTCAGCCGGCACAGCGCAAGAAAAGGGCAACGTCTGTTGCAATCCCTAGTAATCGCACTAAAAAGGAACTAGAGAAAAGATTCGAGAATAATTCCCATCTGGTAGAATCCGCCCGTAATTTCAAAGGCTTACCATGCTCTACCCCGAACTGTTCAAATCATTGGAATCGGTCCGCTGGCACATGGACAAGGACATCCCCTGGGATTCCTTCGACCCCAGCCTGYTGACGGACGACCAGGCGAAGACCATCCGCATGAATGCCATCACCGAATGGTCCGCCCTGCCGGCCACGGAGATGTTCCTGCGCGATAACCGCCACGATTCCGACTTTTCGGCGTTCATGAGCATCTGGTTCTTCGAGGAACAGAAGCACTCGCTGGTGCTGATGGAGTACCTGCGCCGCTTCCGCCCGGACCTCGTGCCGACGGAAGAAGAACTGCATGCCGTGCGCTTCGAGTTCGATCCGGCCCCGCCGCTGGAGACACTCATGCTGCACTTCTGCGGCGAGATTCGCCTGAACCACTGGTATCGCCGTGCTGCCGAATGGCACACCGAGCCGGTGATCAAGCACATCTACCGCACGCTGTCGCAGGACGAAGCCCGCCATGGCGGCGCCTACCTGCGCTATATGAAGAAGTACCTGGCGCAGTTCGGCGACTCCGCGCGCGCCGCCTTCGCCAAGATCGGCGTGCTGATGGCTTCGGCCCGCCGCACGGAAAAGCCGCTCCACCCGACCAACCTGCACGTGAACAAGGCGTTGTTCCCCAACGACACCGTGCAGTCCCGCCTGCCGGACCCGGACTGGCTCGAGCACTGGCTCGACGAGCAGATCCGCTTCGACGAAGTGTGGGAAAAGAAGGTGATCGAGCGCATCCTGCACAACATGTCGCTGCTGTTCGAACGCACGTTCGACACCGTGCAGGAACTGAACCGCTACCGCAAGGAACTGAACGCCAGCCTCGTGGCAGCAGGCCAGCAACCGGCCTGATCCCCGCGACCCACGCCGTTCAATGACCGCTCCCGCTTTCGAATCGAAGCTCGTTCCCGCTGACGACGCGGCCGCGCTGCGCGCCGCCGTGGCCGCCCTGCCGCGCCCGCTGGTCTTCACCAACGGCGTGTTCGACATCATGCACCGTGGCCACGCCACCTACCTCGCGCAGGCGCGCGAGCTGGGCGCGGCGCTGATCGTGGGCGTGAATAGCGACGGTTCGGTGAAGATGCTGGGCAAGGGCGATGACCGCCCGCTGAACCATGAGTCGGACCGCATGGCGCTGCTCGCAGCGCTGACCTCGGTCGATCTGGTGGCGATGTTCCGCGAAAAGACGCCAGTGGAGCTGATCCGCCTGGTGCGCCCCGACATCTATGTGAAGGGCGGCGACTACGACATCGACACCCTCGAGGAAACCCGCCTCGTCCGTAGCTGGGGCGGCCAGGCCTACGCCATCCCCTTCCTGCACGACCGCTCCACCACCAAGCTGCTGACCAAGGTGCGCCAGCAGGGCTGATCAGCCTCGCTGTTCAACCTTCGGCGCCCGATCCGGGCTGTTTCGCGCCGCGCGCCTGCGTGCCGGCCCGGCACGCCTGGAGCGACTCCGCGCCATACCGCAGGCGCACTTCATCCATCCTTGCCCGCACCGCATCGTCCGAGGACGTCACGCGCAGCCATTGGCGCGAGACCGGCCGCGGCGCGTCCGTAATCAGCGCCGTGCGCACGCCCTGGGCGCGCAGGGATTCGAGGAAGCGGTCGGCGCGCTCGCGCTCCCGGAACAGCCCCAGCGACACGGTATAAGACGCCGACGACGCCTCATCGTCCTCGTTGCTCACCACGGACACATCGGTCACCTTGCGGCGCTTCAGCTCCGCCAGCTTGCGGTCGGCGTTCTCGCGCGTGGGCTGGGCCGGCAGGTGGACCCACCAGCGCACCTGTTCGGTCCGTTCGAACTGCTGCACCGGCAGCGAAGCCCCGGCGGCGATGGCGGCGAGGTCTTCACGCGCCCGCGCCACGGTCTGGGCCGAGAAACCGCCGATCTCGAAGCAGGCATCGGCGCGCGGGGCCGGCTGGGCCACGGCCAGCGAGACCGTGCCGGCGGGGGTGGGCGTCAGCGCGCCGCGCGGGGAGCCTGCCGGAGCGCCCGGGGCCGGGCGTACGGTGGCGGTATCGGCAGGCGGCTCAAGCCGCATCCGCTCGCCGCGCACCTGCTGGGACACCCGCTGCGGCTCGCGCGGGCTTTCCATCCAGCCAGCCAGCGGGTCCGGGCCGAACCCGCCCAGCACGGCGGCCAGCAGCAGCGCGTTGACGAGCAGCAGGATCAGCAGCAGGGCGGTCGGGCCTTTCTGGGACATGGAAGACGATTCGGTTGGGCGATGCAGGATCGCCTGGCGGCTGCCTCAGGCCCCGGTGGCCATCGCGTGCAGTCCAAGCAGCACGAGATTATCGTGCATCTCGAACGGCATCGCGAGTGCGCCGGAGAGCGCCTGTCGCGCCCCGCCCGAAAGCAGGCAGCGCACCGGCCCGCGTTCGGCCAGCGCCCGCCAGGAGCGCTCCACGGCGCCAGCCTGGGCGGCCAGACAGCCGGCGGCAATGGCGTCGTGAGTGTTGTCAGCGCCCAACGCTCGCACCGCCCGCGCGGCGCCCGCGCCGGTGTCGAGCACGTCGAGCGCCGGCAGTTGGGCCGTGTTGCGGGCCAGCGAGCCGAGCATCAGCGCCACCCCGGGCAGGATCAGCCCGCCCTCGAAGCGTGCCCCGCCATCGGCCTGCGTGGTGACGATGTCCAGCGTGGTGGCCGTGCCGGCCGTGACGATCAGCAGCGTCTCGCCGGGCAGCCAGCGATGCGCGCCGATGCTGCCGACCCAGCGGTCCACACCCAGTTGCGTGGGTTCGCGGTAGCCGTTGGCGAGGTCGCCGTGGGCGGCCGTGGTGCGTACCCATTGCAGCGTGGGGGCGGCCCCGAAGGCGTCGGCCAGCGTCGCCGCCACTGCCTTGCCAATCGCCGCCCCGGCCACATTGGCGATCCAGACCGACGGCACGCCGCCATCCGCCAGCCCCCGCCATGTGCCGACCAGCGCCGCCAGTTCCGCCGGCGCGGCGTGCGTGGCGGCGCCCGCGTGGCGCCACGGGGTGGGCAGGGTGCCGGCCGGCGCGGTCGCGTCGGTGTCGTCCGTGCTCCACGCCCACTTGAGCCGGGTATTGCCGATATCTATCAGCAGGCGCGCGCTCATGCCGCCGCTCCGCGCAAGGACACCTCGCCGCTGGCGATCCGTTGCAGCCCGTCCGCCGTCTCCAGCAGCAGGTGGCCGTCGCCGTCCACACCCCGGGCGAGGCCCTCGGCCAGCAGCGTGCCGTCGTGCAGCAGGCGCACCGGCTCGTCGCGGAAGGCATCGCGCGCAGACCAGCGGGCCGCCATCGGCGCGAAGCCTTCGGCCAGGAACACGGCGCGCATCGCCGCCAGCCGGTTCAGCACGGCGCCGAGGATCTCGGTGGGATGGTGGGCGGGGTCGAAGCCCGGCAGCGCCTCGGCCACACCGGCCAGCGGGCGGCCCAGCGCGGCTTCCATACGGGCATCGCGCACCAGGTTCAGGCCGATGCCGATCACGGCCCAGAGCGCGCCGGGCCGCGCCGGCACCGATTCGATCAGGATGCCGGCCAGCTTGCGGCCGTCGATCTGAAGGTCATTGGGCCATTTCAGGCCCACGCGGGTGCCGAGCGCGGGGTTCACGTCCTCGAGCGCCTCCGCCAGCGCCAGTCCCACGGCCAGGCTCAGGCCACTCAGGCGGGCCGGCGGCAGCGCCAGCGGCATGGCCACCGAGAAGGTCAGCCCCGCCTGCCCCTGCCAGGGCCGGCCCTGACGGCCGCGCCCGGCGGTCTGGCGATAGGCCACGCGCACCTGCGCGCGCTCGTCCCCCTCCACCCAGCCCTCCACCCAGCCGGCGCTGCGGCAGGCCTGGGTCAGGTCGGCGTTGGTCGAGCCGGTTTCCTCCACCACCTCCACGGTCCAACCCCGTGCGGGGCCGGTGTCCAGCGCGGTGCGCAGCGCGCCGGCGTCGATGTGCCACGCGGGCAGCGCGGCGGCATCGTCGGCAAGGCTGGGAATGCTGGGGTGGGGGCGGTCGGGAGGCGCGGTCATGCGGGGCGGGTCAGGGTGGCTTGGGGCAGTTAGCCGCGATTGTAGCCGCGTCGCCCGATTTGGCCGGATTGGCCCGATCCCGTGGCTGTCGGACAGCCCTGCGTGGCCGTGTCAGAGGATGCCCGGTCGCCACGTCACGGCCGGTAGCATAGAATCGAGACTCCCCCATCACATCGCCGCCCCCCTTTGGATTCACCCTTGGATCGCCCATCGACGCCGGCCATCGAGATTTCGCGCCAGGACGGAGCCTGCAGCATCGCGCTGCAGGGGGACTGGACCGCACTCGCGCTCGCCGGCTGCCACGAAGCCCGTGGGCTGCGCGCGCAGTTGCACGAATTGACCGAGGCGCCCCAGCACGCCGCGTGGTCGCTGGCCGGGGTGAACCGGCTCGACCATATCGGCGCGCAACTGATCTGGCAGGCCTGGAACAGCAAGATGCCGGCGAACGTCGAACTCAACGACGGCCAGCGCCGCGTGTTCGACCGCATCGCCGCGCTGCGCCGCGACGGCTGGAAGAAGCGCATGGTGGATCGCTTCAACCCGGTCACCATCCTCGGCGCGAGCCTGCTGTCGTTCTTCGCCCAGTTCGCCATCGGGGTGACCATGCTCGGCCAGCTCACCTTCGACCTGCTGCGCTTCGCCCGCGCGCCGCACCGGGGGCCATGGCGCGAGATTTCGGCCAACGTCTATAACGTGGGATACAAGGCGCTGGGCATCACGGCGCTGGTGGGCTTCCTGATCGGCATCGTGCTGTCCTACCTGTCGGCCAACCAGCTGCGCACCTTCGGCGCCAGCACGTTCATCGTCAACATTCTGGGCATGGCCGTGATCCGCGAACTGGGGCCGGTGCTGGCCGCCATCCTGATTGCCGGGCGCTCCGGGTCCGCCATCACCGCGCAGATCGGCGTGATGCGCGTGACCGAGGAACTCGATGCGATGCGGGTGATGGGCATCTCGCACGGCTTCCGGCTGATCATGCCGCGCGTGATCGCGCTGGCCGTGGCCATGCCGCTGCTGGTGGCCTGGACCGACCTGATGGCGCTGCTCGGCGGCATGACCGCCGCCCAGTTCCAGCTTGGCATCAGCTACGCCTTCTTCCTGCGCCAGCTGCCCGAGGCGGTGCCGGTGGCCAACCTCTGGCTCGGGCTGGGCAAGGGCGTGGTGTTCGGCATGCTGATTGCGCTGACGGCCTGCCACTTCGGCCTGCGCATCCGGCCGAACACGCAGAGCCTGGGCGAAGGCACGACAGCCTCGGTGGTCACGTCGATCACCGTGGTCATCATCGCCGACGCCATCTTCGCCATCCTGTTCAAGGACGTAGGCCTATGAACCATCCGGCCAATCCCTCCCCGGCCCGCCGCGAGGCGATCATCGAGGTGCGCGACCTGGTCAAGCGCTACGGCGACAACGTCGTGCATGACCATCTCAACCTTGATGTCTATCGCGGCGAGGTGCTGTCCATCGTGGGCGGCTCCGGCACGGGCAAGACCGTGCTGCTGCGGCAGATCGTGGGGCTGGAGCGGCCCACGTCGGGGACCATCAAGGTCTTCGGCGAAAGCCCCGCCAAGCTCAAGCCGGCGCAGCTGCAGGCGCTGCGCAACCGCTGGGGGCTCCAGTTCCAGCGCGGGGCGCTGTTCTCGGCGTTGTCGGTCATCGACAACATCGCGCTGCCCATGCGCGAGCTGCGCGCGCTGCCGGACAACCTGATCTGCCAGGCCTCGCTGCTCAAGCTGCAACTGGTGGGGCTGTCCGCCAAGGACGCCGACAAGATGCCGGCCGACCTCTCCGGCGGCATGGTCAAGCGCGTGGCGCTGGCCCGCGCGCTGGCGCTGGAGCCGGAACTGGTGTTCCTTGACGAGCCCACGGCCGGCCTGGACCCGATGGCGTCCGACGACTACGTGGACCTGATCCGCGAACTGCGGCGCGAGCTGGGCCTGACCGTGGTGATGATCACCCACGACCTCGACACCCTGGTGGCACTGTCCGACCGCGTGGCCGTGCTGGCCGACCGCAAGGTGCTGGCCGCCGCCCCGATCCCCGAACTGGTGAAGGTGGACCACCCCTTCATCCGCGAATACTTCCTGGGCGACCGCGCCCAGCGCGCGTTGCAGGCCCTGCCGGCCCCGACCCGGCCCGACGCGCCGCGCCCCCCTTCCGGAGACACCTGATGGAAAACAAGTCAAACGCCTTCCTTGCCGGCGTTTTCACCATCGGACTGGCCGTGCTGGTGCTGTTCTCGCTGTTCTGGTTCAGTTCCGACCACGCGGTGCGCGTGCCGTACGACCTCATCACCCGCTCCACGGTGAACGGCCTCGGGCCGCAGGCCGATGTGAAGTATCGGGGGCTCGACGTGGGCAAGGTGGTGTCGATCAAGTTCGATCCGCAGGTGCCGGGGCAGATCATCGTGCGCATCAGCGTGAACCAGGACACGCCGATCACCCGCACGACCTACGCCACGCTGGGCTTCCAGGGCGTGACCGGGATCGCCTACGTGCAGCTCGATGACACCGCGCGCGAGGCCGGCAACGACAAGGCGTCGCCGCCGCTGCCCACCTCGGCGCGGGCGCCGGCGCGCATCGCCATGCGGCCGGGCTTCTTCGAGGAACTGGAGAAGCGTGGCGACTCGCTGCTGACGCAGACCGAGACGCTGATGTCCTCGCTCAACGAGATGTTCCAGACCACCAACCGCGACGAGCTGATGGCCGCCATCCGCTCCGTGCACAAGACGGCCGAGGATTACTCGAAGCTGTCCGCCTCGCTCCAGCCTGCCGCCGCCAAGCTGCCGCAGGCGGTGGATAACCTCAACGCCACGCTGGTCTCCACGCGGCGCCTGGCGGACGAGCTGGCCAGCCCCAACGGCACGGTCTTGCGCACGGTCAACGGCGTGGGCACCAACCTCCAGGGCGCGGCGGACTCGGTGCAGTCGGCCGCCGGCATCCTGAGCGAGGAAACCCTGCCGCAACTGAACGGCCTGGCGCGCGACGCCCGCCAGACCGCGCGCACCATCGACCGCGCCGCCGGCACCTTCAACGACCGGCCCAGCAGCGTGCTGTTCGGCGGCCCCTCGCCCACGCCGGGCCCGGGCGAAGCGGGGTTCAGCGCGCCATGATCATCGACCATCGCCCTGCCCTTCGCCCCAACTTCCACCGGGACTCCGCCATGACGCCTGTAGGACTCGTACGAATCGCCGCCCTTGCCGCACTGCTCGCACTGGGCGGATGCAGCGCGCTGTCGCCGGGGCCGTCCGCGCTGACCTATGACCTCGGGCCGATGGCCGGCACGCCGTCGCAGTCGCCCGCACCGCTGCCCAAGCTGCGCGTGGCCCAGACCGACGGCCCGGTATGGATGGACAACCAGTCGCTCTACTACCGCCTGCAATACTCGCAGGCGCAGCGGCTGCAGGCCTATGCCACGCAGCGCTGGGTCGATTCGCCACCCCGCCTGTTCGATGCGCGCCTGCGCGACGCGGTGTCCGGGCGCGGCGCGCTGACGTGGTTCGGCGATGGCTCGGTGCCGGCGCTCAAGGTGGACCTGCTCGCCTTCGAGCAGGTGTTCGACAGCGCCACCGCCAGCCGGGGCGTGGTGCGGGCGCGCGCCACCGTCTATCACAAGGGCCTGATCGGCCAGAAGACCTTCGTGGCCGAGCAGCCCGCCCCCAGCGCCGATGGCGCCGGCGGCGTCAAGGCGCTCTCCACCAGCAGCGACGCGGTGATCGCCGCCATCCTCGACTGGGCTGCCACGCTGCCGCTGGCCGCCGCCACGGCATCCGGCCCGGCCGCGCTGCCCGCCGCCAACCCGCCCGGCGCCAATGCGGTGCCGCTGCCGACGGCGCCGCCGTCACCGAATCCGCCCCGGCCGTAACGGCGGCCTGTATTCGCACGCATGACTCTGGTCGCGCCCCCGACATCTCCCCCGCCCCCGCCGCCGCAGCCACCGCAGCAGCCGCGCCAGCCGGAGCTGGACGGCTGGCTGCCGCGCCACTCGCCGCTCGCGCGCGTCGGCCTGATCTGCTTCACGCTGCTGGTGGCCTACGCCAGCCTCTATCCGTTCACGGGATGGGTCAATAACGGCATCTCGCCGCTGGCCTTCCTGACCGCGCCCAAGCCGCGCTACATCACCGAGTTCGACCTGATTACCAACGTGCTCGGCTATTGCCCGTTCGGGGCGCTGGTCGTGCTGGCGCTGCACCCGCGCATCTCGGGCGCGCGCGCCACGCTGATCGCGCTGGTGGCCGGCGCGCTGCTGTCGGCGGTCATGGAGGCGTTGCAGACCTGGCTGCCGAGCCGGATCTCGTCGAATATCGACCTGATCACCAACGCGCTCGGCGCGCTGCTGGGCGCGGCCATGGTGGCGCCGTTCACCAGCGCGCTGGTGGATCGCGGCACGCTTACGCGGCTGCGCATGGCGTGGTTCGAGCCCCATGCGAGCTTTGCGATCCTGCTGGTGCTGCTGTGGCCGTTCGCGCAGATCTTTCCGCAGGAGCACCTGTTCGGCATGGGCGGCATCGTGCGGGAATGGCTGACCGACCCCGATTCCTGGCCGATGGAGATCCTGCAGGGCTACTTCCCCGCCCTGCTCGATTGGCAGAACAACGTGGGACTGCGGCCCGACGACATGCAGGCCCAGCTGATGCTGGAAACCATGGTGACCGCGTGCAGCTGGATCGGCACGGGGCTGTTCGCCTCGCTGGCGATGCGGCGCACCGCGCCGATGCTGCGCATCCTGGCCGGGCTGCTCGCCTTCGCGCTGCTGCTCAAGGCCACCGTGGCCGAGTTGCAGTTCGCGGACGACAACACCTTCAACTGGCTGTCCGAGGGGGGCCGCTTCGCGCTGACCACGAGTTCGCTGGTGCTGGTGCTGCTGCTGCGCCTGCCACGCTGGCTGCGCGCGCTGCTGGCCATCGTGGCGCTGGCGGGGCTGGTGGTGCTGACCAACGTGCTGCCGGCGAATCCCTATGCGTGGATTTCGGAGCAAGGCTGGCGCATGGGACGTTTCGTGCACTTCAACAGCCTGGCCCAGTGGCTGGGCTGGCTGTGGCCGTTCGCGGCGTTCTTCTATGTGCTGTGGCGCGTGGAGCAGATGAGCATGCGCCGGCGGCTGCAGCGGCTGGCCCGGCGCCGTGCCACGGCGCGCGCCGTGGCGGCGGCGACGGACCGGCAGGTGGATGCCGGCCCGGGTCCGGGCCAGCCCTGATCCCAATCGAATCGATTTAGTGGAGCTGGCCGCCCTGCTCGCGGATATCCGCGTCGGTGGTCAGCGTGGTCTGCACCGCCACCCGCAGGCCGGCGATCAGCGTGTCCAGCGCCAGGCTCGGCGCGCCGGGATGCCGCGCCGCCTGTTCCGGCAGATAGGGAATGTGGATGAAGCCGCCGCGCGTGCCGGTCAGGCCGTGCCGCGCGATGCCATCCATCAGCCCGTAGAACACGTGGTTGCAGACAAAGGTGCCGGCAGTCTGCGACACCATCGCCGGCACGCCCGCCGCGCGCAGGTCGCGCACGATGGCCTTGATCGGCAGCGTGGCGAAGTAGGCGGCCGGGCCATCGGCGGCAATGGTCAGGTCGATCGGCTGCGCGCCGGCGTTGTCGGCGATGCGCGCATCGTCGACATTGATCGCCACGCGTTCGATCGACAATTCCGTGCGGCCACCAGCCTGGCCGACCGCAATCGCCACATCCGGCTTCACCGACGCCAGCAGCGCCGACATCGCCTCGATGGCCGCGCCGAACACGCACGGCAGCTGGCGGGCGACGATGATCGCATCGCCCACCTGCTGGCCGTCCAGCGCCCGCACCGCCTCCCATGACGGGTTGACCGGTTCCTTGTCGAACGGCTCGAAGCCGGTAAGTAATACGGTTCGCTGGGCGGTACGCATAGTGCGTGTCTCCATCAGTTACATCAGGAAGTACAGCAGGACGATATTGGCCGCCAGGATGGCCAGCGCCGACGGCACCTGCGCGCGGATGACCGCGTTCTTGTCGTCCAGCTCCAGCAGCGCTGCCGGGACGATGTTGAAGTTGGCCGCCATCGGCGTCATCAGCGTCCCGCAGTAGCCCGAGAACATGCCGATGGCCGCCATCACAGCCGGGTTGGCGCCGAACATGCCCACCAGGATGGGCACGCCCACGCCGCCGGTCATCACCGGGAACGCGGCAAACCCGTTGCCCATGATCACCGTGAACAGCGCCATGCCCACGCAGTACACCGCCACGGCCACCAGCTTGTAGTCCATGTTGATGTAGGCGGTGGCCAGGTGCGCCACGGCCTTGCCCACGCCGGCGTCCGCGAAGACCAGGCCCAGCATCGCCAGCATCTGCGGCAGCACCAGCGCCCAGCCCAGCGACTCGATCAGCCGGCGCGACTCGCGCATGCCTTGCGTCACGGTGTCACGCGTCAGCCAGCACACCACGGCCAGCGAAACCAGGCAGCCAATGCCGAGCGACACGAACGTCACGTTCTTCGGATCGAGCAGCGGCACGCCGGCCAGCTTCACGTCCTTGAACAGCACCGTGCCGATCACGGTCACCAGCGGAATCAGCAGCGCCGGGATGAACAGCTTGTTGCCCAGGCGCTTGGCGCTGGCGCGGCGCTCCGACTCGGGCAGCGTGCCGTGCTTGCCGTGGCCCACGCCGCCGAAGCCGGCGATCAGCGCCATCAGCACGGCGGCGATGCCGACGATGGCCGGCGGGATCTTGTCGCCAATCAGGAAGATGGCCGCGTACAGCGCCCAGAACAGGCCGGTGGACAGGCGACGCGGGTGCGTCTTGTCCGTGAACGTCATCAGGGCGGTAATCGCCAGCACGAAGCCGGCCAGCCAGTAGAGATAGTCGATGGATACGATCATGGCTTACTCCCCAACCTTGCCGGATGCGGCGGACGTGGCCGGCGTCCCCGCCGGCGTCTTGCCCAGTTCGCGCTCGAGCCAGCCGTCCAGCCGCTTCAGGCGCACCGCGTGGATCAGGAACGCGCAGATCGCGGTGGGAATGCCCCAGACGGCGATGTGCAGCGGCTCCACGTCGATGTTCGACGACAGCAGGAAGGTGTGCATCAGCGCGATGGCACCGAAGGCCACGAAGATGTCCTCGCCGAAGAACAGGCCCACGTTGTCGGTGGCGGCGCAGAAGGCCAGCACGCGCTGGCGCACCGGCTCGGGCAGGTGCCCGAAGCGGTTCTCGGCCGCACCTTCGGCCATCGGGGCCAGCAGCGGACGCACCATCTGCGGATGTCCGCCCAGGCTGGTCAGCCCCACGGCGGCGGTCAGCTCGCGCACGGCGAGGTAGACGATCAGCAGGCGGCCCACCGTGGCCGAGGCGATGCGCGAGATCCACGCCTGCGCGTGCTCCCGCAGGCCGTGGCGCTCGAGCAGGCCGATCACGGCCAGCGGCAGCAGGATGATCAGCGGCAGGTTGCGCGCCTTGACGAAGGCCGTGCCGATCGCGGTGAAGATCTGCATCAGCGGCATGGAAGCGGTCAGCCCCGTGACGATGGCGGCAAGCGCCACCACCAGCATGGGATTGAACCGCAGGACAAAGCCGATGACGATGACGCCGACCCCGAGCAGGGGCCAAAGATTGACAGCCGATTCCATGGGTAACACCAGATAGAAGGTGAAGCTAACGGTGGAGCAAAGCCAGCGCCGGCGGGCGGGCGCCCGTCAGGCACCAGCCCGGATGGCGATGCCTTCCGCGCCGAGCCGTTCCCGGATGCGGCGCGCGAAGGCAAGCGCGTGGGCGCCGTCGCCGTGCAGACACACGGTTTCGGCGCGGATCGGTACCCAGGTGCCGTCGATGGCGCGCACGCGTTGGTCGCGCACCATCGACAGGGTCTGGTCCAGGGCAACTTCCTCGTCGTCGTGCAGCGCGCCCGGCGTGCCGCGCTTGACCAGCGTGCCGTCGGGGTTGTAGCCACGGTCGGCGAACACTTCTTCCTTCACCTGCAGCCCGGCGTCGCGCGCCATGGTGATCATGCGGCTGTTGGCCAGGCCGAAGAAGACGAGGTCGGGGTTGTAGTCGCGCACGGCCCGTACGATGGCGGCGCAGAGTTTTTCATCGCGCACGGCCATGTTGTAGAGCGCGCCATGCGGCTTCACGTGGGCGAGCTGGCCGCCCTGGGCGCGCACGATGGCGTCGAGCGCGCCGATCTGGTACAGGACGTCGGCGTAGACGGCTTCCGGGTCGCGCTGCATCTCGGTGCGGCCGAAGTTCTCGCGGTCCGGGAAGCTCGGGTGCGCGCCAATCGCCACGTTGTTGGCGATGGCCCACTTCACGGTCTGGAGCATGGTGGCGGCATCGCCGGCGTGCCAGCCGCAGGCCACGTTGGCGGAGCTGATCAGTGCCAGCAGGGCTTCGTCGTTGCCGCAGCCTTCGCCCAGGTCGGCGTTCAGGTCGATTTGCATGGGGGTTCTCCTTGTACGGTGGGGTCCAGCCCGGTTACGCCACGAAGCGCGTGGTGGTGCGGCGGCGCGCGGCGATCTTCATGCCATCGCCCTGCCATTGCAGCGCCTGGTCGATCTGCCGCAGATAGCGGTCCAGCTCCGCCTGCGCGGCGGCGGCCTCGTCCAGCGTGGCCTGCACGAAGCGCACGGACGCGCCGAGCGGCACCTGCGCCAGCCGCCAGAGGTCGGCGCCGATCACGACGCCAATCTTCGGATAGCCGCCCGTGGTCTGCGCATCGCTCATCAGGGCGATGGGCTGGCCGGCCGGCGGCACCTGCATCACGCCCGGCACCACGCCGTGCGAGAGCAGGTCGCCGCTGCGCTCGGCGCGACGCGCCAGCGCGGGGCCCTGCAGGCGCAGGCCCATGCGGTTGCTCTGCGGCGTGATGGTCCAGTCGGACTGCCACAGCGCGGCCTGCGCGGCGGGTTCGAAATCGGGATATTCGGGGCCGGGCAGCATGCGGATGGCCCAGGCGTCGTCGATGCGGTTCACGGGCAGCGCCCAACCGGGTGCGGCCACGCCGAGCCAGTCGCGTTCCTCGTCCAGGCCCGGACGGCCGGCGGGCAGCTTGTCGCCTTCGCGCAGCACGCGGCCCTCGAAGCCGCCATAGCCGGACTTCAGATCCGTGCTACGGGAGTTCATGACCAGCGGCACATCGATGCCGCCCGCCACGCAGAGGTAGGTGCGGGTGCCACCGCGCGGGGACGGCAGCGTCAGGGTCTCGCCGCGATGCACATCGAAGGCATGCCAGCACCAGACCGGCACGCCGTCCAGGTTGGCGCCGCACTCGGCCCCGACCAGCGCCACGCGCATATCGACATGGAAGCGCATGGCCGCGCGGCCCAGCGTGAATTCGATGCCGGCGGCGCCGGCCGCGTTGCCGAGCAGCCGGTTGCCCACCTGGAGCGCCAGACTGTCCGCCGCGCCCGAGCGGCCCACCCCGAAGCGTCGGAAGCCCACCCGGCCGAGATCCTGCACGGACGCCTGCGCGCCGGGACGAATGATTTCGATCACGCCAGATACTCCTCGACGATGAAGCGCACGGTGTCACCCGGCGCGAACAGGGACGGCGGATCGCGGTCCGCCACGAAGAGCTGGGCGTCGGTATGGCCGATCAACTGCCAGCCGCCGGGCAGCACGGCCGGATAGATGCCGGTCTGCTCGCCGCCGATGCCCACGGCACCGGCCGGCACGGCCAGGCGCGGCTCGCGGCGGCGCGGCGTGGCCAGTTCGGGGACCATCCCGCCCATATAGGCGAAGCCGGGCTGGAAGCCAAGGAAATACACCACGTACTCGCCGGCCGCATGCCGGCGCACCACTTCCTGCGGCGTCATGCCCGTGTGCGCGGCCACATCGGCCAGATCGGGGCCGAACTCGCCGCCGTAGCGCACGGGAATCTCCACCAGCTTGYCGGTGGCGTTGCGCGTCTCGCCGGAGGCCCACGCCACCTTCAGATTGCGCTCCAGCGCGGCCACGTCGGCGGTGTCGTCGAACACCAGGGTGAGATTGTTCATGCCCGGCACCACGTCCACTACGCCGCGCCAGTCGGCGGCGCGCTCGGCCATGGCCCAGATGCGGCGCTGGACATCGAGCGAAGCGGGCGGCGCCACGCTATAGAGCAGCGCCTGCTCGGCCAGGCGATGGACGGTGCAATCGGGCATGTGGGGGCAACCTGTGAGGAAGAGGTCGGATGGCGTCGGACCGAATGTGACTCAGCCGTATTTCATCGACGATTTATCGATAAATTCATCATAACGAAACATGCCAACGCCCAGCACTCGGGGTTGTCCCTAGGATGTTATGCACCGTTAGCGACAAGATGTCGCCAAGACGGGGAATAAGTGCTTTTTGCTGCGCTTATTGTGAAAGGTGGTTGAAAGGCGGTGCGCAGACATTCAAGGCGCCGCTTGCCTGCCTGTCGGAACAATAGGCAATAAAAAAGGCCGGGAGCGTGTCCCGGCCTTCTTTGATCCTGCTACCTGCGTGCTTTGTTTTGCTTCAGGCAAACCCGGCCTGATGCGCCTGCTGGTCGGCGTGGTACGAGCTGCGCACCATGGCGCCCACGGCGGCGTGGGTGAAGCCCATCTTGTAGGCCTCTTCCTCGAACATCTTGAAGGTGTCCGGATGCACGTAGCGCATCACCGGCAGGTGATGGTTCGACGGCGCCAGATACTGGCCGATGGTCAGCATGTCGATATCGTGGGCGCGCATGTCGCGCATGACTTCGAGGATTTCCTCGTCAGTCTCGCCCAGGCCCACCATCAGGCCCGACTTGGTCGGCAGGTGCGGATTGCGGCGCTTGAACTCCTGCAGCAGCTTGAGCGAGTGCGCGTAGTCGGCGCCCGGACGCGCCTGCTTGTACAGGCGCGGCACGGTTTCCATGTTGTGGTTCATCACGTCGGGCGGGGCGGCCTGAAGCACGTCCAGCGCCTTGTCCAGACGGCCGCGGAAGTCAGGCACCAGCACCTCGATGCGGGTGGCCGGCGACAGCGCGCGGGTCTGCGAGATGCAATCCACGTAATGCTGGGCGCCGCCGTCACGCAGGTCGTCGCGGTCCACGCTGGTGATCACCACGTAGTTCAGCTTCAACTGGGCGATGGTGCGCGCCAGGTTGCCCGGCTCGTTCACGTCGAGCGGATCGGGGCGGCCATGGCCCACGTCGCAGAACGGGCAGCGGCGCGTGCACTTGTCGCCCATGATCATGAACGTCGCCGTGCCCTTGCCGAAGCACTCGCCGATGTTCGGGCAGCTCGCTTCCTCGCACACCGTGACGAGGTTGTTCGCGCGCAGGATGTCCTTGATCTCGTAGAAACGCGAGTTGCCGGTTGCCGCCTTCACGCGGATCCACTCCGGCTTCTTCAGCTTCTCGGCCGGCACGATCTTGATGGGGATGCGCGCGGTCTTGTCGGCCGACTTCTGCTTGCGGGTCGGATCGTACTCGGCAGGGGATTGCGGGGCTTCGCTGGACGTGGCGATCAGGGCGTCGCTCATACTGTTCTCCGCACGCTTGGCCGCGTGCATGTTTGGCTGTGGACTTGGCTGTGAATCGGGGCCGGGTACGCCATCGCTGTGCTCAGGCGGCCTCGGCGGCGGCATTCCCGCGCACCGGGGCACGCGCTTCGCGCGCCGCCAGCACCTCGCACAGGGCCGCCGCCAGGCGTCGCGCGATTTCGGGGTAGTGGGCCGCAGTGACGGCGCCGTTCGTGGCATTCGTCGTGGCACTCAGCGTCGATGGCGTTCCTCCGGCTTCGCCTGCCCCCGGCACGGTGGCGCCCGCGCTGGCCATGTCGACTGTTTCCAGTCCGGCATAGCCGCAGGGGTTGATGCGAAGGAACGGTGAGAGGTCCATCTGCACGTTGAGGCTGACGCCGTGATAGCTGCAGCCGTTGCGGATCTTGAGGCCGAGCGCGGCAATCTTGGCGCCCTGGTGCGGTCCGTCCGACAGGTAGATGCCGGGGGCGCCGGGCTTGCGTTCGGCTGCGAGATTATACGCCGCGAGCGTGTCCAGCACCGCCTGCTCGATATCGGTCACCAGCTCGCGCACCATCAGGTGGCGACGACGCAGGTCGAGCAGCAGGTAGGCCACGACCTGGCCCGGGCCGTGATAAGTGATCTGTCCGCCACGATCGATCTTGACGACGGGGATGGCGGCGTCGGGCGAGAGCAGGTGCGCGGGGTCCCCGGCCTGGCCGAGCGTGTAGACCGGCGGGTGCTCGACCAGCCAGATCTGGTCCGGCGTGTCGGGCGTGCGGGCCTCGGTATAGGCGCGCATGGCGTCGAAACAGGGCGCGTACGGCTCCAGACCCCGTTCGATGACTTGAATGGCATGCATGCCCGAGAGTGTAACGAAAAGGGCCGGCATCCGCCGGCCCCTGGTGGGCGACCCCGGTCATGGCGGGGTCTCGCATTCGGCCTCCCGGTCCGGCCTGGGCGGCCAGACCAGCCTCAGTTCAGGAGGCCGTGACCTGATCCTGGCCCGGTGTCCATTCGGTCCCTCGAACCAAACGCCTCACGGCGCGATACACGAGGTGTGGCAGGTCCGCCACGGTCGCCGCCGGGCGGCGTGCTTCCGCAATCAGCGCCAGCCTGACCGGGCGGGTCGCGCGCGAGTCCACGCTGATCACGATCTCGTCGCCGCGCCGGAGCAACAGGCTGCCGCCACAACGGAGCCAGTAATCCTCCGAGTCGTTCTCGCGGGTCACCCACACGTCCGTGGCTTTGGCGTCTTCCACAAAAAGACGCTGGGCAGCATGGAGCGAGAGGCTGGTGACTTCGCCAGGGACGAGGGTGAACACTGTCGTTGTGAGCAATGCTTTCATGATGGCTTTCTCCGTGTGCCGGGTGCCCGCTGACTGGTCAGATGCGCCGGAACTGGCCTGGATATTGGACCGGGCCAGTTAGGGGGCGCTGACAAGCGGTTCCGGTGCATTGCATTCTAGTGATTGCCCTAGCACTATCAAAACGATATATATTCTTGTGTCTTGTTAGCCAAACTCACATAGAGAACTCGCATCATGGTCTGGAGCGGCAGTTGGAATCCCGACAATGGACAGCGCTGGAAGCGCGATTTCCCGCGCCTGCCGGCGCTCTCCGCGCTGCGCGCCTTCGAGGCCGCCGCCCGCCACGAGAGCTTTTCCCGCGCGGCGGCGGAGTTGTTCGTCACCCATGGCGCCGTCAGCCACCAGGTCCGCGCGCTGGAGGAGGAACTGGGCCAGTTGCTGTTCGAGCGGCGCGGCAAGCGGGTGATGCTGACCGCCAACGGCCGGGTCTACGCCGAGCGCGTGCGCGACGCGCTGTTGCAGATCGCCGATGCCACGCGCGTGCTCCAGGCCGGCAACCGCGACAAGCGGCTGACCATCAGCACCATGCCGTCCTTCGCCGCGCGCTGGCTCACGCCGCGCATTGGCAGCTTTATCGAGCAGCATCCGGAGCTGGACGTGGAGCTGCTGTCCTCGAACTCGCTGGTCGACTTCGCCAATGAGGAAGTGGACATCGCGCTGCGCATGGGCAACGGCGACTACCCCGGCCTGTACGTGGAACGGCTGCTCGACGATGTGTTCTTTCCCGTGTGCAGCCCCGATTTCAACGGTGGCCGCCTGCCCGAGCAGCCGGCGCACATGGCCGGCATGCCGCTGCTGCGCGGCGAGGGCGATCCGTGGCAACCGTGGTTCGAAGCCGCCGGGCTGGACTGGCCGGAGCCGCGCAAGGGCCTGCTGCTGCAGGATTCCTCGCTGCTGCTGCAGGCCGCCGCCGAGGGCCAGGGCATCGCGCTGATCCGCTCCTCGCTGGCCTACAACGACCTGCTCTCCGGCCGCGTGGTGCGGCTGTTCGACGTGAGCATCGTCTGCCCGTGGCTGCTGTACTTCGTCAGCACGCAGGCCAGCCTGGAATTGCCTAAGGTGCAGGCGTTCCGCCAGTGGCTGCTGCCCGAGATGGAGCGCTTTCGCAACATTTTGTCGCAGTGGTCTGACTAGGCCAGCGCCCTACTTCTCGTCTTTGTCCGAAGGTTTCGCAGGTGCCGGCGTGGCAGTCTTTGCACGCCCCGCGCGCGGGTGGGCCTGGTCGTAGACCTTGGCCAGATGCTGGAAGTCGAGTGAGGTGTAGACCTGCGTCGTGGCGATGCTGGCGTGGCCGAGCATCTCCTGCACCGCGCGCAGGTCGCCTGACGATTGGAGCATATGCGTGGCGAATGAGTGGCGCAGCATGTGCGGATGCACGTGGGTCGGCACGCCGGCCGACAGCGCCTGCTTGCGGATGCGCGACTGCACGGTGGCCCCGGACAGCCGTTTGCCGCGCGTGCCGAGGAACAGCGCGTGGGCGTCCTCGGGCGCTGCGCCGGGGCGCAGCAGCGTGTCGCGCACGGCCAGCCACGCCCGCAGCGCCTCCATCGCCTTGCTGCCGACCGGCACCGAGCGCCGGCGCGAGCCCTTGCCGATCACGGTGACCTCGGCGCCCGCCAGGTCGATCCAGCCGATCGAGCGGTACGCGCCATCCTCGGTGTAGCGCAGGTCGAGCTGCACCAGCTCCGACAGCCGCAGCCCGCTCGAATAGAACAGTTCGAAGACCGCCTGGTCGCGCCGCGCCTCGGCCGAGTCGCCGGGGCGATGGGCGACCAGCGCCACCGCGTGCTCCACCGACAGCGCCTTGGGCAGCGGCTGGCCGCGCTTGGGCGCGCGCACCCCATCGACAGGATTCACCGCCACGCCATGGCCATGGCGCGCCGCCCACAGGTAGAAGCCGCGCCAGGCGGAAAGCGTGCGGGCGATGGTCCGCGCGGACAGGCCGCCGCCGTGCATGCGCGCGGCGAAGGACCGGATGTGATGGGTTTCGAGCGCCAGCAGCGCCACGCCCGGCGCGTGGCGCGCGGCGTGGGTCTGGAGCACGGAGAGGTCGTGGCCGTAGCTGGCCAGCGTGTGTTCGGCCAGCTTGCGGCCGGTGGCCAGCCAGTCGAGGTAGCGCACCACCAGCGGATCGGGCACCGGCTTGGGGTCCGGTGCCTCGCTATCCGATGGCGGGCGGCGGGACATGTCAGTCGCGCAGGCGGTTCAGCGCGGCGCCGGCGACTTCGCCGATCTGGCCCAGGTAGGCCGTGCCCATGCCTTCGTGGAAGCGGCGCGCATCGGGCGAGCCCAGCACCAGCAGGCCGAAGGTGGCGCCCAGCGCGTCTTCGTCCGGGCGGGTCGGCACGCGCAGCGCCACCATCGCCAGCGAGGCGATGTCGTCACGCTCGAGCAGCGCGGCGGCCTCGAAGCCGCTGTTCGGGCCGCAGTACGGCGCGCGCAGCCCTTCGGCGAACAGGCGCAGGTCGTCGCTGGCGCCCTGCGCCACTTCGATGTGCGTAAAGGCTTCGCCGACGTTCCACACGCGCAGCGCCACGGCCGGCACGTCGAACACCTGCTGCAGGCCGTCCTGCACCGTGTACGGCAGCGCGTGCGAGTCGGCCTCGGCCAGCAGGCGGAGCTGCCAGGCGTGCATGCGCTGCTGGGTGCGGTCGTTGTCGTGCCCGTGGCGGACCAGGTCGGCCAGCTTCAGCTCCAGCCCCTTGTTCTTCTCGCGCAGGATTTCCATCTGGCGCTCCTGCAGCGACACGGCGCGATGGCTATGCGGGCTGGTCAGCTGTACCGCGGCCAGCAGTTCGGCGTGTTCCTCGAAGAACTGCGGATTGCTCTGCAGCCAGGCGGCGACATCTTGGGCGTTCATAAGCTTCTACCGGAGTATTTTTCGGATGGCAGTGTAGCAAACGGCACTGCTAGGTCTGGATCAGCCGCTTCTGGCGCGAAATGCTCATCAGGATGCCGATCCCCATGCCCAGCGTCACCAGCGCCGTCCCGCCGTAACTGAGCAGCGGCAGCGGCACGCCCACCACGGGCAGGATCCCGCTCACCATGCCCATGTTCACGAAAGCGTAGGTGAAGAAGATCAGCGTGATGGAACCCGCCAGCAGCCGCGAGAACAGCGTCGGCGCATTGGCGGCAATATACAGCCCGCGGAAGATCAGCATCAGGTACAGCACCAGCAGCACCGCGTTGCCGATCAGGCCGAATTCCTCCGAGAACACCGCGAAGATGAAGTCGGTGTGCTTCTCGGGGATGAATTCCAGGTGGGTCTGGGTGCCCTTGAGCCAGCCCTTGCCGGTCACGCCGCCCGAACCGATGGCGATAATCGACTGGATGGTGTGGAAGCCCTTGCCGAGCGGGTCGGTGGTGGGGTCCAGCAGCGTGCAGACGCGGTGCTGCTGGTAGTCGTGCAGGACCGGCCAGTTCACGCCCGGGGCGCAGATCTGGCTTTCATACGAGATCAGCAGCGTGACCGCCACCACGCCGATGGCCAGCAGCGGCAGGATGATCTTCCAGGTCAGCCCGGCGAAATAGATCACATAGAGGCCGGCGGCCAGCACCAGCAGCGCCGTGCCAAGGTCAGGCTGCTTGGCGATCAGCCCCACCGGAATGCCGAGCATGACCAGCGCCACGACAAAGTCGAACCACTTGACCACGCCCTCGCGCTTCTGGAAGTACCACGCCAGCATCAGCGGCATCGAGATCTTCATGATCTCGGACGGCTGGATCACCATGCCCACGTTGAGCCAGCGCCGCGCGCCCTTGCGGATCAGGCCGAACATCGCCACGGCAATCAGCAGCGCCACGCCCACTGTATATAGGGGGACGGCGACCCGCATCAGCAGCTGGGTCGGCATGTAGGCAATCACCATCATCACTGCGTACGAGAGCAGGATGTTGCGCAGCTGGTCTTCCACGCGGCCCGGCATGTCGATGGCGGCCGAGTACAGCGCCACGATACCGGTGGCGAACAGCAGGAAGACGATCAGGGCCAGCGGCTTGTCGAAGCCCGTGAGGGCCGTCCGGATCACGGACACGACGCGGCGTTTATCCATGGTGCCCGTCTCCTTTACTCTGAAGCATTGTTACGGGGGGCGGGTGCCGTCGTGCTGACCGGCCGGACGCGTGGCTTGGCCGGCGCAGGCGCCGAGGCGGGTGCGGGGCGCGCGGCGGGTGCCGGGACCGGCACCGGAGCCGGCGCGGCCGGCTTGCTGTGGCCAAGCGCCTGGAGCATCCGTTCGTCGAGCGTGGCCACGGCCGAGGCCGGCGCGATGGCGGCCGGGTCAAGCTGGGCGGCGATCGATTCCGACGCGCCGCGCGCGCCGGCGCCCGATGCCACGGTGGCGCCGGAAGCCCCCGCCAGGGCTGCACTCGCCCCCGCAGCACTGGCATCCGCGCCCGAGGCCGCGCTCACCGGCGCATTGGCCATCACCGTGGCCGTCGCCACGTTCGCCGTCAGGCCGGTGGTGAACACGCTCGGCGTGTCCACCGGCGGCTTGCCGCCCGCGCGCTCGCGCTCGGCCGGCGGCGGCGCGTTGGCCTGCAACTCCTCGGGCCACTTGCCGAGCAGGTAGTAATCCATCACCTTCCGCGCGATCGGCGCCGCCACGGCCGCGCCGAAGCCGGCGTTCTCGACGATCAGCGCCAGCGCGATCTTCGGGTTGTCCGCCGGCGCGAACGCGGTATAGAGCGAGTGGTCGCGCTTTCGCTCGTCGATGGCATGGTGGTTGTACTTCTCGCCCTTGGCCAGCGTGTAGGTCTGCGCCGTGCCGGTCTTGCCGGCCGATTCGTAGGCCGCGCCCGCGAACACGCGCGCGGCAGTGCCCGAGTGCGTCACGGCCACCATGGCCTTCTTGATCACGTCGATATCGGCCTGCTTGAGCGGAATCCGATAGCTTTCCTTGGGCACGGTCAGCGTCCGCTGGCGCGAGACCGAATCCTCCACCGCCTTCACCAGGTGGGGCTTCATCGCCGCGCCATTGTTGACGATGATCGACACCGCATTGGCCAGTTGCAGGATCGTGAAGCTGTTGTAGCCCTGCCCGATGCCCAGCGAGATGGTCTCGCCGTCATACCACTTCTGCTGCTCGGGCTTGCGGTACGCCTTGCGCTTCCACTCGGTGGACGGCAGGATGCCGCGGCTTTCGCCCTCGATGTCGATACCCGTGATCTGGCCGAACCCGAGCGGCTTCATGAAGTCGTGGATGCCGTTGACGCCCATGTCGCGCGCCAGCGCGTAGTAATAGGTGTCGCAGGACTGCACGATGGACGCCTGCATGTCCACCCAGCCGTGGCCGCCCGGCTTGTCGTCGCGGAAGGTGTGGTTGCCCAGCGTGAAGAAGCCCGGATCGTGCATGCCCCAGGCGGCCGTGCGCTTGCCGATGGTCAGCGCCGCCAGCGCCATGAACGGCTTGTAGGTGGAGCCGGGCGGATAGGTGCCGCGCAGCGGGCGGTTCAGCAGCGGCTTGTCCGGCGAGCTGTTGAGTTCGTCCCAGGTCTTCGAGTCGATGCCTTCCACGAACAGGTTCGGGTCGTAGGTCGGCTTGGAGACGAAGGCCAGGATGTCGCCCGTGGCCGGCTCGATCGCCACCAGCGCACCGCGCCGGTCGCCAAACAGCTGCTCGGCCAGTTGCTGGAGGCGGATGTCCAGCGACAGGATCAGGTTGTTGCCCGGCGTGGCCGGCGAGGTGGACAGCGTGCGGATCGGCCGCCCGCCCGCGCTCACTTCCACTTCCTCGAAGCCGGTCAGCCCGTGCAGTTCGGCCTCGTAGCTCTGCTCCAGGCCGATCTTGCCGATGTAGTTGGTGCCCTTGTAGTTGTCGGCGTCCTTGCGCGGATCGTACTTAGCGCCCTCGGCGTCGTTGGCCTCGTCCATCGCATCGATCCGCTCCTGGTCGCGCTGCGAAATGCGCCCCAGGTAGCCAATCACGTGGCTGGCCGATTCGCCGAGCGGGTACTGGCGGAACAGCCGCGCGCGCACATCCACGCCGGGAAAACGGAAGCGCTGGGCGGAGAACTTGGCCACTTCCTCGTCGGAAAGCTGGCTGCGGATCGGCAGGCTTTCGAAGCTGCGCGACTCCTCCAGCAGCCGCTTGAAGCGGCGACGGTCACGCGGCTGGATATCGACAAGTGACGAAAGCGACTCAATCGTGTTGTCGAGGGTATCGGTCAGCTTCGACGGCGTGATTTCCAGCGTGTAGGCCGAATAGTTGCGCGCCAGGATCACGCCGTTGCGGTCCATGATGATGCCGCGATTGGGCTCGATCGGCGCCACCGAGATCCGGTTGTCCTCGGCCTTGGCCGAGTACTGGTCGTGCTTGTACCACTGCAGCCACAGGAAGCGGGTGAACAGCAGCCCGAAGCAGATCACCGTAAACAGGGCGGCAGCCGCCACGCGGATGCGGAAGCGGCCGATTTCCAGTTCGACGTTGCGGATTTCGGTCATGGCGGTACTGCGGCGGCGGGTTCGGCGTGGGCGGTGGCCCGGGCGGCTCTATATAGATAGATCCGACCCGGGAAGGCTGGATCGGCTAAATCGGTCGGGTTTCGTCGACGTCGTGCGAACGCCGCTGTGGCGCCAACAGCACACTGGTGGCCAGCGGCCACAGCAGCGCCTCGATGCAGGGCGCCAGCAGCAGTTGCCAGCCCGGCAGGGGCGCGCCCATGGCCAGGCGGATCACCACCGGCACAGCGTGGACGATAAACAGCAGCGGCAGCACGTGCAGCGCCTGGGTATAAACCGAGAACCACAGCACGCGGCGATGGATCGTGATGGCGAAGTAGGCCAGCAGCGTGTAGGCCATGGCGTGCTCGCCCAGCAGGCGGGCATCGTGCACATCCATCAGCAGGCCGAGCAGGAAGGCCACGCCCATGCCGACCTTGCGCGGCTGGTGGATGTTCCAGAACACCAGCACCAGCGCCACCATGTCCGGAATCCAGAGCGTGGTGCCCCACGGCATCAGGTTGAACAGGAAGGCGACGATGAACGTCACCGCGATGAACGCGGGGTTGACCGGGCGCAGCAGATACTGGGGATTGGTCACCGTGCGGGCTCCGTGGCAGCGGGTTTATCGCCGTTTTTCTCTGCCGATTTCTCGGCACCGGCGCGGGCCGCCGCCGAACGCGCACCGCGCTCGGCCTTCTGCGGCTTGTCCTCGTCCTGCGGACGCGGTCCCAGCCCGGACTCGTAACGCACCACCAGCAACTGTCGGTGCGAGCGCACGCCAGCCACCGGCTCGCAGTACACGCGCGAGAAGGCGGTATCGGCCTTGCGTTCGATATGGGAGATCTTCGCCACCGGCAGGCCGGGCGGATAGGTCCCGTCGAGGCCGGATGTGACGAGAAGGTCTCCTTGCTGGAGATCGGCCGAGGCCGCCATGAAGCGCAGGTCGAGCTGCCCGGCACGCGAGCCGCCAAAGGCCACGCTGCGCAGCCCGTTACGCACCACCTGGACCGGAATCGCCTGATCCTTGTCGGTCAGCAGCGTCACTTCGGACTGGAGCGGCGAGACCCGCGTGATCTGGCCGATCACGCCGCGTTCGTCGATCACCGGATAGCCGGCGCGCAGGCCCTGCACGCTGCCCCGGTCGATCACGATGCGCTGGCTGTACGGGTCGCGGGCGTCATAGAGGATCTCCGCCGCCACCACCGGCGTGGCCGATTGCTGGGTCAGATTCAGCAGCTTGCGCAGCTGGTTGTTCTCGGCCTCGAGCTGGGCCTGGCGCACGGCGGCGCTGGCCTGCTCCACGGCGCTGCGGCGCAGCTCGCGGTTCTCGTTGGCCAGCGTGACGGACGACTGGGCATAGTCAAAGACGCCGCGCAGCGCATCGCGCGGCACCAGGACCGCGCGTTCCACCGGCATCAGCACGGTGGCGGCAACCTGGCGCGCGACGCGCATGGCGTCGAAGCGGGCATCGACCACGAGCAGCGTCAGCGCGATGGTCACGAAAATGACCAGCCGCGCCACGGCGGACGTGCCTTGCTTGAAGAGCGGCGGTGGGGAGTAATCCATTTACCCGTGCGCAGGCGAAGTCATCCCGCCGGGGGCGGCGGGAAGGGGCGGAAATCTCGTGGCGCACGCGCCGGCGCAGCCTGCTGGGGCCGGCATGCCGCGTGTCGCCACGTTGCGGTTCCTGTTCTTACTCGTACGAGAAGATGCTGCCGAGCTTGTCCATGCGCTCGAGCGCCATGCCGGAGCCGCGCACCACGCAGGTCAGCGGGTCTTCGGCCACCAGCACCGGCAGGCCGGTTTCCTCGGCCAGCAGGCGGTCCAGGTCGCGCAGCAGCGCGCCGCCACCGGTCAGCATCATGCCGCGCTCGGCGATGTCGGCACCCAGTTCCGGGGGCGTCTGCTCGAGGGCGATCTTCACGGCGGACACGATCTGGTTCAGCGGATCGGTCAGGGCTTCGAGGATTTCGTTCGACGAGACCGTGAATGCACGCGGAATGCCTTCGGACAGGTTGCGGCCCTTGACTTCCATCTCGCGCACTTCGGACCCCGGGAATGCCGAGCCGATTTCCTTCTTGATGGCTTCGGCGGTCTGTTCGCCGATCAGCATGCCGTAGTTGCGGCGGATGTAGTTGACGATGGCTTCGTCGAACTTGTCACCGCCCACGCGCACCGAACCCTTGTAGACCATGCCGCCCAGCGAGATGATGCCCACCTCGGTGGTACCGCCGCCGATGTCCACCACCATCGAGCCCGACGGCTCCGACACCGGCAGCCCGGCGCCGATCGCGGCCGACATCGGCTCCTCGATCAGGTACACCTGGCTGGCGCCGGCGCCCAGCGCCGATTCGCGGATGGCACGGCGTTCCACCTGGGTGGAGCCGCACGGCACGCAGATGATGATCCGGGGGCTCGGGCGCAGCAGCTTCGAGTCATGGACCATCTTGATGAACTGCTTGAGCATCTGCTCGGTCACGGTGAAGTCGGCAATCACGCCGTCCTTCATCGGGCGGATGGCCTCGATATTGCCCGGCACCTTGCCCAGCATCTGCTTGGCTTCCTTGCCGACCGCCTGGATCGTCTTCTTGGCGTTGGGGCCGCCTTCCTGACGGATGGCCACGACCGACGGCTCGTCCAGGACGATGCCCTTGTCGCGCATATAGATCAGGGTGTTGGCGGTGCCCAGGTCGATGGCCAGGTCGTTGGAGAAATAGCTGCGGAGAAATCCGAACATCAGGAATCCTGTCTTTTGTTGGTTCGCGAGTATGCGAAACGGCCGGCGCCGTCTTCGGCCCGGCCAGGTATACGTTTGCAAGGGTGATGGTTCACGGTTCCCCCGGTGCGCTGCGGCCCGTACCGGCAAGCCGGTACGCCCCGGTGCCGACGGCGAGGGGCGCATGCCCGCCCGGTCATCGGCGATCCGCAACCGGCGCAACCTGCACGCCGGACCTACGGGAACCTTTGATTAGACTCTGCGCGAAAGTTCGCCGCCAGATGCGCCGGACAGGTCGGAAAATCGCCTGACGATGGCAGAAGCCTAATCGGAGGAACCTGATTGTGAAGTGTGAAACTGCGATGAAAACCAGCCGTTAATCGCGGACTCGCCGCCGGGCCGTGCCTTTATCGTTCGCCAATCGTTTCCTGCTCTGTTGCAGTCCTGCGACGCTCGCGCGCCGCATGCCCCGGGCGGCTGCCCTGCCCGGCACTCATGGTACGTGCCAGCAGTGGCGACGGCATCACCGGCGCAGCCGCCGGCGTGACCCGTGACCTGCCTGGAACCCCCCGTTTGGCGCGCCATGTGAAGTCCGCGTTGCGGGAGGCCTGCAGCGCGTAATGATACCTTATAATCCACGCTGTTTCGGGGCGTCAGCGCCCGGAAAAACTTGTAACGAAACGATCCCGGGGGCGCCCCCGGACCCCGCTCCGGGCGTCCTGCCCGCCACCCGACCGCAACATCCCCAGTCCGATGGACTGAACCCGGCGCCCGCGCCGCATCACGCCATGGCTCTCGCACTCTCCGACGTCAAGCGCATCGCGCACCTGGCCCGCATCGAAACCAGCGATGCCGAGGCCGCGCAGACGCTCGCCCAACTGAACAACTTCTTCTCGCTGGTGGAGCAGATGCAGGCGGTGGACACCACCGGCATCGAGCCGCTGGCGCACCCGCTCTCCGCCGTGCGCGACATCGCCCAGCGCCTGCGCGAGGATGCCGTGACCGAGACCGACCGCCGCGAAGACTACCAGCGCCCGGCCCCGGCCACCGAACGCGGCCTCTACCTGGTGCCGAAGGTCATCGAGTGACGCCCGGGCCCACCCGCCCGGCCCGCCGCCGCCGCCCCTGACCGCCACCGCAGACACCAGACCGACATGTCCTTTTCCGCTGATTCCGTGACTTCCCTGCGCCAGATCGCCGATGCCCTGGCGGCGCGCACCGTCTCCGCCGAGGAACTCGCACGCGACTACCTCGCCCGCATCGAGGCCGCGCGCGACCTGAACGCCTTCGTCGACGTCAACGCCGACCTCACCCTGGACCAGGCCCGTGCCGCCGATGCGCGCCGCGCCCAGGGCCAGGCCACGCCGCTGACCGGCGTGCCCATCGCCCACAAGGACGTCTTCGTGACGCGCGGCTGGGCCTCCACGGCCGGCTCGAAGATGCTGGCCGGCTACCAGAGCCCGTTCGACGCCACCGTGGTGGAGCGCCTCGCCGCCGCCGGCATGGTCACGCTGGGCAAGACCAACATGGACGAATTCGCGATGGGTTCGTCGAACGAGAACTCGTATTTCGGCATCGTGCGCAACCCGTGGGACAAGCAGCGCGTGCCGGGCGGCTCCTCGGGCGGTTCCGCCGCCGCGGTGGCCGCAGGGCTGGCCCCGGCCGCCACCGGCACCGACACCGGCGGCTCGATCCGCCAGCCGGCGTCGTTCTCGGGCATCACTGGCATCAAGCCGACCTACGGCCGCGTCTCGCGCTACGGCATGATCGCGTTCGCTTCGTCGCTCGACCAGGGCGGCCCGATGGCGCGCTCGGCCGAGGACTGCGCGCTGCTGCTCAACGCCATGGCCGGTTTCGATCCGAAGGATTCCACCAGCCTCACGCCCGCCCAGGGCGGCGTGGACGAGGACTTCACGCGCCATCTGGGCCAGCCGCGCGCCGGCGCCAGCGCCGACCAACCGCTGGCCGGCCTGCGCATCGGCCTGCCGCGCGAGTACTTTGGCGCGGGCCTGTCCGCCGACGTGGAAGCCGCCGTGCGCGGCGCGCTGGCCGAGTACGAGAAGCTCGGCGCGACGCTGGTCGACGTGACCCTGCCCAAGACCGAGCTGTCGATCCCGGTGTACTACGTGATTGCACCGGCCGAGGCGTCGAGCAACCTGTCGCGCTTCGACGGCGTGCGCTACGGCCACCGCGCGGCCGAGTACAGCGACCTGCTCGACATGTACAAGAAGTCCCGCGCCGAAGGCTTCGGCGCCGAGGTCAAGCGCCGCATCATGGTGGGCACCTACGTGCTGTCGCACGGTTATTACGACGCCTATTACCTGCAGGCGCAGAAGATCCGCCGCATCATCGCCGACGATTTCCAGCGCGCCTTCAGCCAGTGCGACGTGATCATGGGCCCGGTGGCGCCCACGGTGGCCTGGAAGCTCGGCGAGAAGACCGCCGACCCGGTGCAGATGTACCTGGCCGACATCTTCACGCTCTCCACCAGCCTCGCCGGCCTGCCCGGCATGAGCGTGCCCTGCGGCACTGGGCAGGACAACATGCCCGTCGGCCTGCAGCTCATCGGCAACTATTTCGACGAAGCGCGCCTGCTGCAGGTGGCCCATGCGTTCCAGCAGGCCACCGACTGGCACCTGCGCCGCCCGGCCTGATGACGATGCACGACAAGCGCCTGCTACGCCTCTTTGCCGCGATGGCCCTCGCCGTGGTGCTGGCCGGCTGCTCGCTGCCGTTCGGCGGGCGCTCCACGCCCATCGCCGCGCGGGACATCGACCTGAACGGCGACTGCCGCCGCACCGAGGAAGACGGTTTCCGCGAGGACGCCCAGCTACGCGTGGTGGACAACGCCGTGCAGCAGTTGCAGTGGAAGCTGTGGGTCGGCAAGCGCGGCTCGTGCAGCTTCAATCTGGCCGACTTCCGACAGGTGCGCAAAACGCCACATATCGAACTGCGCGCCAACGATGGCAGCGCCTGCAAGCTGATGGTCTGGCAGGACCCGCGCCGCGTGACGCTGGCGCACGCAAGCTGCCAGTCGCACTGCACGCCCGGCATCTATGAAGAAGCGTGGCCGGTGATGTTCGAGCCGGACTCGGGCGCCTGCGCCCGCACGCGATAACGTAACTATCATGCCGCCACGCCGCCCACGCTCATCCTTCGCCGCCGGGGTTCTGCCCGGGGTTCTGCCCGGCGTTATGCCTCGGGCGCGGCGCTGGCTGCGCGCGGGTTTTGCGATGATGACGGTGGCGGCGGTGCCGGCCTGGAGCACGGTCTCGGCGCCGCAAGCGCCGATTTCGGCCTCCAGTGCGCCTGCTGTGGCGGCTTCTGTGGCGGCCTCGGCAGCCACCTCCACGTCGGCCGCCCCGGCGCCCATCGTCCAGCGCGTACGGCTGGCGGGCGATGCCGGCATGCCGACGCTCCCCGCCTACTGGTTCCTGCCCCGGGACAGCGGCCAGCCAAGGTCGCAGCCGCTGCCGGTGGTCGTGGCGCTGCACGGCTGCGGTGGGCTTGAAGACACGCATCGCGTGGCACGGCGCACCGGCTCCATCGACGAAATCCTCGACCCGGCCGGCGCCCTGCAGGCCCGCTACCGCGAGTACGCCCACTGGCTGACCGAGCGCGGCTACGCCGTGCTGATGCCGGACAGCTTCGGCCCGCGCGGCCGCATCACCAGCGGCTGCGGCGACACGCCGGACGCGCGCGGCATCGACGACAAGACGCGCCGCGCCGACGCCCTGGCCGCGCTGCGCTGGGTGGCCCGCCAGCCCGGCGTCGACCCGCGCCGCATCGTGCTGCTGGGCTGGTCGAACGGCGCGCAGGCGGTGCTGGCCGCCATCGACGCCAGCCGCCCGTGGCCGGCCGGCACGCCTGCCGTGGAGCGCGCCGTGGCCTTCTACCCGGCCTGCAAGCGCGTGGTGCGGCAGCACAATTTCAAGCTGCGCGCGCCGGTGCTGATGATGATTGGCGGCGCGGACGACTGGACCCCGGCCACGCGCTGCGCGATGCTCCAGAACGCGGTGCTGGCCCGCCAGCCCGATGCGCGCTTCCGGCTGGAGATCTACCCGGGCGCCTATCATGGCTTCGACGGCACCAGCGAGCTGCACGGCCGGCGCGACGCCTCCCGGCGCACCCCGGGCGGCGATACCGCCAGCGGCGGCGACGCCCTGGCGCGTGTGGCCGCGCTCGCCCAACTCGATTCGTGGCTGTTGAACCCCGCGCCCTGAAAAACGCCGGGTCCGGCCTGATATAGAACAGAACAGAAGACTTAAACCAGGAATACCGCCATGCAATGGGAAGTGGTGATCGGCCTGGAGACGCATACGCAGCTCTCCACCGCCTCGAAGATTTTTTCCGGCACCTCCACCGCGTTCGGGGCCGAACCCAACACGCAGGCCTCGCCCGTGGATCTGGCGCTGCCGGGCGTGCTGCCCGTGCTGAACAAGGGCGCCGTCGAGCGCGCCATCGAGTTCGGGCTGTCCATCGGCGCCCATATCGCGCCGCGCAGCATCTTCGCGCGCAAGAACTACTTCTACCCTGACCTGCCGAAGGGTTACCAGATCAGCCAGTACGAGATCCCGGTCGTCCAGGGCGGCACCATCACGATCCAGGTGGAAGGACGGCAGGGCGTCTACGAGAAGACCGTGAACCTGACCCGCGCCCACCTTGAGGAGGATGCGGGCAAGTCGCTGCACGAGGACTTCGCCAACATGACCGGCATCGACCTGAACCGCGCCGGCACGCCGCTGCTGGAGATCGTGACGGAGCCAGACATGCGCAGCTCGGCCGAGGCCGTGGCCTATGCCAAGGCATTGCACTCGCTCGTGGTGTGGCTCGGCATCTGCGACGGCAACATGCAGGAAGGCAGCTTCCGGTGCGACGCCAACGTCTCGGTGCGCCCAGTCGGCCAGAAGGAATTCGGCACCCGCCGCGAAATCAAGAACCTGAACTCGTTCCGCTTCCTGCAGCAGGCGATCGACTACGAAGTGCAGTGGCAGATCAACGAGATCGAGGACGGCCGCAAGATCGTCCAGGCCACCGTGCTGTTCGACCCGGACACCGGCGAGACGCGCGCGATGCGCACCAAGGAAGACGCGCACGACTACCGCTACTTCCCCGATCCGGACCTGATGCCGCTCGAGATCGACAGCGAGTGGGTCGAGCGCGTGCGCGCCGGCCTGCCCGAGCTGCCGGCGGCGATGCAGGCGCGCTTCGTCTCGCAATACGGCCTCTCGGCCTACGATGCGAGCACGCTCACGGCCACCAAGTCCCTCGCCGCGTACTTCGAGGCTGTGGTGACCGAAGCCGGCGTGGCCAGCGCCAAGCCGGCGGCCAACTGGCTGATGGGCGACGTGGCGTCGCAACTGAACCGCGAAGGCATGGCCATCGACGACGCCCCGGTGCGCCCGGCGCAACTGGCCAGGCTGCTGGCGCGCATCGCCGACGGCACGGTGTCCAACAACACAGCCAAGAAGGACGTCTTCCCGGCGATGTGGGCCGGCGAGTCCGGCGGCGACGCCGACGCGATCATCGCCGCCAAGGGTCTCAAGCAGATGTCCGATACCGGCGAACTCGAGAAGATCATCGACGACGTGCTGGCCGCCAACGCCAAGTCGGTCGAAGAGTTCCGCGCCGGCAAGGAAAAGGCCTTCAACGCACTGGTCGGCCAGGCCATGAAGGCCACCAAGGGCAAGGCCAACCCGGCCCAGGTCAACGAACTGCTCAAGAAGAAGCTCGGCTGACCCGCCCTCGGCGCCATCCGAGCCATCTGGCGAAAAAAGCCGGCCCGCGCAAGCGGCCGGCTTTTTTGTTGGACGCCCCTAAGCACCCCTAAGCACCCCTAAGCGCCCCGCAGCGCCCGCTCCAGCGCCACGATGCGCGCCTCGAGGTCGTGCAGGCGGCGCTCGCGCGAGGCGAGGGCTTCCCGCATCTGGGCGATGGGCGCGCTCAGTTGCCCCACGGTGGCCGCGTCGGTCGGCGCGGTGCCCGGCGCGACGTTGATGATCTGGCGCTGCAGGGTGTCGGTGCCGACCGAGACCGTCAGGTCGCGGTCGCAGTACGAGGCCGTGCCGAGCGCCACGCCGTGCGCTGCCGCCGCGCGGCTGCCGTGCCCGAGCGCCACCGCGAACTCGGTGCTGGCGACGGCGTCGGTGCCCACGGCGACCGCGCCGGTATTGGTGGCCTGCGCCATCGGCCCCACGGCGATGGCCGTCGCGCCGGAGGCTTCCGATCGCTGGCCCAGCGCCACGCTTTTGTGGCCGGATGCCACCGCGGCCATCCCCACCGCCGTGGTGCCGCCCACCTGGAAGCTGTCCGCGCCGGACGCCACGGCATTGCCGCCGATGGCGACGCTCCACGCGTAGGCGGCCTGCGCTTTTTCGCCGATCGCGACCGAGCGGCTGCCATAGGCATAGGTATCGCAGCCCAGTGCGACCGAGCCGGCGTCCACGGGGTCCCGCGCGGCGACATCGGCACGGGCATTCAGGCCAATGGCCACGCCGGGCCCCGACTCGCTGACCGTCGCCCCTTGGCCCAGCACGACACTGCCGACCCCGGTGGCGACGGTATCCGCGCCGATGGCGATGGCGTTGCTGCCGGGTGCCGAGGCGGACGTCCCGCTGGCGTTCACCTGCACATACTTGAGGCCGGTCTTGCCCGAGGCGAGGTCATCCACCGTCTGCGACAGCGCGGCGATGTCCTGCGCATTGCCAGCGACGTCGGCCTCCGTGTCGGCCAGCTGGCTGCCCGTGATGGCGTCGCTGCTGCCCTGGCTCACCTCGCCGGGCCGGAGTCCTGTGACCAATGTCGATGGCAGCGTAGCGCGGCTCTTGCTCTTGTCGTCATAGGCCAGGTAGGGCGCACCGCCGCCGCCACCGCCACCGCCACCGCCACCGCCACCATTGCCGTTGGCGGACGATGGATGGTTCCCTGCTTCGGGCTCAGTCTGAGGAATTGCCATGAAGGGCTCCTGGAATCGGGTTGATCAGAACCACGGCAAGGGCGCATACACGGCCCGTGCCGTCGCCATGGTCGCTACCCGATCTCCGGAAGTACATGGATCCAAAGGCCGCCCGTCCCCCGACTACGAACGCCCCGCCGCCCGCTCCAGCGCCGCGATGCGCGCTTCGAGCTGGCGCAGCGTTGCGATGCGGGCCTCGAGGTTGCCCAGGCGCCGGGCCACTTTCGGGTTGACCTGCAGGGCCGCGTCCTTGAGTTGCGCGACGGTCACGGCGTCGTCGTCCTGCTCGCCCGGTAACACATGGGTGATGTAGCGGCCATTGTCCGCCGTGCCGACGGACACCGCGTATTCGCGGTCGCAGACGGAAGACGCGCCGAGCGCCACGCTGCCGTAGGCGCTCACCTCCGCATACTCGCCGATGGCGGTGGCGTGGTGGTTGTTGGCGATGGCGCCGCGCCCGATGCCGATCGTGCCGTAGCCGTACACGTTCGCGCTGGCTCCGATCGCCACGGCCGCCTGGCTTTGGGCGCTGGCGGCGGAGCCGACGGACACGCTCTGGTCGCCCCCCGCGAAGGCATCGGCGCCCACCGCCACGGCGGCGGAGGCAGCGGTGGCCTGGGCATCGCCGCCGATGGCGATGTTGTCCGTGTAGCCCGCATTGGCGTTGCCGCCGATCGCCACGGCCTTGTCGCCCCATGCCGTGGCGTCGCTGCCCAGTACCACCACGCCGTCGCCGGGCGAGTCCGCCCCGACCTGCGCCTGGGAGCCGATGACCACGCCCCGGCCCGCGGCGCCGAACACGGCGCCCTCGCCCACCACAACGCTCCCCGAGCCCGCCGCCACGGCGGAGGGTCCGATGGCCACGGCTTCCTGGCCACTGGCCTCGCTATCGGGACCCTTGCTGTTGGCGTGGAAGTACTTGGCGTTCTTGTCGTTCTTTCCGACTGCGCTCAGTGCCTGGAACTGTTCCCGGGTCAGGTACTGATTGCTTGCGATATCCGTCTGGGCGTTGCTCATCGAAGGTCTCCTGAAGTTGACGTTGGCCAGCGAGGCCATGTTTTCACGCCGTACTTCGGAAAACCATGGATCGGACAAACCCAGCCTAATCCATCGGCACCACGCTCACCTCCACCTCCACCTCCACCGTGTGCTCGCCCCCGTACTACCTGTGGCGCACCGCACGCTCCAGCACCGCGAGGCGCGCCTCGAGTTCAACCAGCTGCTGGTTTGCCTTGAAGAGCTGGCTGCCTGCCACCGCATCCGTGCTCTGCAGGCTCTGCACAGCGGGTCGCAACCCCGCAACTTTTACCGATTGCAGCGTAAGCCGGGTCTTGCTCCTGTCGTCGTAGAGCACCAACGCACTCTCCACTTCCCCGCGCGCATTCACGGACAGGCCCGCCTCCTTTAACTGGCCGACCGTGGCGGCATCATCATCCTCCTGCCCCGCCGCAACACGTGCGATGAAGCGACGGGTGCTGTCATTGCCGACAGATACTGTCTGCGCGCGATCAGTCGTGGAAGCGCAACCCAGTACCACACTCTGGGCGCCATTCACGGTCGCCTTCGCGCCGATGGCCACTGCTGAATCACTGTCAACGAGGGCCAGATCGCCGATAGCAATCCCCTTGTTACCACTGGCGCTCACCGTCGCCAGACACCCGGCCGCAACCGCTCCATAAGCGTTGGTATAGGCGTAATAGCCGATGGCAGTGGTGCATATGGCATATCCCTGGGCATACGCACCCACATACACCGAGCCCGGATAGTCCGCGCCGATTGTTCCCGCCGCGTGGCCGACAGCGACGCATTCCTCGGAATCCACCTCGGCGTGACTGGCAATCGCCACCGACTCTATGCCATTGGCCTGACTGTCCGGACCGGTGCTGTTGACTGCAAAATACGTAATACCGTCGTCTTGCAGCGCAATGGCGTCAACCCGTTCCCGTAGCGCATGGAACTGTTGCAGGGTGACATACTGGCCCGGGCGGTCCCTGTCCGAGGCGTTGGCCCTAGCCTGGACATCAGTCTGATTGCTCATTGCGTTCTCCATCAGCTGCCGCGACGGACAGCGCCCCATCCTGAGTAAGAATGCCGTGTGACCGCACCATGTGCTCAAGCCACCCGGGGCCATTCCTGCACGACTACCTGTCGCGCACCGCACGCTCCAGCGCCGCGAGGCGCGCCTCGAGTTCGACCAGCCGCTGATTTGCCTTGAAGAGCTGGCTGCCCGTTACCGCTTCTGTGCTCTGCGCGCTCAGTTCAGCGGGACGCAATCCCGACACTCTTACCAACGGCAGCGTCAGCCTCGTCTTGTTCCTGTCGTCGTACAGCACCAGCGCACGCTCCACTTCGCCGCGCGCATTCACGGGCAGGCCAGCCTCCTTCAACTGGCCGATTGTGGCGACATCATCATCCTCCTGCCCCGCCGCAACACGGGCGATGAAGCGGAGCGCGCTGTCATTGCCTACGGACACCGTCTGCGCGCGATCGGTCGTGGAACCAGCGCCTATCGCCACACTCTGCTCGCCGCTCGCCGTGGCACTCGCGCCGATGGCCAATGCTGAATCACCGGCAACGATGGCTGTGTTGCCGATACTGATCCCCTTGTTAGCAACGGGGTCCACTATCGCGGCAGACCCGATCGCAACCGCTCCATAAGCCTGAGCGAGCGTGTCAAAGCCTATGGAGGTGCTGCACGTTTCGCTGGCTGAGGAATACGCCCCCACACACACCGAGCCCTGGCCAGATCCGGTAGCCAGGTAGCCGACTGCAACAGATTCTTCGGAATTTGCGGAGGCACCGCTGGCAATCGCCACCGACTCGCTGCCATTGGCCTGACTATCCGCGCCGGTGCTGTTGACTGTGAAATACATAATGCCGTCGTCTGTCAGCGCAATGGCGTCAACCCGTTTCCGTAGCGCATTGAATTGTTGCTGGGTGACATACTCACCCTGCAAGGCCCTCCCCGGAAGATTTCGCCTTGCTTCGATCGCGGTGCGATGGGTCATTGCAGTTCTCCGAAAGGTGCCGTTGGTGGACGGCGCGCATCATGGCGCCACAACGTCCAGGACGCCACCATGTTCCGCGGTCCCTCTCCTGAAGTACATGGATCCCCGGATAGATGATGCGCGGGCGCCGCCGATCACTCCACCGGCACCACGCTCACCTCCACCTCCACCGTGTGCTCGCCCCCGCCCACGATGACGCCGTGCAGCAGGGGCACGTCGCTGTAGTCGCGCGCGATGGCCAGGGTGACGTGGCGGGTGTCGGCCAGCATGGCGTTGGTCGGGTCGAGATCGACCCAGCCGTTCCCGGGGCACCAGACGCCGGCCCAGGCGTGCGAGGCATCGGCGCCCAGCAGGCGCGGCTCGCCCGGCGGCGGGTCGGTGCGGAGATAGCCGCTGACATAGCGCCCGGGCAGCCCGAGCGAGCGCAGGCAGCCGATCATCACCTGGGCGAAGTCCTGGCACACGCCGCTGCGCAGCGCGAAGGCCTCCAGCGCGGGCGTGTGGACCTCGGTGATCTCGGCGTGATACTCGAAATCGGCGTGGATGCGGTGCATCAGGTCGATGGCGCCAGCCACCACGCTCACCCCGGGCGTAAAGCTGCGCCGGGCGTAGTCGCGCAGGTCCGCGTGCAGCGCCACATTGGGCGAGGCGAAGACGAACTCGGCCTCGGGATCGAACGGCTGGCCGGCGCGGTAGCGCAGCCGTTGCGCGGCCTTCTCCCACGGCGGGCTGCGGGCCGGGTCGAGCGTGGCCCAGCGCGGCGTCAGCGTGACCGTGCTGGCCGTGGTCAGCCGCATGGTCTCGTGCGGCACGTCGAGCATGAAATGAAGCACGTTGTTGCCGAAGGCATCGGTGCGCACGTGATGGTGCGAGGGCTGCGGATCGATGTCGGTGCAGTGCGCGCTCACGGCCTGCCACGGGTAGGACGGCGGCGTGACCACGGCGCGCTGCTGCGCGTGCTCCACGGGCCAGGCGTATTGGTAGGTGGTGACGTGGTGCACGCTCAGGGTGGCCGGGGCGTCGGCCTCCGGCGTCGGCGCCGGGGTGGCCGGCGGCTTGGCGGCGGGCACGGGATGCACGCTCATGGCAGGTCCGTTTCCGGCGCCACGCCGGCATGGCTGAAGTACCGGCCGCCGATTTCATCGGACAGCTTGGCCATGCGCGCGCCGAGCTGGTCGCACAGCGCGGCCAGCGTGGCATGGCGGCCCTCGTCATCGGTGGCGCACAGCACCGTGCGCGACGGCAGCGCGCTGGCCGGCGGCAGCAGTTCCGCCAGCGGTACGCGGGCCTGGCCCGTGGCGCCGGTCGGCAACTGCACCAGCTTCTCGCGCAGGCGGTCCAGCACGCCGTAGAGGCCGCGCGGGTTGGTGGCGTCCAGCACGAGCAGGTCCACCAGCGCCGGCACGTCGGTCCGGCCCGGGAACAGCGAGCGGTAGGTCAGCGTGCTGTCGAACAGGTGCAGCAGCAGGTCGAAGCCACTGCGCGAGCGCAGCGCGCCACTGCGCTCGGCCACCTCCAGGAACAGCGCCAGCGTGGAGACGCGCTCGATATGACGGCCGATGAACACCAGCCGCCACGCTTCGTCGCGCGACATGCGGTCGCCCTGCGCGCCGCTGATCGCCCCGAGCTGCATCGACAGTTGCTCGAGCGCGACCAGCACCCGGGAGCGGTCGTACGAGCCCTCGCCGCTGGCCGAGCCGGCCGGGCACGCGGCGGCGGCCATCGCGTCATGGAAGTCGTTGCGGGCGGCCAGGATGGTGCGCCAGTGGTCGTTCGAGAGCCGGTTGCGGATCTCGTTGGCGGCGCGGGCGTGACTGGCCAGCGTCTGCACCACGCCGGCGCTCCCGCTGGCATCGGCCAGCGCGGACACCAGGCTGCGCTCGAACACCCGCAGCGACGCCTGCGGCGACGGCGTCTGGGCCGGCACCAGGCCGAACCACTGCGCCAATTGGCTGATCATGTTCAGCGTGCCGTCGTCGGTTTCATCGTTCGATTCGATCGATCCGAGGATCTGCCGGCACAGGCGCACGGTGTTCTCGGCGCGCTCCGCGTAGCGGCCGGCCCAGTACAGGTTCTCGGCGGCGCGGCTGGAGACGGCCAGCGGGCGCGAGGCGGGCGCCCCCGCCAGCCCGCTGCGCGCGGCCAGTGGCACGGCGCCCGAGGTCTGGCTGGAGAGCACCCAGGTGTCGGCGCTGGTGCCGCCCAGCTGCATCGACACCGCCTCCAGCCGGGGCGGCGCCAGTCGCATGAATCCGCCCGGCATGACCTGCCAGCCGCCGTTGCCATCGGCGATGGCGAACACGCGCAGCATGGACGCCCGCGAGCCAATCCGCCCGCCACCGCGCCCGTCCGGCTCCCAGCACGGCGTGTGCGAAAGCGGCAGCGGCGCCTGCAGCGTGTAGCGGTCCGGCGTCTCGGCGATGCGCGCGCGCCAGTCTTCCAGCGGCTGCAGCCCGCGCTCCATGCCCAGGCGCGGCTCGCCCGGCACGCGCGGATAGGTCGGCATGACGAAGGCCTCGGTCAGCGTCGACATGGCCTCGTCCTGCGCGGCGGCCTCGCCGCACCACCAGCTCGACACCGCAGGCAGGATCAGCGTCTCCCCGAGCAACGCGCGGGCGATGCCCGGCAGGAAGCCGTGGATCGCCGGCGACTCCAGGAAACCCGCGCCCGGCACGTTCGACACCATCACGTTGCCCGCCCGCATCGCCTCCAGCAGCCCCGGCACGCCGATGGTGGAGTCGCTGCGCAGCTCCAGCGGGTCGCAGAACACGTCGTCCAGCCGGCGCAGGATCACGTCCACGCGCTCCAGCCCGCCGAACGTCTTCAGGTAGACCATGTCGTTGCGCACGGTCAGGTCCTTGCCTTCCACCAGCGTGATGCCGAGGTAGCGCGCCAGGAAGGTGTGCTCGAAGTAGGTCTCGTTGAACGGCCCCGGCGACAGCAGCACGATGTGCAGCCCGCCGCTCGACGGCAGCGACGTGCCTTCATCCGCCCCCGCCACCAGCGGCGCGTGGGCCAGCGTGGAGATCAGCTGGGCGAAGGCCGGCGGCAGGCGCCGCACGCGCATCTCGCGGAAGGCATCGGCGAACTGGCCCGAGATGATCAGCCGGTTCTCCAGCGCATAGCCCATGCCCGACGGGGTTTCCGTGCGATGGGCGATGACGGTCCAGCCATCGTCGGTATGGACGAGGTCGATCGCCATGGTCTGGAGGAAGCTGCCGCCGGGCGGCTGGTAGCCCTTGAGGGGCCGCATGTAGCCGGGATGGCCGTAGACCAGCCCCGGCGGCAGCAGGCCGCGCGTGAGCAGTGTCTGGGGGCCGTAGATGTCGGCCATGATGGCGTTGGCGAGCGTGGCGCGCTGGGCTGCGCCGGCCTCGATCACAGCCCAGTCCTCCTCGGCGATCAGGAACGGCAGCAATTCGAGTTGCCACGCCCGCGCGCCGCCGCCCTGGTCGGCATAGACGTTATAGGTCACGCCGTTGTCGCGGATCTGGCGCGCCACTGCCGCCGCGCGCGCCGCCAGCGCGTCCGGGCTCAGGTTGCCCAGGTCGCCCTGCTCGCCCAGTTCCGAGAAGAAGCGCGCCCAGGGCGCGCGCAGCGTGCCGTCCGGCAGGCGCAGCTCGTCCAGATGGCCGGACGGCACGGGCAGGGCCAGCCGGCTCGCCATGGCAGCCGGGCTGTCCGATCCGTCGAGGGGAAGCGACGACTGCAAGGGCACGGGGAGGGGTCTCCGGGGGAGGGTGTCGGGCTAGATCTGCCGCAAATCGAGCGTAAAGGGAAATTCGAGGCTGCGTTCCACCGGCGGCGCCACGGACCGCCCCGGCGTATGGCCGATGGTGAAGAAACGGGCCAGCCGCCGGCTTTCGGCCTCGTAGGCGTTCACCGGGAATGTCTGGTAATTACGGCCGCCGGGGTGGGAAACATGATACTGACATCCCCCTACGCTGCGATCCATCCACGTATCCACCACGTCGAAGGTCAGCGGGGCATGGGAGCCGATGGTCGGATGCAGCGACGACGGCGGCGCCCAGGCGCGGTAGCGCACGCCGGCCACGTACTCGCCGGCGCGGCCGGTGGGCTGGAGCGGGATGGTCCGGCCGTTCACCGTCACCACATGGCGGGTCTCGTTCATGCCGAGCACGCGCACCTCCAGCCGCTCCACCGACGAATCGACATAGCGCACCGTGCCGCCCGCCGCGCCCTCCTCGCCCATCACGTGCCACGGCTCCAGCGCCGCGCGCAGTTGCAGCGAGAGCCCGGCCGCCTCGGCCTCCACCTCGCCCACGCGCGGGAAGCGGAACTCGAAGTGCGGCGCAAACCACGCGGACTCGAACACGAAGCCGGCGCTGCGCATCTCGGCCAGCACGTCCTCCAGATCCATCTGCACGAAGGTGCCGAGCATGAAGCGGTCGTGCAGCGCCGTGCCCCAGCGCGTGAGCCGCGCGGTATAGGGCGTGCGCCAGAAACGGGCGACCATCGCCCGCAGCAGCAGTTGCTGCACCAGGCTCATGCGTGCGTGCGGCGGCATTTCGAAGGCGCGCAGCTCCAGCAGGCCGAGCCGGCCCGTGGCGCCATCGGGGGAATAGAGCTTGTCGATGCAGAACTCGGATCGATGCGTATTACCCGTCACATCGGCAAGCAGGTTGCGCAGTGCCCGGTCGATCAGCCATGGCGGGGTGTAGCCATCGCCGGCGCCTTCGTGCAGCGCCACCTGCCGACGCAGTTCCGCGAAGGCGATCTCCAGTTCGTAGAGCTGGTCGTTACGGGCCTCGTCCACGCGCGGCGCCTGGCTGGTCGGGCCGATGAACAGGCCCGAGAACAGGTAGGACAGCGCGGGATGGTTGTGCCAGTAGGCGATCAGGCTGGCCAGCACGTCAGGCCGGCGCAGGAAGGGGCTGTCCGCCGGCGTGGCACCGCCGAGCACGAAGTGGTTGCCGCCGCCGGTGCCGGTGTGGCGCCCATCGAGCATGAACTTGTCGGTGGAAAGGTGCGTCTCGTGCGCGGCCTGGTAGAGGAACTCGGTGTGATCCACCAGTTCCGCCCAGTTGCTGGCCGGATGGATGTTGACCTCGATCACGCCCGGGTCCGGGGTGACCTGGAGCAGCTTCAGGCGCGGATCGCGCGGCGGCGGGTAGCCTTCCATCACGATCTTCATGCCGAGCTCGGCCGCCGTGGCTTCCACCTCGGCCACCAGCGCGAGGTAGTCCTCGAGCACGGTCAGCGGCGGCATGAAGACATAGAGGATGCCGCGCTTGTCGCCCATCGCCTTCAACTCGACGGCCGGGCCGGCCGCGCGGCTGGGATGGCGCACTTCCACGCAGAGCGCGGTACGGATGATGTCCACCGCCGACTCGCCAAGCGCGGGCGGGCGGGTGAAGGCCGGGGCCAGGCCCGCTGCGTCGGCCGTGGCGACCGGTGCGGGTGCTGGCTCCGCTGGTGTTGCGGGCCCGGACGGTGCCGGGGCGACGGCCTCGCCGCGCGCCTGGGCGCGCCGAACCGCCATGGCGGCCGGACCCAGCCCGGTCGGTTCGAGCGACAGCCCGCCGGCCGGCGCCGGCAACTGGCTGCGCAGCGGTGTAGTGGCCGGCAGCGGGGCGCGCGGGGCGAAGGGGTCCTGATCGAACTGCCACGGGTAGTCGGCCTCGGACACCCACGGCAGGGCGTCGAGCGGCAGCCGGTAACCCATCGGCGAATCGCCGGGCAGCAGATACATGCGGTCATCGCGCAGGAACCACGGGCCGGTAATCCATGCGGCGTCATTGCGCGACGGCGGCTCCTGCGTGGCGCGGGCCAGCGGCAGCACGTAGCCGGTGACGCGCGACAGGCCGCCTTCGAACACCCGGCGCAGGCGGGCGCGCTCCATGGCGTCTTCCAGCCGCGCCTCGTGCGGATCGACGTTGACCGGCAGGCTGCGCTCGCGCCACAGGTAGTACCAGACGTCCTCGTAGCCGGGCAGGATGAAATGCGAAGCCAGGCCGAGCCGGGCGGTCAGGGTTTCCATGAAGCGCCGGGCGTCGGCGTCAGTGTAGGCGTCCGGCTCGCGCTCATCGGCGAACAGCGCCGGGTTCTCCCAGCACGGCACGCCATCGGCACGCCAGCAAATCGACAGCGCCCAGCGCGGCAACTGCTCGCCCGGATACCACTTGCCCTGGCCGAAGTGCAGGAAGCCACCCTCGCCATATTGCGCGCGCAGCTTCTGCACCAGTTCGGTGGCCAGCCCGCGCTTGGTGGGGCCGAGCGCGTCGGTGTTCCATTCGGCGCCCTCGCGGTCGCGCGCAGCGACGAAGGTGGGCTCCCCGCCCATCGTCAGGCGCACGTCCATCTGCTCCAGCGTCCGGTCGACGGCTGCGCCGGCCGCATCGACGGCCATCCATTGCGCCTCGGTATAGGGCTTGGTCACGCGCGGGGACTCATAGATGCGCGTGATCGACATATGGTGTTCGAAGGAGACCTCGCACTCGTCCACCGCCCCGCTCACCGGCGAGGCGCCGCTGGGCTCCGGCGTGCAGGCTAGCGGGATGTGGCCCTCCCCGGCCAGCAGCCCGGAGGTGGGGTCCAGCCCGATCCAGCCGGCGCCGGGCAGGTAGACCTCGCACCAGGCATGGAGGTCGGTGAAATCGGTCTCGGCGCCTACCGGGCCATCGACGGCCTTCACGTCGGGCGTCAGCTGCAGCAGGTAACCCGATACGAAACGCGCCGCCAGCCCAAGATGGCGCAGCGTCTGCACCAATAGCCAGCCGGTGTCCCGGCACGAGCCGGAGGCGTTCTCCAGCGTGGTCTCGGGCGTCTGCACGCCCGGCTCCATGCGGATCAGGTAGCGGATGTCGTGCTGGAGGCGCTGGTTCAGGGCCACCAGGAAGTCCAGCGTGGCGGTGGGCGTCCGGTCGATGCTGGCCACGAAGGCCGCCAGGCGGGGGGTCAGCTCGCCGCGCACCAGATAGGGGGCGAGGTCGTGCCCGAGGCTGGCGTCGTAGTCGAACGGGAATGTCTCGGCCGATGGCTCCAGGAAGAAATCGAACGGGTTGTAGACAGCCATTTCCGCCACGAGGTCCACCGTGACCTTGAAGCTGGTGGTCTTCTCGGGGATGACCAGGCGGGCGAGGTAGTTGGAAAACGGGTCCTGCTGCCAGTTCACGAAGTGCTGCGCGGGCTCGATGCGCAGGGAATAGGACAGGATCGGGGTCCGGCAATGCGGCGCGGGGCGCAGCCGCACGACTTGCGGTGACAGATTCACCGGGCGGTCGTAGCGGTAATGCGTGACATGGTTCAGCGCAACGTGCGTAGCCACTACAACCTCCCAGGGGTGCGGTGAATCGTCAGTAATGCGTCAGTGAATCGTCCAGATGGGCATCGGCCGGATGGAATGCAGCAAGCAAGACTTGTACCGAGCCCTATCGGCAGACCGCGCCGTGGCCCCGACGAGGTGGCGCGCGCGGCGCTTCACATCGACCCGCCACTCTTGGCGCGCAGGCCTTCCTCCAGCAGCGACCGCAGCTTGGCCAGCGCGCCGGGGTCCCCGCCTGCCGCCGCGCGGGCGTACCAGATCTTGGCCTGCTCGATGTCCTTGTCCACCACGCCGGGCTCGCCCCGCTCGTAATAGCTGCCGACGATGTACTGCGCGCCACCGTCGCCGGCTGTGGCCGCCCGGCTGTACCAGGTGAACGCCTTGCCGTAGTCGCGCGCCACGCCCCGCCCGGTGAAGTAGTTGGTGGCCAGCGCCATCTGCGCCTGCACATGCCCGCCCTGCGCCGCGCGCTCATACCAGCGATTGGCCTCCACGAGCGACTTCGGCACCAACTCGCCGCGCTCGTTCAGATCGCCCAATGTGAACTGCGCATGTGTCATCTGGTTGTCAGCCGCCTTGCGCAGCCAGACCAGCGCCTCCTGCGGCTTGGGCGACGTGCCCTCGCCACGCAACAGCATCATCGCGTAGTTGAACTGCGCCAGCCGGTTGCCCTTCTGCGCCGCCGCGGCAAACCCCTGCAGCGCGGCATCGAACTGCCCAGCCTCGTAAGCGGTCACCGCATCGCGCGTCTGCGCCTGCGCGGGCGCCGGCGGCTCGGTGGCGGCCCGCATCGGTGCGGCATGGGCCACGGACAGCACGCAGGCCAGAAATGCCATGCACGCCATGACAGCGGCTGCGGCCTGGCGAATCGGGACAAGGGAGGCAGACATGACGTGACTCCGGCGAGCAGGGGTCGGACGGAACGGGGCGCTACCAATTCAGTGTAGCGGACGACGCTTCGACCGGCTCGCCAGAATGCGAGTCGTCTTATGTACGTGGATTGGACGGCACAGAAGACTGGGGGATCACGCCGCGAAGCGGTAGCCGACGCCGACCTCGGTCAGCAGGTGGGCTGGCTGGGCGGGGTCGGATTCGAGTTTGTGGCGCAAGTGGCCCATGTACACGCGCAGGTAGTGGCTGCTCTCGGCGTGCGACGGGCCCCAGACCTCGCGCAGCAGTTCGCGGTGGGTCATCACCTTGCCGCGGTGGGCGATCAGCACCGCCAGCAGCCGGTATTCGATGGGGGTCAGGTGCACGGGCGCCTCGGCGCGCGTGACGAGGCGGTTGGCCAGGTCCACCTGCACGTCGCCGAAGGCGATGGTCGGCGTGCCCTGCGGATTGGCGCGCGCGTGGCGGCGCAGCAGCACGCGCACGCGCGCCACCAGTTCGCCCACGCCGAAGGGCTTGGTCAGGTAGTCGTCCGCGCCCGCGTCGAGCGCGGCGATCTTGTCGGCCTCCTCGGTGCGCGCGGATAGCACCAGCACCGGCACCTGCGTCCATGTACGCATCTCGCGGATCAGCGTCATGCCGTCGCCGTCGGGCAGGCCGAGATCGAGGATCACCACGTCTGGCTGGCGCGTGCCGGCATCGATCAGCCCACGCTTGAGCGTCTCCGCCTCGTGCACGGTGCAGCCCTCGGCCTGCAGCGATTCCCGCACGAAGCGCCGGATATGGGGCTCGTCCTCCACCAGCAGGACGGTCGGCGAATAGTCGAATGGCATCTCGTTCAGGGTTCCGTCCTGGCGACCTGGTTCAGGTCGCTCAGATCATTGAGGTCGTTGAGGTCATGCAGGGTTTCCGGCTCGATGTCCGGCGGATTGCCGCGCGGCAGCGCGAGCGTGAAGCGCGCGCCATGCGGCGCCGCGCCGTGCACCGGCTCCACCCAGATGCGGCCGTCGTGCGCCTGCAGGATGGCGTCGCACACCGCCAGGCCCAGCCCCACGCCTGCCGTGGCGGACTCGTGCGCGCCGCGCGTGAATTTCTCGAAGATGCGGCGCTCCTGCCCAACCGGCACGCCGGGGCCGTCGTCCTCGACGAACACCTGCACCATCTCGCCGGCCACGGCGCCGCCGATGCGCACCGTCGTGCCCGGCGGCGTGTACTTGGCAGCGTTCTCCAGCAGGTTGCAGAGCACGCGCTCCACCAGCACGGCGTCGCACTCGACCAGCGGCAGCGCCGCCAGCCCCGACACCTGCACCGGGTGCCCCGCCAGCGCCTCGCGCATCGCCGCCAGCGCCGCGCCCACCAGTTCTTCCATCGACTGCCAGCCGCGCGTCAGCGACACGTCGTGCCGCTGCAGCCGCGCCATGTCGAGCAGATTCACCACCATCGTCCGCATGCGGTGGGCCTGGACGCGCATGGCGTCCACGGTGGCCGCCACATCGGCCGGCAGCGGCGCCCGCGCGAGCGACTCGGCCATGCCGATCAGCCCGGTCAGCGGCGTGCGCAGGTCGTGCGACACCGCTGCCAGCAGCGAACTGCGCAGCTGCTCGGATTCGATCGACACCAGCGCCTGCTGCGCCACCTCCACATAGTGCAGCCGCTCGATGGCGATGGCGATCAGCGTGGCGAACACATCGGCCTGGCGGCGCAGCGCGGGGTCGGCCAGCGCGCCCCAATCGTGCGGCTCCACGGCCAGCACGCCGCGCGTCTGCATCGGCGCCTTCAGCGGCAGGTACAGCACGGTGCTGCCCGGCAGCGTGTGGGTGCCGGTGCCGGCCGCTTCGCCATGGTCGAACACCCACTGGGCCAGCACGGTGTCGATGGCTTCGCCCTTGGTGGTCCGACCTTCTTTCGGACTTGTCTCATTGGGATCCGCCACCGGAAGCAGCCGGCCCGATGCGGAGACGAGGAAGAACGACGCGTGGGCGTCGAACGCGGCACGCAGGAAGCGTCCGCCAATCTCGACGATCTGCTGCGTGGTCAGCGCCGCCGACAGCTCGCGCGCCAGTTCGTAGAGCGTGCGCGCGTCGGTCTCGCGCCGCACCGCCACGCTCGCCTGCTCGCGCAGGCCGGCAGTGAGCTGGCCGATGACCAATCCCACCGTCAGCAGCACGACGAAGGTCAGCAAATACTGCACGTCGCTGACGGCGAACGAGAGCCGGGGCGGCACGAAGAAGAAATCGAACGCCCCTACCGACAGCACCGACGCCAGCGCCGCCGGCCCCCGCCCATGGCGCAGCGCCACGCCCACCACGGCGGCCAGGAACAGCATGGCGATGTTGACGATGTCGAACCAGGGCTGGGCGAACGTGGACAACAGCGTAGCCCCGGCGCACCAGGCCACCGACCAGACATAGTCGAGGCGGCGCGTACCCGATTCGGCGACGTTTTCCTCGGACATCGCCCCTGCCGGCAGGCCCTGCGTGGCCGGCAGCGGCGCCGCGCGTGTGGTGTCGGCCGCCACGCGGATCACGTCGATTTCAGGGCAGCCGGCCGCCAGCGCATCGGCGAAGGTCTGGCGGCCGATCAACCGGTTGCCGGCGCCCAGCACCGGCGACAACGCGCGCCCCAGCAGCATGCGGCCCTGTTCGAGCCATCCGCCTTCATGCTGCCAGTCGGTGCGCGCGCGGCCCACCAGCACCTTGGTGAGATTGTGGCGGCGCACGTAGCCGGTGACCGCGCGCACCATATCGTGTCCGGCCAGCGTCTCGGTGCGGGCGCCCAGTTCCTCGGCCAGCCGCATTGCCGCGCGCACGCGGGTGCGCACCTCGGTGGACAGCGGCACCAGCCGGGGCGTGGCAATCGTCACCACGTGCCAGTCGCAGTCGAGCTGGCTGGCCAGCCGGCGCGCGCTGCGCACCACCTGCTCGGCGTCGTCGCCGGTGCCGATACAGGCCACCAGCGCCTCGCGCGTCCGCCAGACCGGTTCGATCGACTGGGCGTCGCGATAGGCGCGCACGTCGTCATCGACACGATCCGCCGTGCGCCGCAGCGCCAGCTCGCGCAGCGCGATCAGGTTGCCCTTGCGGAAGAAATTGCGCGCGGCGTGGCGGGCCTGCTCGGGCAGGTAGACCTTGCCCTCGCGCAGCCGGCGCAGCAGTTCGTCGGCGGGCAGGTCCACCAGGACGACGTCATCGGCGTCATCGAACACGGCATCGGGCACGGTCTCCCAGACCCGCACGCCCGTGATGCCGCCCACGGCCTGGTTCAGGCTCTCCAGATGCTGCACGTTGACCGTGGTCCAGACGTCGATGCCGGCGGCCAGCAGTTCGGCGATGTCCTGCCAGCGCTTGGGATGCCGGCTGCCGGCGGCGTTGGTGTGGGCCAGTTCGTCCACCAGCACCAGCGCGGGATGGCGCGCGAGCACGCCATCGAGATCGAATTCCTTGAGGATGCGGTCGCGGTAGGGCATCTCGCGCAGCGGCACGCTGTCCAGCCCGGCGACCAGCGCCTCGGTTTCGGCGCGGCCGTGGGTCTCCACGACGCCCACCACCACATCCACCCCCTGCGTGCGCAGCGCGCGGGCGGCGGTGAGCATCGCAAATGTCTTGCCCACGCCGGCCGAGGCGCCGAAGTAGACCCGCAGCTTGCCGCGCCCGGCGCGCGCGCCCTCCTCCTGCATGCGTTGCAGCAGGGCGTCGGGGTCCGGGCGGTTGTCGGCGAGGGTCATGGTAGAGGGGGCGGTGGGACGGATTCTGCCACGGGGCCGGCGGCCGTGGGCTGGCGCATCCATTCCATCAGGCGCCCCGCTTCACCCCATCCAGCGCAAGGTTCAGCTTCAGCACATTCACCCCGGGCTCGCCGAACACGGCCAGCCCCGGGCCTTCCGTGTTCGCCGAGATCAGGGCCTCCACCTGCGCCACCGACAGCCCGCGCAGACGCGCCACGCGCGCCGCCTGGTAGCGGGCCGCCGCCGGGCTGATGTGCGGATCGAGGCCGCTGCCCGAGGCCGTTACCAGATCCACCGGCACCGGCGCCTTGTTGTCGGGGTCGGCGGCCTGCAGCGCCTCGATGCGCGCCCGCGCCGCGTCCGTCAGCGCCGGGTTGCTCGGCCCGAGGTTCGAGCCCACCGACGCCGCCGCGTTGTACGGCATCGGCGCCGTGGCCGACAGGCGGCCCCAGAAGTACTTCGGCTCGGAGAACGGCTGGCCGATCAGCGCCGAGCCGACCACCTTCCCATCCTTCTCGATCAGCGAGCCGGCGGCCTCGTGCGGGAACACCGCCCGGGCGATGCCGGTCACCGCGCCGGGGTACAGCAGCCCGGTCACCACCGCCAGGCCGACGAAGATCGTCAGCGCCGGCCGAAGCAGCCCCGGCTGGCGCGGTACGTTGTTTGCGGCGGCGCCCATGGCGGCCTTGGTTTGCGTAGTCATGCGTATTTCTCCTAGACGACTCGGCTCAGACCCAGCCGAACATCGTCAGCAACAGATCGATCAGCTTGATCCCCGCGAACGGCACGATGATGCCGCCCAGCCCGTAGATCAGCAGGTTCCGGCGCAGCAGCACGGCCGCGCCGAGCGGGCGGTAGACCACGCCGCGCAGTGCCAGCGGAATCAGGGCGACGATGATCAGCGCGTTGAAGATCACCGCCGACAGGATCGCGGACGCCGGCGTGGCCAGCCCCATCACGTTCAGCAGGTTGAGCTGCGGATACGTGGTGGCGAAGGCGGCCGGAATGATCGCGAAGTACTTGGCCACGTCGTTGGCCACGCTGAACGTGGTCAGCGAGCCGCGCGTCATCAGCATCTGCTTGCCGATCTCGACGATCTCGATCAGCTTGGTCGGATTGCTGTCCAGGTCGACCATGTTGCCGGCCTCGCGCGCTGCCTGCGTGCCGCTGTTCATGGCCACGGCCACGTCGGCCTGGGCCAGCGCCGGGGCGTCGTTGGTGCCGTCGCCGGTCATGGCGACGAGGCGGCCCTCGCGCTGGTACTCGCGGATCAGCGCCAGCTTGGCTTCGGGGGTGGCTTCGGCCAGGAAGTCGTCCACGCCGGCTTCCGCCGCGATCGACGCCGCCGTGAGGCGGTTATCGCCGGTGATCATCACCGTGCGGATGCCCATCCGGCGCAGTTCGCCAAAGCGCTCGCGGATACCGGTCTTGACGATGTCCTTGAGTTCGACCACGCCGAGCACGCGCACGCTGTCCTCGGTGCCTTCGGCGATCGCCTCCGCCACCACCAGCGGCGTGCTGCCGGCGCGCGCCACATCGTCCACGGCCTGCATCACGGCATCGGGGAACTTGCCGGCGCGGTCGGCCACGTAGCGGCGTACCGCATCGGCGGCGCCCTTGCGCACGCTGCGCACCCGCGCGCCGTGGGTGACGTCCACGCCACTCATGCGGGTCTGGGCGGTGAAGGGAACGAACACGGGGGCGTCCAGGCCCTTGCCGCCCATTTCGGGGACGGTGGCGTCGGGCTGCTGGCGGGCCAGCGCCACGATGCTGCGGCCTTCCGGCGTCTCATCGGCCAGCGACGACAGCCACGCAGCCTCAGCCAACTGGCGCGGGGTCACGCCCGGTGCGCAGATAAAGCGCGCGGCCTGGCGGTTGCCGTGCGTGATCGTGCCGGTCTTGTCGAGCAGTAGCACGTCCACATCGCCAGCAGCTTCCACGGCCCGGCCGGACGTGGCGATCACATTCGCCTCCATCATCCGGCTCATGCCGGCCACGCCGATGGCGGACAGCAGGCCGCCAATGGTGGTCGGGATCAGGCACACCAGCAGGGCCACCAGCACCGTCACCGAGACCGGCACGCCGGCCTTGGCCACCATCACGCTATATAGAGAGAACGGTTGCAGCGTGGCCGTGGCCAGCAGCAGGACCAGCGTCAGGCCCACCAGCAGGATGGTCAGCGCCAGCTCGTTGGGGGTCTTCTGGCGCTTGGCGCCTTCGACCATGCCGATCATGCGATCGATAAAGCTCTCGCCGGGGTTGGCCGTGATGCGCACGACGATCCAGTCGGACAGCACGCGCGTGCCGCCCGTGACCGACGAGAAATCGCCGCCCGACTCGCGGATCACCGGCGCGGACTCGCCCGTGATGGCGGACTCGTCGACCGAGGCCACGCCTTCGATCACGTCGCCGTCGCCGGGGATCATGTCGCCGGCCTGGACCAGCACCACATCGCCCCGACGCAGGTCCGTGGCGATGCGCGCCTCGGTGGCGCCGTCGGCCCGGATGTTGGTCCGGCCCGGGCGCAGCACGCGTGCCGTCACCGTGGTCTTCAGCCCCCGCAGCGCGGCAGCCTGCTGCTTGCTGCGGCCTTCGGCCATGGCTTCGGCGAAGTTGGCGAACAGCACCGTGAACCACAGCCAGATCGAGATGGCCAGGATGAAGCCGGCCGATTCCCCACCCTGCACGGGGCTGAACAGCGCGCGCAGGAACAGGATCGACGTGAGCACGCTGCCCGCGTAGACCACGAACATCACCGGATTGCGCAACTGGGCGCGCGGCGACAGTTTCCTGAAGGCGTCGACGATGGCCGGCTTGACCAGCTCGGGCGCGAACATGCCGCCCCGGGCCGGAACCTGACGCGGGGTACGCGCCACCGAAGTGCGCGTCACCGTAGTGTCTTGCTGCATACGATTCTCCACGATTACCGGGCCACCGCCTGAGTGGCGGCCGGGATGTGCTGCAACTGCTCGGCCACCGGGCCCAGCGCCAGCGCCGGCACATAGGTCAGCGCGCCTACCAGCAGGACCGAGCCCACCAGCAGCACCACGAACAGCGGGCCGTGCGTCGGCATGGTGCCGGCGGTAGGCGGGGTGCGGCGCTTGGCGGCCAGCGAGCCGGCCATCGCCAGTACCGGCACGATGATCCAGAAGCGGCCGAACCACATTGCCGCGGCGAGCAGCCCGTTATAGAACGGCGTGTTGGCGGAGAGGCCCGCGAACGCGCTGCCGTTGTTGTTCGCCGCCGACGAGAGGGCATAGAGGATTTCCGAGAAACCGTGCGTGCCGGGGTTGAACACCCCCGCGCGGCCGGCCTCGGTCATGACCGCGATGCCCGTACCCACGAGCACCAGCAGTGGCGTGACGAGGATCGCCACGGCGGTCATCTTCATCTCGTAGGCTTCGATCTTCTTGCCGAGGTATTCCGGCGTGCGGCCAATCATCAGCCCGGCGATGAACACCGCCAGCACCGCGTAGACCAGCATGCCGTACAGGCCCGAACCCACGCCGCCGAACACCACTTCACCCAGCTGCATCAGCAGCATCGGCACCAGCCCGCCGATGGCCGTGAACGAGTCGTGCATGCCGTTCACCGCGCCGCACGACGCCGCCGTGGTGATCGTCGCGAACAGGGAGGTCGCCGAGATGCCGAATCGCACTTCCTTGCCTTCCATGTTGCCGCCGGCCTGGAGCGCAGAGGCCACGTGGTCGATACCCAGCGATGTCAGCGCCGCGTTGACCTGCTGCTCGGACACCACGGCGGCAATCGCCATGACCACGAAGATCACGGTCATCGACGCCAGCACCGCCACGCCCTGCCGGCGGTCACGCACCATCTCGCCGAAGGCGAAGCACAGCGCCGCCGGGATCAGGAAGATGGCTAGCATTTCCACGAAATTCGTGAACGGCGTGGGGTTCTCGTAGGGGTGCGCCGAGTTGGCATTGAAGAAGCCGCCACCGTTGGTGCCGAGCATCTTGATGGCTTCCTGCGAGGCCACCGGACCCATCGCCAAGGACTGCGTGCGGGTCTTGACGGTCTCCGTCACGGGCTGGCCGGCGGTGTCGAGCACGGGCTGGCCGGCCGCATCCACCTTGGGCTGGGTGTAGGTGAGTTCCGAGACCAGCGCTGCATCCTGGTAGCGGTCGAAGTTCTGGATCACGCCCTGGCTGACCAGCAGCAGCGCGGTAATCAAGGACAGCGGCAGCAGCACATAGAGCGTGGTGCGCACCAGATCGACCCAGAAATTGCCGAGCGTGGCGGCGCCGTGGCGCGCGAAGCCGCGGATCAGCGCAAACACCACCGCAATGCCAGTGGCCGCCGAGACGAAGTTCTGCATCGTCAGCGCCAGCATCTGCGTGAGGTAGCTCATCGTCGATTCACCGGCGTAGCCCTGCCAGTTGGTATTGCTGACGAAGCTGATGGCGGTGTTGAACGAGGAGTCGGGCGAGATCGCGCCGAACGCCTGCGGGTTCAGCGGCAGCATGCCCTGCAGGCGCTGGATCGCATAGACGAAGACCACGCCGAGCACGTTGAAGACGAGGACGGCGATGGCGTACTGCTTCCAGCCCATCTCCGCGTCCGCGCGCACGCCGGCCAGACGGTAGAGCGCGCGCTCAAGAGGGCGGCCCCAGGCGGTCAGGCGATAGTCGCCCTCCTCCAGCGCGCGGCGCATGTAGCGGCCGAGGAACGGCGCCATCGCGAACAGGATCGCGAGGTACAGGACCAGCAGCCCGATGAATTGTGTGGACAACGGCGTGGACATCAGAATTTCTCCGGCCGGAACAGGGCAAAAAGCAGGTAGAGGAAGATCGCGGCGGCCAGGGCCCCGCTCAGGATGTCGGTCCAGTCCATCAACGCCCCCGCTCGTCGTCCGTCTGCCGCGCAGACGGCGGGTTGGCGCCCAGCGCGGCGCACAGTGCCAGCAGCGCGCCAGTCAGCGCGCCGAAGGCCAGCAACACGAGGAAATAGATCCCGTCCATACAAACCCCAAATAGGAAAAACGTGAAGGATTCACGTTGACTTCACGTTCTGGAGATTAGGGACGGCGGGGTAAAAACGGGGTAGAGAGGGGGAGGGGTGGTGTAAAGAAGATATAAAAACGGCGCCAACGCCAGGCGTGGCGCCGTTTTCCAGCCATGGCGGCTGAGTCGGACTGGGCTAGATCCAGCCCGCCCGGTGCAACTTGCGCCAGAGCCAGGTGCAGGCCGTGGCGGTCACGCCGATGACCACCGGATAGGCGTAATGGAGCTTCAGCTCTGGCATAAAGCTGAAATTCATGCCGTAGAGGCTGAAGATCACGGTCGGCACGGCGAGGATGGCGCCCCAGCCGGCCAGCCGCTTGACCACCTCGTTCTGGCCCACCGTGACCAGCGCCAGGTTGACCTGGACCGCCGTGGTCAGCATCTCGCGCACCACGTCCAGCGTGCGGACGATGCGGCTGGCGTGGTCCTCGATGTCGCGGAAATAGGCGCGCAGCTCCTTCGGCACCAGTTCCTCGTGCAGCCGGATCAGTTGGCTGCAGATGTCCTCCACCGGATAGACCGCGTTGCGCAGCCGCAGCACCTGGTGCTTGACCTGGTACAGCCGTTCGATGGCGGCACGATCGAATTCATCGCGGAAAATGTCCTGCTCAAGCGTCTCGAAGCTGTCCTCGAGCCGGTTGACGATGGGCAGGTAGTGGTCCACCACGAAGTCCATCAGCGCATAGAGCACATAGCCGGGGCCGTTGGCCAGCCCCTGCGGGTCGCTCTCGCAGCGCTCGCGCACCGGGGCGTAGGTGGAACTGGCGCCGTGCCGTACCGAAACCACGTAGTTCGGGCCGACGAACAGGTGCGTCTCTCCCACCACCACCTCCTCCCCGACCAGTTGCGCGGTATTGAGCACCACGAAGACCGAATCGCCGTAGGTTTCCAGCTTGGGCCGCTGGTGGGCGTCCAGGGCGTCCTCCACGGCGAGGTCGTGCAGCCCGAACGCCTGCTGGACCTTGCGCAGCAACGCCAGGTCCGGTTCGTGCAGGCCCAGCCAGACAAAGGTGCCGGGCTCGGACAGTACGCCGGCGAGGGCGTCGAATTCGACCGGACCCAGCTTCTTGCCTTGACGATAGGCCGCGCAATTGACGATGGCGCCCATGGGAACTCCGTTGTCGAGATGCGCAATCGTAACAAGAGCGTCACCCTTCTGCGAGCGTAAGCGGCATCGCCCGGCACTTTAGGCGCGCGATCCGGCCGGGAAGCCCCGCATCGGGCACGTTCGGCGCCGGGTTCGAGAATTGTTACAGTTCGCCGGAGAACCGACGTTAGAATGTGGCATTTCCACGGTCACCGACTATGTCTCAGAAGAAATCGCCACGCTTCGAGCTGCGCAGTGGCAACGTCGACGCCCTCCTTCTCGCCCTCAAGACCGCCGACATCGAGGCGCTGCGGGATGATCTCCTCTCCCGCTTCGAATCGACCCCCGATTTCTTCTCCAATGACGTGGTGGCGCTGGACCTGCGCCGCCTGGAAGGCGACGACCGCCTGGCGCTGGACCGCGTGATCGACACGCTGGCCACCCTGCGGGCCCGGGCCATCGGCGTGGTGGCGCGCGACGACCAGCGCGCCTGGGCCGAAGCCTTCGGTCTGCCGCTGCTGGAGAGCCAGAGCCGCCGTGGCGGCCGGGACGAAGCGGCGACGGCTGCCTCGCCCGCCGGCGCCAAGGACGCCACCACGGCCGCCGAAACCCCTGAATCCCCCGCCGCCGAAGCCGCGCCAGTCAACAACACGGCCTCGGATATCGCCGAGATCATGGCCGCTGCCGCCGCCCCGCGCGCGGTGCCAACCCTGCTGATCGACAAGCCGCTGCGCTCCGGCCAGCAGATCTACGCGCAGGGCGACGTGGTGATCCTGGACCTGGTCAGCTACGGCGCCGAGGTCATCGCCGAAGGCAACATCCATATCTATGCCCCGCTGCGCGGACGCGCGCTGGCGGGTGTCAAGGGCAACCCGGACGCGCGCATCTTCTGCACGTGCCTGGAGCCCGAGCTGATTTCCATCGCCGGCATCTATCGGACCGCCGAGCAGACGCTCCCGGCCGATGTGCTCGGCAAGTCGGCCCAGGTGCGCCTGGCTGACGAAAAGTTGATTCTCGAACCGCTGCGGATGAAATAACCGCGCTAACCCATCGGTACGGCCGGCCCGCCCGGTACGAAATACCCTGCACCCATACTGGACCATAGAGCCATGGCAAAAATCATCGTTGTGACCTCCGGCAAGGGAGGCGTTGGCAAGACCACCACCAGCGCGAGCTTCGCCGCCGGCCTGGCCCTGCGGGGCCACAAGACGGCCGTGATCGACTTCGACGTCGGCCTGCGCAACCTCGACCTGATCATGGGTTGCGAGCGCCGCGTGGTGTATGACCTGATCAACGTGGTCCAGGGCGAAGCCAACCTGAACCAGGCGCTGATCAAGGACAAGAAGTGCGAGAACCTGTTCATCCTGCCGGCGTCGCAGACGCGGGACAAGGACGCGCTGACCCGCGACGGCGTGGAAAAGGTCATCAACGGCCTGGTGGGCATGGGCTTCGAGTTCATCGTCTGCGACTCCCCGGCGGGCATCGAGTCCGGTGCGCTGATGGCGATGTACTTCGCCGACGAGGCGCTCGTCGTGACCAACCCGGAAGTCTCGTCCGTGCGCGACTCGGACCGCATCCTCGGCATCCTGGCCTCGAAGACCAAGCGTGCCAGCGAGGGCGGCGAGCCGATCAAGGAGCACCTGCTGATCACGCGCTACAACCCGAAGCGCGTGCATGGCGGCGAAATGCTGTCGCTGACCGACATCCAGGAAATCCTGCGCATCAAGCTGATTGGCGTGGTACCGGAATCGGAAGCCGTGCTGCACGCGTCCAACCAGGGCACGCCCGCCATCCACCTGGAAGGCAGCGATGTGGCCGACGCCTATGGCGACGTGGTGGACCGCTTCCTGGGCAAGGACAAGCCGATGCGTTTCACCGACTACCAGAAGCCGGGCCTGCTCTCGCGCATCTTCGGTAACAAGTAAGGAGGACTCATCCCTATGTCGATCCTGTCCTTCCTGCTGGGGGAGAAGAAGAAGTCAGCGTCGGTCGCCAAAGAGCGGCTGCAGATCATCCTCGCCCATGAGCGCACCGGCCATTCCGCGCCGGCCGATTACCTGCCGGCCCTCCAGCGCGAGCTGGTGGCCGTGATTTCCAAGTACGTGAAGATCAGCGACCAGGACCTGCGCGTCAGCCTGGAGCGCCAGGACAACCTCGAAGTGCTCGAGGTGAAAATCGAAATCCCGCAAAACTGATTGCCCTTCGGCATTTTCGGTATTCGTTTTTCGGTTTTCGAATTAATTCGAGTTTCCCGGTCCTGAACGGCGCGCGGATACCTTTCCGTGCGCCGTTATCCCATTAACTAAGGGATAACCCGCCCCTCGCAAGGAGGGGTTTTTGCATTGCAGCAACCATCCACGTGGTGGCTGCAATCGCGCCTGCACAGCCGCCCCACCGCTCGCCTCCCACGTCCATGCACTGCCATGGCGCACGCTGCAATGCACCATTATCACGAGGGTGTGACATTGTGTAGCGACAAACCAACGGAATTGCACCAAATGTCTCTCTAGAGTGCCGGTTCACGCTGCTTTTATGTCCGAAAGTTCCGTGTTTTGTTAAATTTTCGCGGCGTTTACTGCAAACGTAAACCTTTGTGCCGGCCGTGATCCGGTTACGGCACAACCACAAGACAGAAAAGGAGCACCATGAAGAAATCGCTACTCACCCTCGCCATTGGCAGCCTGCTGGCCGGCAGCGCCTACGCACAGACGTCGGTGACGCTGTACGGTATCGTTGACCAGAGCATTCGCTTCCAGACCAACGCCGACGCCGGCAACCACAGCCAGACGCAGCTGACCAACGGCGCGATCACCAACAGCCGTTGGGGCATCAAGGGCAGCGAAGCACTGGGCAACAACCTGAAGGCCATCTTCCAGCTGGAAAACGGCTTCGATCCGGATACGGGTCGTTCCAACCAGGTCAGCACCGCCAACCCGAGTGGCCGTATGTTCGGTCGTCAGGCCTACGTGGGCCTGGCCGGTGACTTCGGCGCAGTCAAGCTGGGCCGCCAGTACACCGAAGGGTTTAATTTGTTCGGCGACTTCGACCCGCTGACCATCGGTAACTACGACAACAACGCCTGGCCGTTCTTCCTGACCCAGATCCGTACCGACAACGTGGTGAGCTACTCGGGCGCGTTCGCGGGCCTGAACGTGGGCGCCAGCTACGGCTTCGGTGAGACCGCCGGCAGCATGACGCGCAACCAGTACTGGGGCACCCGTGCCTCGTACGACATCGGGCCGTTCGGCATCGGCGCCGTGTACCAGGAATTCCGCAACGCCAGCAGCGAGCGCCAGCAGATGTGGGGCCTGGCTGGTAAGTACACCATCGGCGCAGCCAAGCTGTTCCTCGGTTACGTCGGTGGCCGTGACGCCACCGGTACGATCGACAATGGCTTCCTGAACCGCTCGGCCGCCACGACCACGGTTGCCGCCCAGAACGCCATCGCCGCCGGCGCCGCCAACACGCCGCGCAAGGACATGATCGGCTACGTCGGCATGACCTACCAGGTCAGCCCGGCCCTGGCCGTGACCGGCGTGTTCTACGGCGACCACGTGAAGGACAAGAACGGCGTGGAAAGCAGCGGCAACCGCTACACCGGCGTGCTGCTGGCCGAGTACTCGCTGTCCAAGCGTACCCAGGTGTACGGCACCGTCGACTACAACAAGGTCACGGGCGCTGTGCAGGCCGAAATGCCTGGCAAGAACAACCAGACGGGCGTGGCCGCAGGTATCCGCCACATCTTCTGATTGTTGGTCTGACCGCATCGCAGAAAGGCACCTTCGGGTGCCTTTTTGTTTTTCAGGGCGGCGGGTCGTTCCTGCCGTCATCAGCGATTGGGGCCCAGCACCGGCTGGCGGCCCGTTCCACGGCGCCTGCGGGAGCCGCCGGCCGGCGCGGCGTCGGGCTTGGGTGCAGGCCCCGCCGACCCCTCGTCGCCGAGCAACTCCAGCCGATAGCCATGCGTGTACAGCGGGACGATGCGCACGCCGTTGTCGGGCCAGAGGCCCAGCTTGTTGCGCACGCGGGAGATGTGGGTGTCGATGGTGCGGGACATCGGCGGGATGTCGCGCCCCCAGACCGCCACCACCATGTGTTCGCGCGGCACCACCCGGCCGGCGTTGCGGAACAGCAGTAGCGCGAGGTCGAATTCCTTGGGCGTCAGCGCCACCTTCTGGCCGTGGCATGTCGAGGCCCGGGTGGCCAGGTGGAAGGCGAAGCAGCCCCAGGCCATGTTGCCGTCGCGCGACTGCCGCAGGTCCGGGTACGCGCGGCGCAGCAGCGCCTCGATCCGCGCGGCCAGTTCCTGCGGGCGGATCGGCTTGACCATGTAGTCGTCCGCTCCCGCTGCCAGCGTCGCCACGATGTCCCGCTCGTTGTCCAGCCCGGTCAGGAACATCACCGGCACGCGGGCGTCCAGATGGGCGCGCACCCACGCCAGCACCTCGCGGCCGCTGACCTGCGGCGCGTGCCAGTCCAGCAGCAGCAGGTCGAACGTGACCTTGCGCAGCGTCAGCAGCATGCGCCGGCCGTCGTCGAACGTCACGCACTCGTGCCCGGCGGCGGTCACGATCTCCCGAATCCGCGCGGCGTGGCCGGCGTCTGGCTCCAGCGAAGCTATCCTCAATCCCATCGTCGTTGCGCGCCCCCGAGGCGCATCCGTTGTCTGCCATCCGAGCATTAGAGGCCGGGACGCGTCGCAACCCTATAAGACGATGCTCATTTTTAGTCGGCAACAAATGTTTACTTCGTGCCGGCCGGCGCGCGGCCTACCATGGCCGCATTGAAACAAGCCGAGGGAGGCCCATCGTGAAGATCGCCGCGCTGGCGGACAACCCGTCCCGCGCCGGAATGCTCAGGCACGCGCTGCATCGGGGCGGGCATGTCGTGCGCTGCTTCGGGTGTGGAAAGTCGATGACGGACGCGGTGCGGGATGCCCGCTACGACGTGCTGCTGCTGGACCGCGCCAGTTCCATCGCCGCCGCGACGGCCGCGTGCGACGTGCTGAAATGGGTGCGCGACACGCTCGGACAAGGCGTGCCGGTGATGATGCTGGGCCGGGGCGACGACGACGCACAGGTGGCGGCCTGCCTGGCGGCGGGCGCCGATGCCTACGTGGGCGAGGCGGGGCGCGGGGCCGAGTTGCTGGCGCGCGTGGAGGCGCTGGCGCGGCGCGCGGCAGTACCGGGAATGCTGGCCGGCACCGTGGCGCCGGCGGGCTTCGGCGACATGCCCGAGCAACTCGTGAGCGGCGTCTATCGCTTCGTCACGGCCGAGCGGCAGGCCTGGGTGGCCGGTGTGCCCGTGGCGCTGGCGCCAAAGGAGTTTGCGCTGGCCCTGCTGCTGTTCCGCAACCTGGGCACGCTGGTGCTGCGCGAGGCGATGATCCGGCACGTCTGGCCGGACGGCGGGGTGCACACACACGCGCGCACCGTGGACAGCCACCTCTCGCGCGTGCGGACCAAGCTGGCGCTATGGCCCCGCAACGGCGTGATGCTGCGGGCGATTCACCGGCTGGGCAGCCGGCTGGATCTGGTCTAGCCGATGGTGGACGACGGGGGCTCAGTCGGCCTTGATGCCGGCTTCCTTGACGATGCGCGCGTTGTCTTCCGATTCCGCGCGAATAGCGGCGGCGAACTGCGCGGCGGTGCCGCCGGTGGGCACCTCGCCGCCCTTGAGCAGGCGCTCGCGCACTTCCGGCTCGCCCAGCGCCTTGTTCAGTTCGGCGTTGAGGCGGTTGATGATGGCCGGCGAGGTCTTGCCCGGAGCGAAGATGCCGAACGTCGACGTCAGGTTGGCCTTGGGATAGCCGAGTTCGGCGAAGGTCGGCACGCCGGGCAGGCTCTCCAGGCGCTTGGGCGCGCCCACGGCCAGCGCGCGCAGGCGGCCCGCCTGCATATGCTGGCTCAGCATGGGGCTGGCGTTGGTGCTCATCACCTCGAACTGCGCGCCCAGCGCGTCGTTCATCTGCTGGCCCGCGCCCTTGTAGGGGATCAGCGTGATGTCGGCCTTGGACTTCGCCTTGACCTGCTCGAGCATCACGTGCCCGACCGTGCCCAGGCCCGAAGTGGCCCAGCGGACCGAACCCGGCTTGGCCTTGGCCTGCGCGACGAGGTCCGCGAAGGCCTTGCCGGCGAAGCCCGAGGTGGCCACCACGAGCACCGGCGAGTACATGACGCTCATGACCGGCGCCACGTCGTGCTCGGGGTCGTAGTTGACGCGGCCCACGTGCGGGTTCAGCGTCAGCGGGCTGGTGGAGGCGAAGCCGATGGTGTAGCCGTCCGGCGCGGCCTTGGCCACGGCGTCGATGCCGATGCTGCCGCCAGCGCCGGCCTTGTTCTCCACCACCACGGAGGTGCCCATCTGTACGGACAGCTTCTCGCCCAGCGCGCGGGCCACGGCGTCGCTGATGCCCCCGGTCGGGTAGGCCACGATCACGCGGATCGGGCGGCTCGGGTAGGCGTCGGCCGCGTGGGCGGAGGAAACGAAGGACGGGGCCGCAAGCGTGGCGACAGACAAGGCCGCCAGCAGCGGCTTGGAAATGGCAGGAAACATGGCGGAAACGGGGCGGGAGGGTTGCTGATGGATAGGCGCTATCTTAGCCGAAGGGCCCCGGCGGCCGAACCGCCCGCTTGCCGTTCCGGCCTTGCCAGCCCTCCCGGCGAAGCCGTTTTAGCGCACGAGCGGGTGTTCCGGCACCCACGAGACGAAGAGTTCGTTGGCGCGGTCGTACAGCCGCCACGCCGTGCCGCACTCGCGGCAGGTGAAGGACAGCATGCTGAACGGCACCCCGGCCGCGCTGGCACTGACATGGGGCGCCGTGTTGCGCAGAGCCAGGCAGGCGTGCGGCTCGCGCCGGCGCGGGTCCTCGGCCAAGGCCAGGCAGTGGGCGCAGGCGGGGCGGGTGGGTACCGGCAGGGGCGGGGCGGCTGGCATGGCGGGATGACCGGAATGACCGGGGAGCGGGGGCACGGCGGACTTCATGCCCGCCATGATGCCGCAAAACGCTGGCGTTGGCCCCATCTGGCGGTGATTGGTCCGTGGCCGGGCCATGGGCAGGCCATGTCGCGCCATGTCTGCTGCGTGCGCGCGACAGGCTGGCGTTTTCACGCGGCATCGCGTCTGGCGCACTTTACGTGGCGGCGCCATGCGCTCAAGATTTCCGATCCCACATCCCCATAACAAGGAGCCTGACCGCATGCCATCCGTTCGTCGCCCCCGCTTCCCTGCCCTGCGCGCCCTGCCGTTCGCGCTGGCACTGGCCTCCGCCTGCGCCGCCACGGCCCACGCCGCCCCGGTGGAGCCGGCCTACCAGCTCGCCCAGCAGGAGAAGCCCGCGCTGATCGCCACGCTCAAGGATCTGGTGTCGATCGAGTCCGGCAGCAAGGATATCGAGGGTCTGGACCGCATCGCCGCGCTGATCCGGGACCGGCTGGCCGCGCTCGGCGGCGACGCCAAGCTGGTCGAGCCCACCGAGGTCTACCGGATGGAAGACACGCCGGAGAAGGTCGGCAAGATGGTCGTGGCCCAGTTCAAGGGCACCGGGCGCCGCAACATCATGCTGATCGCCCACATGGACACCGTGTACCTGCGCGGCATGCTCGCGCAGCAGCCGTTCCGCGTGGACGGCGACCGCGCCTACGGGCTGGGCATTGCCGACGACAAGAATGGCGTGGCCGTGATCCTCCACACGGTGGCCATCCTGCAAAAGATGAAGTTCAAGGACTACGGCACGCTGACGGTGCTGATCAACGGCGACGAGGAAATCAGCTCGCCGGGCGCCCGCGCCATGATGACCAAGCTCGGGGCGCAGCAGGACGCCGTGTTCTCGTGCGAGGCCACGCGCGTCACGGGCGACCGCCTGTCGCTGGCGACGAGCGGCATCGGTGCGATTTCGCTGAAAGTCGAGGGCAAGGCGTCGCACGCGGGCAGCGCGCCGGAGCTGGGCCGCAACGCGCTGTACGAGCTGTCGCACCAGATCCTGCAAATGCGCGACCTGTCCAACCCGGACACCGGGCTCAAGGTCAACTGGACGATCTCGAACGCGGGCACCAACCGCAACGTGGTTCCGGCCGTCGCCACGGCGCAGGCCGATGTGCGCGTGCTGCGCACCGCCGACTACGATGGCCTGGAGCGCACGCTGCAGGAGCGCGTGAAGCAGAAGCTGATTCCGGACACCAAGGTCGAGGTCAAGTTCGAGCGTCGTCGCCCGCCGCTCGAGGTCACCCAGGCGGCGCGCACGCTGGCAGCCCATGCGCAGGGCATTTATTCGGAAATCGGCGAGAAGCTGATGGTCTATGACACTGCCGAAGGCGGCGGCACCGACGCGGCGTTCGCGGCGGCGGGCACCAAGGCACCGGTGATCGAGCGCTTCGGGCTGCGCGGCTTTGGCGCGCATTCGAACGATGCCGAGTACGTGGACCTGAACTCGGTCACGCCGCGCCTGTACCTGCTGACGCGGATGATCATGGATGTGTCCCAGGATAAGGCTGGGGCCGCGAAGTAGGCGTTCTACGAGGGGTGGCGGGCAGGTTCATGCGCCGGCCCTCTCCCCCGGCCCCTCTCCCGCAAGCGGGCGAGGGGAGCAATCCAACGGCGGGCTAGGCCGCCGCGGTCTTCTTCCGTCCGCCAAGGTCCGGCAGGAACACCGCCAGCAGGCCGAGCAGCGGCAAATAGGCGCAGACGTCGTACACGGTCTGGATGCCGTGCGTGTCGGCCAGGGTGCCGAGCACGGCGGCGCCGATGCCGCCCATGCCGAACGCGAAGCCGAAGAACAGGCCGGACACCATGCCGACCTTGCCCGGAATCAGCTCCTGGGCGAACACGAGGATGGCCGAGAACGCCGAGGCCAGGATGAAGCCGATCACGAACGACAGCACGCCGGTCCAGAACAGGTTGGCGTGCGGCAGCATCAGCGTGAACGGCGCCACGCCGAGGATCGACGCCCAGATCACGCGCTTGCGGCCGATGCGGTCGCCAATCGGGCCGCCGAGGATGGTGCCGGCCGCCACCGCGAACAGGAACAGGAACAGGTAGATCTGCGAAGACTGGCGGGTCAGCCCGAACTTCTCCATGAGATAGAACGTGTAATACGTGTTCAGGCTCGCCATGTAGAAGTACTTCGAGAAGATCAGCAGCAGCAGCACCGCGATGGCGCGGACCACGGTGCGGGTCGGCAGCGGCTTGGCCGCCGTGCCGGCGCCCTTCTTCTTGGCTGCGCGCTCGGCCAGGTGGCGGCCGTACCAGCCGCCGATCTGCCACAGCACGGCAATCGCCAGCAGCGCGGCCAGCGAGAACCACGCCACGCTGCCTTGCTGGTGCACGATCCACGCCGCCAGCAGCGGCCCCATGGCGCTACCGCCGTTGCCGCCCACCTGGAAGATCGACTGGGCCAGCCCGTGCTGGCCGCCCGAGGCCATGCGCGCCACGCGCGACGACTCCGGATGGAAGATCGACGAGCCGGTACCCACCAGCGCCGCCGCCACCAGCAGCACGCCATAGGTCGGCGCCACGGACAGCAGCAGCAGCCCGCACAGCGTAAAGCCCATGCCGATGGCCAGCGAATGTGGCTTCGGATGCTTATCTGTGTACAGGCCAACGATCGGCTGCAGCAGCGACGCGGTGATCTGATAGGTCAGCGTCAGCAGGCCGATCTGGGTGAAGCTCAGGTTGAAGCCGCCCTTGAGCATGGGATAGATGGCCAGGATCAGCGACTGAATCATGTCGTTGAGGAAGTGCGCGAAGCTGATCGCGTACAACACGCGGAAGCGCGTGCCTTCCTCGCGGTGCGCGGCCTCGGCGGCGGGGGCGGGATTGACGGTTGTGCTCATGGGGCGGGGCGCATTGGCCGATCTGGTTAAAAGTGTGACGATCGCATCCTAAATGGCAAATTTCCGCCTGTCCTGCGAGAATGGGGCCGGAACTTTGGAGAAAAGGACATGCCGCCCACCCCCCGTCCTCGGAAAGCGACGCCGCCGCCAGTCGAGTGGATCGACCGCACCACGCCGGGCGCCCGGCGCCTGCCGCCCGATGCCCCGCACGACCCCGATGCCGACGCCCGGGCCGACACCTACGCGGCCTCGCCAGCCTACATCCGCTACGACCGCAGCCCGATGCCGGTAACGGCCATGGCCGCCGACTACGCCCCGGGCCACGTCACCAAGCCGCACCAGCATCCCCACGCGCAGTTGATCCACGCGATGCACGGCGTGATGGTGGTCTCCACGGCGGACGGGCAGTGGATCGTGCCGCCCACGCGCGGCATGTGGATGCCCGGCGGCACGGTGCACTGGATCCGCATGGTCGGCCGCGTGCAGATGCGCACCGCCTATATCCGCCCGGACGCCGCGCCGGACCTCCCCACCCGCTGCACCGTGCTCGGCGTCACCGCGCTGCTGCGCGAGCTGATCCTGGCCGCCATCGACATCCCCCTGCCCTATGCACCGGACTCGCGCGACGGTCGGCTGATGCGGCTGCTGCTCGATGAGGTGCTGCTGGTGCCGACCCTGCCGCTGCACCTGCCGCGCCCGAGCGATGTCGGCCTGCGGCAGATCTGCGACGCCATCGTCGAAAGCCCGGACACCGACCTGACCCTGGCCGACTGGGGAAACTCGCTGGGGGTAGATCCGAAGACGATCCAGCGACGGTTCGCGCGCGAGACCGGCATGACCTTCGGCCAGTGGCGCCAGCAGGCGCGGCTGCTGGCCGCGCTGGAGCGCCTGGCGGCGGGGGCGAAGGTGGTGGATGTGGCGCTCGACATGGGCTATGGCAGCCCGAGCGCCTTTGCGACGATGTTCCGGCGGCAGTTCGGCGTGCCGCCCAGCGCCTTCTTCCGATAACTGCCCGATGAGCCCGGTCGGGGCTCAGGCCCCGATCGGGTCCCGCTCAGGCCCCATCCAGGTAACGCTCGGCCAGCCGGGTCCAGTACGCCGCGCCCACGGTCAGATTCTGGTCATTGAAGTCGTAGCCGGCGTTGTGCAGCAGCGGCTGGTTGGCGCCGTTGCCCATCCGCACGAAGCAGCCCGGGCGCTGTTGCAGGAAGTACGCGAAGTCCTCGCTGCCGGCGATCCGGTGGAAATTCGGCACGGCACGCTCCGGCCCCACCAGTTCCTCGGCCACCTGGCGCGCGAACTCGGTTTCGGCCTCGCTGTTCACCAGCACCGGGTAGCCGCGCACGTAGTCGATATCGACCGTAGCGCCGTAACCCTCGGCGTGCGATGTAGCCAGCTGGCGGATGCGCGCCTCCATCGACGCCCGCACCTCGGGGTTGAACGACCGCACGCTGATTTCCATGCGCGCGCTGTCCGGAATCACGTTCGGGGCGTGGCCGGCGTGCAGCGTGCCGATGGTCACCACGGCGGTCTCGTTCGGATCCACATTGCGCGATACCACCGATTGCAGCGCCATCACCAGGCTGCCGGCCACCAGGATCGGGTCGATCGACTGGTGCGGGCGCGCCGCGTGGCCACCCTTGCCGCGGATCGTGATCGCTACCGTGTCGCAGGCCGCCATGAACGGGCCGGAACGGAACATGAAGGTGCCAGCTTCCACGCCCGGATGGTTGTGCAGGCCGAAGATCGCATCGCAGGGAAACCGCTCGAACAGGCCATCGGCCAGCATCCGCTCCGCCCCGCCGCCCGCGCCGATTTCCTCGGCCGGCTGGAAGATCAGGTGGATGGTGCCGTTGAAGCGGCGGGTCCGCGCAAGCTGGCGGGCGGCGCCCAGCAGCATGGTGGTGTGGCCGTCGTGGCCGCACGCGTGCATCTTGYCCTCATGCACGCTGGCATAGGGCAAACCCGAGCGCTCGTGAATCGGCAGCGCGTCCATATCGGCGCGAATGCCGACACTCCGCTTGCCCGTGCCGGCGCGCAGCGTGCCGACCACCCCGGTGCCGCCCACGCCGCGCGTGACCTGATAGCCCCACCCCTCCAGGCGGGACGCCACCAGTTCGGCAGTGCGGATCTCGTTGAAGGCCAGTTCGGGATGCTGGTGGATGCTGCGCCGGATGTCCTGCAGCTCGTCGTGGCAATCGAGCGTGTCGTGCAGCGTGCAGTAGGAGCGCGTGGGGGATTCGGTGGAACCGTTCGCGAGCTTGACCGCGACGGTCTTCAATATCGATTCTATTTCGGGGGCATGTTCAGACATGGCATTGCTCTTTTGGCTTGCATGTATGAACAGTATTTCACGCAGGGTCGAAGGGTAAAACCCAGAATGCGGATTTCGTGCGTATGCGCCCTAAACCGTGCCAAAACTGTTGCCCTTAGGGGACGCTTTGTGTGGAACTGCGACCCTTTGTATGAAGACGTTTCAGCGGGGAACCCGAAAGTCCCCCTTTTTCTGGCAACGATGTCGGACATGGGCCGACGCCCGACTCAGCGCTCGCCGTATGGCACGACCTGCTGGGTCTGCTCGCCGAGGCCGGCGATACCGAGGCGCATGGTGTCGCCCGCGCGCAGGTAGCGCGGCGGCTTGAACCCCATGCCCACACCCGGCGGCGTGCCCGTGGCGATCAGGTCGCCGGGCAGCAGGGTCATGAAGCGGCTGACATAGCTGACCACGGTGGCGACGTCGAAAACCATGGTCGCGGTGCTGCCTTTCTGCATGCGCTGGCCGTTCACGTCCAACCACATCGCCAGGTTCTGGGGTTCGGGCACCTCGTCGCGCGTGACCAGCCAGGGGCCGACCGGGCAGAAGGTGTCGCAGCCCTTGCCCTTGTCCCAGGTGCCGCCCCGCTCGATCTGGAACTCGCGCTCGGACACATCGTTGACCACGCAGTAGCCCGCCACGTGCTCAAGCGCCTGGGCCTTCGAGACATTGCGCGCGGTGGTGCCGATGACCACGCCCAGCTCCACCTCCCAGTCGGACTTCTCCGAACCGAACGGCAGCATCACGGCATCGTTGGGGCCGTTCAGCGAGGAATTGGCCTTCAGGAAGACGATCGGCTCGGCCGGCAGCGGCATGCCGGCTTCGGCGGCATGGTCAGCGTAGTTCAGGCCGATGGCGATGATCTTGCCGATGCCGGTCCAGGGCACGCCGTGGCGGGCGCCCTCCACCAGCGGCAGCGTGGCGGGGTCGATCGCGGCCAGCCGGGCCAGCGCGGCCGGCGCCAGTTCGTCCGGGCCGATGTTGCCGATCACGGCAGACAGGTCGCGCACGCGGCCATCACGATCCACGACGCCCGGGCGCTCTGCACCGGGCTGTCCTACGCGTACTAGTTTCATGGTGATTTCCTTGGTTTCTGGGCTGGCCGTGGGAAGCGAGACGGCAAGGAAACCGAGGATAGCCGGAATCTGGCCGGCTTGTCCTGTGCAGCAGCGGAGACATCCCCGGTGGAGAAGTACCGCCAGGGTCACCACCATGCGCTACGTTTACGCCCCGGCCGGCACGCGATAGTGGGAGCTGTCGAGCAGGTCGAGCCCGCATTCGAGCTGCCCCACCCAGTCGATAAAGCGCTTCACCATCGCCCGGCCCCGGAACGACGGCCCGTGCTGCGGCACGATCCATTCGATATCCATGGTCCGCGCCATCTCGGCCCAGAGCCGGCACGCCCGGTTGCCGCTCATATAGCGGCGATGGAACGGCAGCATGCGCGGGAGATGGGCGTCGAAGTCCTCGACCACCGCGCCGGCCTCGGCGGCCGTGGTCATGGCCGCGCCCAGATCGCCCGAGAACAGGATCTTGCTGATGGGATCGTAGAAGTGGAAATTGCCCTCCGAATGGAGGAAGTGGGCGGGGACGGCGATCAGGTTGCTCGCGCCGAGCGGCACGACCATGCCGGCATCCGGAATGCCGACCACGCGGCCGGCCATCTTCCCGGCCTGGCAGATATGGGGCAGGAAGCGCGCCCATACCTGCGAGATCAACACCTTGCTGTCCGATGCCGTCAGCCAGCGCCCCACCGACGCCACGATGTCCGGATCGGCATGGGAGGCCAGCACGTAGTCTAGCCGCTTGGGCGGAAAGTGGCGGCTGATCGCCATATACAGCTCGCCGTAGGTCAGCGCACCGCCGGGATCGATCAACGCCCCGTGACCGTGGTTGACCACCAGGAACTGGTTCGACTGCACGACGTCCCCGTCGCCATCGTCCACCAGGTCGGTGAACACCATGCAGACATGCTCGCTCGATTCATATAGCGCGATAGCCATCGCGGCCCCCCTTTCGCTCGTTTTTGTTTTGAATCGGCGAAAGTACCAGCGGGGGCGGTTCGACCTTTGACGGGGATCAAAGGTCGGTCATGCGGTCTTAGCGCGTGCTGAGCAGCTTCTCGATATTGGCCACGAGTTGCTTGTCGTCCGGCTTGACCATGCTGTTGTAGCTGCCGACGACCTGCCCCTTGCGGTCGATCAGGTATTTATAGAAGTTCCACTTCGGCGCGGTGCCGGTTTCCTTGGCCAGCAGCTCGTACATCGGGTTGACATCGCTGCCGCGCACGTGGGACTTGCCCAGCATCGGGAACTTGACGCCGTAGGTGTTGTAGCAGAAGTCGGAAATTTCCTTCGAGGAGCCGGGCTCCTGCGAGAAATCGTTCGACGGGAAGCCGAGCACGACCAGGCCGCGCTCCCGGTACTTGGCGTAGAGCGCCTCGAGGCCCTCGTACTGCGGCGTGAACCCGCAGTAGCTGGCCGTGTTGACCACCAGCACGACCTTGCCGGCGTACTGGCACAGGTTCTGGGGCGACTCGTCCTGCAGGCGCGGGAACTTGAAGTTGAGCGTCGCCGGGCAACTGCCGGCCTGACCGGCTGAAGCGGCGGCTGTGGGGGTCGACTTCTCGGCGGCGTGGGCTGCGCGCGGCAGCAGGCTGGCCGTGGCGGCGGCCATCGCGGACACCGCCAGGGCGGCGAGCAGCGCGCGGCGCTGGAGCGTCAGGGTGGCCGTGCGCGGGTGGCGCATCCGGGTCGGGGGGACCATGCGGGTCATGACGGGCGACTCCATATTGGGGCGTGAAAGGTAGCCTCCGCAGTCTACGCCTTCGTCGGGTTCACTGCACTCCGTGCTGCAGGATCGATGATGGAAGATGGCGGCCGCCATCCGTCCGGGGGTCAGTCCATCACCGCCGTCGCGGCGTGCTCGGTCACGCTGGTACGCAGTTCCAGGTCCGGCATGCGCCGCACGATCAGTAACGCCACCACCGCCGCCACCGCGCCCGCCGCGAAAATCAGCTGGAAGCCCGACTCCACGCCGGCGGACAGCACCTGCCGCACGGCCGGCGACAGATGCGCCATCGCCTCGCTACCGTGGCGCAGCGCGCCAAGGTCCAGCGCCTGGGTCACGCCGGCGCGGCCCATCGCCTCGCGGAACTCCAGCGCCAGCAGCGTGCCGGCCAGTGCGCCGCCAATCGCGCTGCCGAGCGAGCGCACCACCAGCAGCGCGCCGGTGCCGGCGCCCATGTCGCGGCGCTCGAGCGCGTTCTGTACCGAAATCAGCGTGCCGACCATCGCCATGCCCAGCCCCACGCCGCCCACCGTCATGGCGAGCAGGACGGCAGCCGTGGGCACGTCCGGGGTAGCGCCAGCCAGCGCGCTCAGGCCGATGGCGGCCAACACGAAGCCGGCGCTGAGAATGCCCCGCATGCGTCCCATGCGCGGCGCCAGCCAGGCCACCACGAGGTTGCCGGCCACGGTGGACAGCAGGAACGGCACCACGAGCAGGCCGGACATCGCGGCATCGGCATGGCGCGCCAGCTGGAAATGCAGCGGCAGCGCGAAGATGCACAGGAAGATATTGAGCGCGGCCAGCGCCGAGGCGCCCACGCCCATCACATAGGCGCGGTTGCGGAACAGACGCGGCGGCAGCATCGGGTCCGCCGCGCGGCGTTCCTGCCAGGTCAGCAGCGCCAGCGCCCCGGCCGTGATGGCCAGCAGCGCGCCGGTTTCCGGGGAGATCCAGTCGAAGGCATCGCCGGCCCAGCTCATGGCGAGCAGGAAGGCGACGATGGCCACCGCGAGCAGCAGCGCGCCCAGCCAGTCCACGCGCGGCCGGCCGCCGCGCGGGCGCAGGTTGGCCAGGCCCCGGTAGCACATCGCCATGGCCAGCGCGCCGAGCGGCACGTTGATCCAGAACAGCCAGCGCCAGGACAGATGGTCAGACACCCAGCCGCCCACCAGCGGCCCGGCGATCGAGGCCATCGCCCAGACCATCGCCAGATAGCCCTGGTAGCGCCCGCGCTGGCGCGGCGCCACTACGTCCGCAATGGCCGCCTGCGCCAGCGACATCAGCCCGCCGCCGCCCACGCCCTGCAGCGCCCGGAACAGGATCAGCTGCGTCAGCGACTGCGCCAGCGCGCACGCCACGGAGGCGAGGATGAACAGCGTGATGGCCACCATCAGCAGGCGCCGCCGCCCGAAGCTATCGGACAGCTTGCCGTACAGCGGCGTGGTGACGGTGGAGACGATCAGGTAGGCAGTGACGATCCACGACAGATGCCCAAATCCGTTGAGATCATTCGCAATGGCGGGCACGGCGGGGATGACCACGGTCTGGTCCAGCGCCGCGAGCAGGATACATAACACGATGCCGCCGATCACCCGCATGATGGCGCGGTGATCGTGGACGATGGGCGGATGTTCGGGAACGGAGGCGGTAGCCTCCACGGCGGATTGCGGCGAGGTGGGCGACGACATGTGGCTACGGCGGGATGGAGGCTGCGGGGACCATCCCTTGCGTGGGGACGGCCTAATTCAGTATCCGCATAATTATATGCGGAAGCCATCGTTGACGTAGCAATGAATTTTGGCGAGAAGTGGCCACGGCGCCACATGGCGCGTCCGTGGCCTGATGGCCGCTAGCGCGAGCCGCCGGTGATGTAGTGTTCGAGTTGCTCGATCACGAAACGCTGTTCGCTGATGATGTTGTTCACGAGGTCGCCGATCGACAGCATGCCGAGCAGTTCGTCCCCTTCCATCACGGGCAGGTGGCGCAGGCGGTGCCGCGTCATCAGGCTCATGCAATCGTCCGTGGTCTGGTCCGCCCGCACATAGATCACCGCTGAGGTCATGATCTCCCGCACTAGCGTTTCGCGCGACGTACGTTGCATCAGAATCACTTTTCGGGCGTAATCGCGTTCGCTGAGGATGCCCTGGATCTTGCCGTGCTCCATCACCAGCAACGCGCCGATGCCTTTCTCCGCCATCAGTTGCAGCGCGGCGTAGACCGTCGCTGAAGGAGGAATGCTGAAGATCGCCTGATTTGGCTTCGCTTCCAGAACCTGCCGTGCGGTTTTCATAGACCGACTCCTTATTGCTGTCTGGGGAAATCGCTGCACCGGCCCGCCGCGCTGTCTTGCCCCCGCATACGCCGCCGGCCGCTCATTCAGATTAGCAAAGGATAGTCGGCGCTTACAGGGTGACTTTCACGAATCTTTGTAAGCAAGCCGACGTGCCTTATTGTTTCTTCTTGCGCACAATTCCCAGCAGCGAAGTCGCGCGTTACTCGGTCAGCATCCGCACCCGCACCTTGCGGCCCTTGACCTTGCCATCGTTGAGCCGTTTGACCGCTTCCTTGCCGATGGCACGATCCACGGCGATGTACGTGGACATCTCCATCACGTTGATCTTCCCGATCTGTTCCTTGGTGAAGCCGGCCTCGCCGGTCAGCGCGCCGAGGATGTCGCCCGCGCGGATCTTTTCCTTGCGGCCGCCGAGCATTTGCAGCGTGACCATCGGCGGCAGCAGGCGCTCCTTGCTCTTCGGCACCAGCTCGGTCAGCGCGTGCCATTCGAATTCGCCGCCCTGATGCTGTTCCAGGTTCCCCACGCGCCCCATTTCATCCATGCTGACCAGGCTGAACGCCCAGCCTTCGGCATCCGCGCGGCCCGTGCGGCCGATGCGGTGCACATGCACCTCGGGGTCGGGCGTGACATCGACGTTGATCACGGCTTCCAACTGGGCGATGTCGAGACCGCGGGCTGCCACGTCCGTGGCCACCAGGACCGAGCAGCTCCGGTTCGCAAACTGCACCAGCACCTGATCGCGGTCACGCTGTTCCAGGTCGCCATGCAGCGCCAGGGCCTCGAAGCCCTGCGCGCGCAGCAATTCGACGAGATCGCGGCAACGCGCCTTGGTATTGCAGAAGGCAAGCGTGCTGGCAGGCCGGAAGTGATCGAGCAGGCGGCCCACAGCTTGCAGGCGGTCGCCATCCTCCACCTCGTAAAAACGTTGACGAATCTTGCTGGCGCCGTGCGTCTCGGCCAGCTTGATCTCGCGCGGCTTGTTCAGGAACTGCTGGCTCAGCTTGACGATGCCGGGCGGGTAGGTGGCCGAGAACAGCAGTGTCTGGCGGTCCTTCGGGCAATGGTTGGCGACGAACGCGATGTCATCGAAGAAGCCCATGTCGAGCATGCGGTCCGCTTCGTCCAGCACCAGCGTATTGATACCGCGCAGGTCCAGGCTGCCGCGCTCGATGTGATCGAGAATGCGCCCCGGGGTGCCCACAACGATATGCGCGCCATGGATAAGGCTGTCGACCTGTGGCCGCATAGGCGACCCGCCGCACAGCGTCAGCACCTTGATGTTCTCTTCCGCACGCGCCAGGCGGCGGATTTCCTGCGTGACCTGATCGGCCAGTTCGCGCGTGGGGCAGAGCACGAGCGCCTGCACGTCGAAGCGGCGTGCGTCGAGCCGATGCAGCACCGCAAGCCCGAAGGCGGCGGTCTTGCCGCTACCAGTCTTGGCCTGCGCGATCAGATCCTGCCCGGCCAGCGCCAGCGGCAGGCTGGCGGCCTGGATCGGCGTCATGGTGTCGTAGCCGAGCTGCGCCAGCGTGGCGAGCATAGCGGGCGACAGCGCCAGATCAGAGAACGGCGCGCCTGCCGAAGTCGTGGCGGGGGCGGTGGAGTTGGGGGTTGGGCTCGAAGTCATGCCGGATTATAGCGGCGGGGGTGCGGCGGGGGTGGCTCGGAAACCGGCTTCAGTCACGCAGCCTTGCGCGCGGCGGGCTTCTTCACCGGCACGTCCTCGGTCGGCGCCCATCCCAGCCGCTCGAGCAGGGCCTGCGCCGCCGCCGGCGCGTGCTCCTTCGCCCCGTTGATGAAGAACAGGAACAACCCCTTGGGCTTCTGACGGGCGCCGGCCTGCTCATCCACGCGCGGCAGGTCGTCCGGCACGCTACCGCCGGCCCACGCGGTGGCGCGCGCGGCCCAGCCGTCGAGATCTTTCGGCGCATAGCCGGTCTTGAGCTTGGCCTGCGCGTTCATCAGCCGCGCATAGGCAAAGTCCGCGGTCGGGTCCGCGAACGACGGAAACTTTGGCGAATCTGTGTACACCGTGGCCGCCTTGAACTTGCGCGCGAGTTTCAGGTAGTCGTCGCACATAAAGCTCTCGTGCCGCACCTCAAGCACGTGCCGCAGCTTCACGCCTTCGACAGCATCCGGGAGCAAGGTCAGGAATGCCTCGAAGTCATCGGCCACGAACTGCTTGGTTGGCGCGAATTGCCAGACGATGGGACCGAGTTTCTTGCCCAGCTCGGCAATGCCGCTGTCGATGAAGCGGGCGATGGAGTCGCCCGACTCGGCCAGGATGCGCCGGTTGGTGGCGAAGCGCGACGCCTTCACCGAGAACACGAAGCCATCCGGGGTCGCATCGCGCCAATTGGCGAATGACGTTCGCTTTTGTGTCCCGTGATAGGTGCTGTTGATCTCGATGGCGGTCAGGTGACGGCTTGCGTACTCGAGTTCGCGCGCCTGCGCGAGCCCGGACGGGTAGAAGTTGTCGCGCCATGGCGCAAAACTCCATCCGCCGATGCCGATGTGGATGTTACCTACCGTCTTGCCTTGCTTGCGCACTGCCATGACCACCTCCGCCAATCACGCAAAATGCGATGCATACCAGTCTAGCGCGCAGCGGCGTGTCCGGCCAACGCCACGTTTTCGTCGCATGACGATTCATGGCGGGAATGTTGCTTCCTGAATGTGGCGACCGAAGGCACACTACAACCGATTCCAGCCGCCTCACCTAACCCGGAGGGCCCGCCTTGCGCATCGACCCCGACACGCTCCCGGCCATTCTGCAAAGCATCGAGGCACGGGCCCTGGCACTGCGCGACACCCCGCCAGCCGGCTTGTTTTCGTCGATCGACGAGACGGCGGCTCACATCGACCTGCCCATGGAGCGGGTGCTGTATCAGCCGCCGCCGGCTGCGGCCCTGAGTCAGAGCCTTCTCAAACGACGGGTCGAAGCTGCGCTACGCAGCCAGCCGCAAGTCTCGCTGCAATCCCTCTGCGGGGACCACCCACTCGAACACGGCCTCGCGGAGTTGCTGACTTATCTGCAACTGACTGGCGATACCTTCCATTGCGTCGTCGATGAGGCGGCGACCGAGACCGTCACCTGGCACGCGCGCGGCATGGGCGGCGAGCCGCTGACACGCGGCGCACAAATGCCACGCGTCGTCTTTGTGAGACATGGATCATGAGCGCGCAAGGTCCCCACGCCCTGTCGCCCCTGGTGGTCCCGCTGCTCAAAGGGGTGCTGTGCCGCGAAGACTCACCCAGCGCTTGGCAGGCACTCGTGTCACAGCAGGCAGCCGTGCGCGACTATGTGGCCGTGCTGGGCCTCGCCCTGGTCGTCGACGAGGACGATGGATTCGCATTTCTACGAGTGCTATCAGCGCCAGCGGCAGATGCCACGGCGCCCTCTTTGATCGCCAGACGCCCCCTGTCCTACGCGGTCAGCCTCACGCTGGCGTTGCTGCGCAAGGCGCTCGCCGAATTCGACGCTGCCGGTCTCGATGGCCCACTGATCCTGACGCGCGAAGACATCGCTGAATTGCTACGCACGTTCCTGCCTTCGGGCAGCAATGAAGCCAAGCTTATCGACATGGTCGACTCGCATGTGGGCAAGATCGTCGAACTCGGCTTCCTGCGGCGCGCGGGCCAAACGGAAACACCTTCGTACGAAGTCCGCCGGGTGTTGAAAGCATTTATCGACACCCAATGGCTGGCCGATTTCGACGCGCGGCTGGCCGCCTATCAGACACAACTGCGCGGCACCTCCACCGAGCGCACGCGAGGCGTCGATGGATAGGCCACCCACCATGGCACCGGAGACGGTGGCCCCGGATATCGAGGCCACCACACTGGATGCAGGATTCCGCCTGATGCGGCTCGAGGTCTCGAACTGGGGGCCGTTCCGGCAAGGTGTGACGTCGATGTGTCCCGACGGCCGCCATGCCGTGCTGACTGGCAACCTCGGGCCAGGCACGAGCGCCTTGGTCGAGGCCTTGAGAATGCTCCTACTCCCGGCCCCGAACCCCGCCATCACGCCGCATGCGACGGATCGGCCAGCCATGCTGCTTGGCGTCTTCCACAATGCCGCGTTCGACAGAACGGTCACCCTCGCCCAGATATTCCCTAGCGCGGCGGATCAGCCCCTGCCCGCGCGGCTGTTCGTCGCCGCGCCGCATGAATTGAGCGTCGGCGGGGATCTTTCTCACTTCGACGGCGACCTCGTCGCCCTCCGCAAATCGCTGCGCACGGTCGGCGCCGAATCCTTCGACACCTTCGCGCGGTATCACGCATGGTTCCGTCGCTGCTTCGCCATCGGCGATCCGCTACCCGTCGAAGCTCTGCGCGCCTGCCGCGACGCGCTGGACGGCTACTTTGCCAGCCTCAAGCTCGCGCTGCTGGAGGTGCGGCTCGGACAACTGGCCGACGACTGGGCGCGGCACGACCGCCGCGTGCTGGATGAAGTGGAGCGCCACGCCGCGCTGCGCGCCCAGGCCCTGCACCTGCGGCATAGCATTTCCGCGAGTGGCGGGGAGCGGATCGCGCAGCTCGACATCGATATCGAGCAACTCGAACGGGTACGCGACATCCGCCGGCAACGCGCAACGCTGTACGCCACGCTGATTGCCTCCGTCAACGAAGCGCCTGCCGCCACCGAGGCGGACTTCCTCGCCCAACGCGAGCGGCTGGCGGCGCGCCGGGCCCATGCGCCGTCCGCAGCGCTCTCGCAACTCTCCGCTTTTTCAGACTTCCACGAAATCGACTGGCACATTCCGGCGCGCGACGCGGCGCGACTTGGGGAGGAAAAGCAACGACTCCAGAATGCCTCGGACATCCTCCAGCAACTGGCTGATGGGCTGGAGGAGTTACGAGGGACAATCCGGTCATGCGAGCAATCGCTCGATGCCTGCCGCGACGCCCGCACGGCGGCGCAGACGGCGATGGCCATCGCAGAAACGGAGCGCCAGCAGGCGGAAGACCTACTGGCCGCGTCCGAACCCGCCATGCAGTCGGCCAGCCTCGACATGCTCGACGCGCTGCGCGCCGAGGCGTTCGGGCAACACGCGCCCACCGTGGAATCATGCGACCCCTGCCGCGAGAGCATGCGCCGCTGGCTCCAGGCCCGCATCGACGCCGACGCACGCGACTGGGCACTTCTGGACGAACAACTACGCGACGCGCCATCCGCGCTGGCCACCGCAGAGGCGGCTCGGCCCTACCGCTTCCACCTCGCCGTGCTGGATGAATCATTCTGGCGGGGCGACGACGACACCACGCGCAACTGGCTACAACGGCTAGGCGCCGCCAACGTGCAATGCCTGATCGTCACCCCGATGGAGAAGATTCCTATTGTTGAGCCGATGGTGTCCAGCGTGGCGTTTGTGCGGTATGAGGGAGACGCTGCAGCGCGGGTCTGGCGGGTAGGGATAGAGAATCGGTAGGTGGCGGTATCCCGCTACGCTTCCCCCGCCGGTGGGGGATATTTCACCGCATTCATTTCCATTTTCGCCCTCACCGCGGCATCCAGATCCACCCCCAACGCCGTCACAAGCTGCGTGAGGTAAATCGTAATATCCGCCAGTTCCTGCTCCACATGCGCCCGCTCCGCGGTCGCCATGACGTTGCGGGATTCCTCTTCCGTCTGCCACTGGAAGATTTCCACGAGTTCGGACACCTCGACGCTCAGCGCCATGGCGAGATTCTTGGGGCTGTGATACTTGCCCCAGCCGCGCCGCTCGCCAAAGGCGGCGGCGGCGAGTTGGAGATTCTTGATATCAATGAGAGGCATGGACAGTCTCACTTCAATGAAAAAGGGTTACGGCCTGGCAAGCCGTAACCCCATTTGATGACTAGCATTTTTATGATCTCGCTAGGATCGGCGCACCACCTTGTCGGATGACACGGAAAATGAAAAAGCCCCAGGGGGCACAAACGGAATTTTCAAGTTTCGCGACACACGTTTCACTCGAGTGTGACACCAAAAGTGAAAGAACCCGAAATTTCTGCCACGGAAAGTGAAAAAATCTGCGCAGGCAAAGCAACTACCCCTTGAGCCTTACTATTTGGTGGCGGCACGAGGGCGTAGGGTTCTCTAGCATCCGTCAGACGGACCCGTAGTGGAACCTCGTCACAACCTCACCCAGCAGCCACGTTAAGTCTCGCTGGCGAGTTGAGATGCTGGCCCCGGATCCTTTCGAGGATCTCAGTGACGTGCTTAGGATATTCACCGCTGAAGTACTCGAAGGTTAGCGGATTGGCTGTATAGAAGTGGCAGCAGAACTCGACCCAGTCCTTCGTTCTAAGCGGGCCATTTATCTTGAAGACCTTGCTTGACCGGGCCTTGATGTGCGCCGGCTTCTTCATCGTCATGTTGAAGTCTGAATCCCGCCTCTGGAAATACTCTTCTTCCGTGAAAAGCTGGATCGCACCGTCGAAGTGTCTGAAACAGTTGGCCGCAAGATCGAACTCGGCGTGCAGGTAGCGGGCGGGGAAACAGCGCTGCCCCTCGACCTCAATCCAGATGTCCTCAGTCTTCATTTCCAGGGCCTGGAACGACTTGATGCCATCCGACTCGCTCCACATGATGTCCAAACAGTACGCGTCTGCGAAGAAGAAAGAAACATGCCGAGATTCGAGATCCATTGGCGGACGCAGCTTGACGATTCCAGGTTTGATATTTCGTATGTCCTCGTCGAAGGGCGCGCCGTACCAAGTGTCGGCTTCAAAATAGCCCAGCCTATCGACGTCGATCCGGACTCGGTCTTCGTCGAGGGCAATGTATTTCTCTATGCCGGGGCCTTCGAACCGCCAAAACAAGTCTGCAAACCTTGGCGCCCAGTTGTTGCCTGGGTGCATACCGCGCCGGTAACAAGGATGAGCCATCAAGATAAAGTCGGGCCCGGCAAAGCATCCTTCGTAATGAGCCGGTAACCGGTTAGCGATCTCGTGGAACGCAAGCAGTCCGTCGCGTTCGGCCCTTAGTGGTTCTAACAGCGCCCTTGCGATGCCTGGCGCTTTGGCGACGATGCCGATGGTCTGGATGTACTCGAATGACTCAGCCCTCAGGGTCACGCCCTTGGACGCAGCCAGAGTCGTGAACCTAGCAATCAGGTCAGTCGCTTCGGCCAGCCGTTCGCGGGACTGCTTTTCCATGTCGGCGACGTACCTAGCCGTCATCTCGTCATATTCTTGATCAGCCATCACGGTATTCCGAGGTGATAGAGTTCTGTCGCTATGTATGCACAAGTTAGCGAAGGACTGTGGGAAGATCGCGGCGGAGCAGTGCCGCTAACTCGTGATCAGGAAATCTGTCCACGGCCGCCTTCCAAACGCGGCTAGCGTCGGCTACTTCCCCGGCGTTCCAATGCACACTACCCATGTTGATCCATCTTCTCCCTTCTATCACTTAACCCAGATGCATGGTACTTCGTTTGCGGCACGGACTCGCCATCCATCGAACATGTGCTGTAGGTGCCCGAAACGGCGCGGCTGCCGACTTCTTGTTGTCGGTCTCTGCGGCCTACCTAGAAAATAGCTTGCACGTACCAGACGAATATTCCCGCCCCCCCGCAGTCCAAATTTTGCTATTTCGCCGCTCCTGCAATTGGTGTGCGTGAGACCAAAAGCCGAGACGCTTCCATGTGTTCACCGCCCTCCGGCAGCGTGGCACGCGCAATCTTGATGAGGTGGACGTTCTTGCGGTCGGCTATCGCCTCCGCCAATACAGGCAGGTATTTTGGCGAGGCGGAAGGTATCTCGTTGGTCCGAAGGTTCCACGCGGCCATGACTCCGGCGAAATGATCCGGAATACGTAAGTGCTGCTCGCACCAGAGTCGTTCACCTGGCAGCGGGATCTGGTTGACCCCCAGTGCGGGCCCTTGCCAGCCGGGAACCAGTTGCTGACACAGTCCCCTGACGTTCGCAGCGTACATGTCATTTACGAAACCACCAAACGCCGTCGTGATCTTGTCAACATCGGAAAACCAGCCAACACGTTCAGTTGGCCCGAAGCGGCAAAGTTGTGCGGTAAGGTACGCCGCGAACGTGGAGGCAAAAATCATGTCGTCGAGCAGCCTGACATTGAACGAGCGTGACAAGGCCTGCCGCCGCATCTCTTCCAGCCGCTTGATCATCGGTAACGCAACACCTCGATTCCGCCACTCCTTGGTCATCGCAAGCGTGGCGGCGATGGCCGCCCGCGCGTCTTCCACCTGTTGCGAGCGCTTGCGAGGCACGAGGAAGCAGAAGGTCATGATGCGATGATCCTGCAGTAACTGCATCATGGAGGGACTGACCTTAGAGCAATCTTTGAGGTCTCGATCGGACAGACGTCGGATGTCCCTGCCGATTATTTCCAGGTGACGACCGGCGGGAACGAGCGTGAAGGCGAAGGTGTCATTGTGCCGATTTGCCTGACCAAGCACGTAGTCGGAGAAGAGCAGCCAGCGACGGGTCCGATGCCAGCGCACATAGTCGCGTAGCGATGAATCGATGCCTTGAGCGAAGGTGCTTCGCAGGACTTGAACGATCAGGTCAGGAGTCATGCTATCTCAGTCCTGTGGCGGTAGGTGGCACCGGACACGGCGCTAGCGAAGCGCGCAAAGACAACCGGCTGGAGGTAATCGTGCCATTTTAGCGACAACGCGGAAGCGCCAGACAAGCACTATCCGTCAGACACCTCGGTGGACAAGTCCGATATACGCGAATGCCCCACGGTGTTAGCGGTGGCTGCCACTACCCCGCGAAGGGAGGGTTACGCCCCACACTTTCGATTCCGACACTATCTATTTTCCGTGGAAACGCAATGCGACCCGTCGGTGCAATATTCATGACTATCATAACGATCGGCTGCCAAACTGCTTACGCTAGGATCAACCAGCCGTGCTCGGGTAGCAAGGGCGGCGCATCGGACTGTAGTGCAGGGGAATTTCTATGCAGGGACGGTGCGATCAGTCAGTCCAGCAAGACTTGCATGCGCTAGCTCGAACTATGGCTATGAGCTGCAGCACGCAATCGCACAGCCGCCCACTGATTGTCTACCTGGACAGCAGTGATTTTTCCGTACTGTCTGACAACAGGCAGAAGACCGAGATGCACATGCGGGTCGAGCAGCGGCTGCTCGATTGGCAGGAAGCCGGTGCGATACAGCTCAGATTCAGCTACGCCCACGTTATCGAGGCGGCTGCCGTTCGCCAGACTGATGTTGGGGCGGCGAGAAGTCGGTTGCTTCATATTCAGCGGCTGTGTGGGAAGTCAGCACTGGTCGATCCGTTTTCCCTGTTTGAAGCCGAAGTGCGTGCCGTAGCGCAAGCACCTCAAAAACAGAGCTGGAGTTCGGTCTACCGCGACGACGGCTACTGGATGCCACCCCTCGGTGATCTAGGCATCGAATTTCCTTCACTTGCCACCAGCCTGGAAGATGCGCTGGCAAGTACCACCAACAATCGCGCCGAACGCAGAAGAGCAAAGAGACTGTTCGATAGTACAGGCCGCTTGCGCACCGCGAAGCAGTTACCTGCAGACGAACTCGGACCCGAAGTCCACAGGCAACTAGATCAGTATCCGCTAACGGCTGAAGGACGACGCCAGGTCATCAGATTCATTCGAGGCCACGGCAGCAAGGCACAGGTGCTGGAAGCGATCGAATCTTCGATGATCGACCTCCGGACTTTTTCGGAATGGTATGAGCGGCAGTGGGACAGGACCGCGCCGCTATCCCAGTTCCTCCGCAAGATTGGTGACGACCTACGTCAGTCAATGCAGGACGCGCGTCTGGGCGTGCAACGCGCGCATGAAGCGCTGCAGGGCACGGGGGCCTCTCACAAGACCACCCCCGCCATTCAGGCCGCGTTGGACGATGGGCTGCGTAGCGTTCCTGACTCTATGCTGCTGCGGCTGGCGAGCGTCTTTGGGCTATCGCTGAGCGAATCAGCCCATTGCTCGTGGGAGCAGACCCCGAGCCTGCTGGCGGTAAGTCAGATTCTGTGTCATGTGGCGAGGCTGTCCGCGCTGCCGGCGAACGGAGGAAGACCATCCAAGGCTAGCGATCTCGGTGATGCGCTGCATGCCATCTATTTGCCATACGTCGACATCCTTCGTGTCGATGGATTCACTGGGAATGCGATCAAGGATGCCAGGTTACCCTGCCCGACCACTGTCGTGACGAAGTTGCTCGAGTTGCCGGCAGCCATCGAGAAGCGACTGCAAACTCAAAGTGATGCCAAAATTCGTGGCGCCGCGCAGCTTGCAGATTAAGTGCGAGGATCGTCATCATCATTAGATTGCTGTCCGGTTCCTAGTCCACTTAAGTTTCCTATTAGATGCCCAGTCCGGAGGAGGGGTAATACATAGATGGCACAACCGCCCAATGCCCATCAACTGCTGCTACCTCTTCTGGAGGCATCGACAGTAGCAACCTTATGGCCCGATCAGATTGACGACACGATGCTGTTCAGTGCCTTGTTCTCTGCGGCGGCTTTAGAAGCGGTGTTCAGGGAAGAATTCACAAGCACGACCGGTAAGGGAATTGATCGCTTGAATGGCTTTCAGTTCGCACTCGATGCAAGCGTCCAGTTGTCGACTGCATCGGCAAAATGCCTGACTGGGAAGTATAGGTTCTCTCCATTCCTTGAGGTACTGAAGACGAAGGGAAGAGATAAGAAGCCACGATTGATCGGCATCCCCACGGTTCGTGACCGTGTTGTGCTGCATCAACTAAACAGGTTTCTCGCTATCCTATATCCGGAGCGTGTCCCAAAGAACGTCGCGAGCACATATGTGCGCGAAATCTCGATCGACATAATGAGTAAATCTCCAACGGAGACGTGGATCTGCAGCACTGACATCAAGACTTTCTATGACTCGATCCAGCGCGAGCGGTTGCTCAAGGTACTCGCAAAAAAGATCAAAACTCCGATTGCGCTGAAGTTGATCCGCCACGCACTTGCAACACCGACGGTTCCAAAGAATACGAGAAGAACCAGGCATGCGGACTACCGGACAGACGTTGGCGTTCCTCAAGGCCTGGCCATCTCGAATATTTTGGCATCCATCTACATGCAAGAAGTTGACGATGTCATGCCGACGACAGGCATTACCTACTACCGATACGTCGACGATGTGCTGATGTACGGCGATCACGACGCAGTGCAGAAGGCCCTCGCTTCACTTCGTGCGAGACTCAAGCGGCGTGGCCTAAGCTTGCATCCCCTCGGGTCAGGAAAGTCACACCTCCAGCAGCTATCCAAGCCGTTCGGTTACCTTGGCTATACGTTCCATTGGCCGCTGATCTCGGTGAGGGACTCGACCACCGAGCGATTTCTACAGTCGATAGCTGCAAAGTTCAGCGACTACACGCACAACCGGACGCGCCGCTTGGAAAGGTTTAAATACCTCACGCCAGAAAGGCTGAAGGAGATCTTCGTCCTTGAACTCAACGAGCGAATCACGGGGGCGATCTCGCACAAGAAACGCTATGGGTGGATTGCCTACTTCAACCAAATCAGCGATTTGAAATTGCTCTATCGATTGGATCAAGCAATCGAAGGTATGTTCAAGCGCCTGACAGATTTCGATTGTAGAGCGCCGGCCGATTTAAAGAAGCTGCGACGCGCCTACTTCGAAATGAAGTTCAACCCAGAGGGTGGGTACGTGCGGAACTACGACAAGATTAGGACCAGGGCAGAGATGTTGGCTTTGCTCACCGAACGAGGCCGCGTCGGACCAGACGAGGCACTGACCGATGAGCAGCTCAAGGATCGCTACGAAAAGTACCTGCAGCACGTCCTATTCGCCATGCACAAGGACGAAGGGGCGCTCTATGGCTAACTTCGCTATAATTCGCGTGCGGGTGACGCCTATCGTGCAAGCGATACCTCGCAAGGCTTCGGTCTCGCGGGCGGAAGTGCTCTCTACCCTGCGCAAGCATGGGACGTCGCATTTTGTGACAAGACCTTCTCGAGGGAATGCTCTGCATCGCTGCTTGAGAAGTGGATATGACCTGATTCTTGAGGTGTCTCCCGCACCCCCAATTTGACATGCTCTCACCAATGAGGCAGTTCGTCTCGGACCTCCGCACGCGGGCTTGGAAGACCTCTGGTTCGCGCTACAACGCTGCGCGACGCCTAAAGCAGCGAGAGATGTTTTCGACCATCAGTCTCGCGATGCTCTCGGCGTTGAGTGTCGCAGCGGCGGTGGCACAGCGAATCTACTCGCCCCAACCTGGGACGCCGCTGGACAACTACCTGACCGCAATTTCGGTCGCGCTTGGTGTGTTCCTTTTGGCCATCAGTCTTCTCGAGTGGGGCGCCGCTTACGGCGCGAAGGGAGATGCGCTACATCGTAACGCCGAGGATCTTACGGCCTACCACCTTAAGCTGGCACATGTACTTGCCAGAATGGAGTGCGGCCAGGTAGTGGAAGATTCAGAGGTAGATGCGCTTCGAGTTGAGTACGAAACGATAAAAGATCGCTGCCCCTACAACCACGCGCCGTCCGATCACGAGCTCTTCAGGGCTCAGCAGCGCTTAGCGCCCGAGTTGGGTGCGACTGAAGAAGAGCCGGTGATGACTGGATGGGCTGCTCTGTTCGTCAAAGCACGCTGGGAGTGGTCGACAATCTGGTTCTTTCTCTTGGTATGGATAGTGGTCGCGGCTGCTTGTGCGTACTCCCTTTGGATACCAAAGACATAGAGTCACACGGCGAATACACTTTCCACCGCCTTTGCTGGTGACAGCTCTTGATCGGAAACGGCTTTCAGTTGAGAGAAATCAGAGGCCGGTCGCAATGGCCGAGGGTTGAGTCCATCTTGTTCCCAGACCTTGTCTCTCGTACCTCGACCGTTTATTGACCGATCTACAATTGACGGACGACTTTCATCCCCTCAGAAACACTTACGGTAATCAACTCCCGTCTCCCATCTGGCCATTCACGCACTACATAGTCCGGAAATTTCTCGTCACTATAGTAGATGGGGTTACCAGCCCTAAGATGCGCCTTGGCCACCTCTCCGTCATCCCGACGGAGGCAGGCCTCGAAGCGTCGCCAGAACTTCCGCTCCTCTTCAGGAGACATTTTTTCCAACTGAGTACCGTTCCAGTCAAACATCGGTTCCTGACTCCAGATTTAGTTCACGCACTGTGAACGTGAGGTGCTTTAGTGAGAGGCTATCGCCCTACCTTGAGATGGCTCTCTCCTAGGTTCTTTGCGACCTCGTCTCGCCGATAGAAATACTGTCGAGTGCCGTCAACCGTAGGTCCACATACAGGCCGAGCCGACAGGATAGCAAGTAGTTTGCGGGGTGCCATCCCCTGAGCAGTAGCAAGCTCTGATAGAGATATGTATCGCTGACCAAATGCCTTTAAAGCATCACCGCTTACGCGCCGGATTCCATTGTCCTCCTCTGCAAGTAGTAGCCCGCGGTAGACCAGTTGATACGCAACCTGCTGCTTGACCCTCAAACACTTCGCTGCCGTGTCCACGGACATCCAAGAGCTGGTCTGAGCCCGATGCGCATCTAACCAAGAGCGAAGGGATTCCGTTGATATGCCCGCCCGCCCCATCCCCCGGCCAACGGTTGTGGTGCTGGCAATCGTCACGTCGCCCACGAGAAGCGCACGTACCAGCGCTGGGAACTCTCCGCTACGCAAGCGCCATGTTTGGAGTATGGTCGCCAAAGCCATATTCGCCTTGGACACGCCGTTGACCATCGTCAACGCTGTGATGGACAACAACTTGTATGCGTCTTGCTTGGACAACCACCATACCGATGCGCTTGTTCGGCGCGGATCTATCCATGCGCGCAGTAGTCCTGCGTCGATAAGCTCGCGCACCCGCTCTCGCCTTAGCCCCAACAGGTGGGCAGTCTCGCGTAAAGAGAGGCTATCGGCTTTGCAAGCACTCACGCCCTTCGCATCGTCGCGATGCACAGCTATTGTCGTTCGTCCGGAGGCATGCGCTACCGCATGTCCGCGAATCAAACCTAGGACCGCCAGACGGCGTACAGCCGCCTTGCTCGCACACGCGGCCCTGGCGATCTCCTCCGGTGGTCTATGCGGATGCACTGCAATCGTCTTTGGTTGAAGCCTGCGATTGCGGCGTCCCAGGAGTCCAAACCAGTTTTCCTGCAAGTATGTCTCGAACTCTTGCCGCAGAAAGTCAAGCGAGCCGTCATTCAGATCTCGATATAGGACGCGATAGAACGGTCCAAACGCATCCCCTATGTGGGTTGCAAGAGGTCGCGCCGCTCTAATGCGGGCCAGCAAATGCTTAAAGTTTGTCGGCCATTTCTCGAGGATGCTGGATGTTCCCTTGGCAAGCTCAACGGAAACACGCAGTTCGTGTAGACGCTTCTGCTGACCGGGACGAGTAGCGAACGGGGCAGCGTCGAATGATCCCAAGTATTTGACCATCCGCACCCAATTTGTCGGCGTGATGCCGCCGGGCTCACCACTTCCACACCGCAGGGCTTGCGCCAGAATTTGGTGCAAATCTACTAGGCCCCCGTCTGCTGGCGCAGGTGAAGCGCGCTCTAGCCTGTATCCGCAGCTGCATGTCGATATTGAGCATCGCTCCAATGGTTGACTCGAGGCACATTGAGGGCAGCGATCCATCAAATTGACCCCGTGTGGGACACATACACAACAGAGCTTTATTCCCCATTCACCTCGCAAGTAATCTCCCTCCGACAAGCACTTCGGGCACCAGCGCATGAAGTAGTGGTTGAAGTCATCACGGCGCAAGCCGTAAGAGGTGCCTGATACCGCGTCGCAGTAACGAGGAAGTGGTCCTCGAAGACAAGCAAGCTCCGACGATTGCAAGCTGAGAGAAGCGCGAAAGGAGACTCTATTTGCTCGAATCACTCGGCAAAGCTCCCGCGGATTCTCGTATCCGTTGGCCGATGCGGCTCTTACGAGGTAGCCGAAGGCAAGCTCACCGGCATATGGCCGCGGCCGAACCAGGAAGCGCCCTGTTGATGTCCTCACGGTCAGTCACCATGTATCTGAGTTGCCGCAGCGATCATGCGGTCCAGCACAGTGCTTGGTGTCTTCACGAGCGTGGACCAAAGCTGACGCAGGAACGCATCCGGATCGGTGTGTTCAAACTCGGGACATGATGCAATCCATGCGCGAAAAATTAAATGACATCTTTGAGGTTCAATGCCTTCAGCGGCAATCCTGAAAAGCTCATTCAACAGATCAATTGCTCTTGCTTCTCGACCATCCGGGTAGGCGGTTACGTACCCCGTCATCTCGGAAACAGCAGCGGGATCGCTAGCGACATACCCTCGGCTGAGGGCCTGCCACCATAACAGCAAAGCTTTGATTCTTCCCGTCTTCTGGGAATCGCCCAACTTGGGATTGAAAATTACAAGAGTATGCGCTGGAAATGGCGCCCTTACCGAGTCAATCAAGCGGAGGACGACTTGGTCTATCGTGCTGTCAGCAAGCGATGTAGAGGCCGCGGCTCGCACATATTGAATTCCGTGCCAAATTGCGGAATTATCCTCTATGAGGATTAGGGTACGGCCATCGTTCCTGCAAGCCCAGCGGACGAGACGAATGAGGCCATCTTCAAGATTTCGTGGCCACTTGCTCAAGAGATCGTATTCCCACCGATGAGGTTCAGGGCGAGCCTTGGATGTCCGCCTGTCGCTGTGGGAAAGTGACGGTGGCATATTTCGCATAAGTGAATCGACAATCAAGCGCCGAAGCCCGTGCAATACATATAGCGACTCTATTACGGTCGCATAGGGAAGCGATGGCCAGCCGTCCGGTTGCTTAACGCTTTCGTCGCGAGATTGCGGTAAGGGCAGGTCCGATGCAAGGCAAATCGTGGAAGCTTGTTTGTATTCCATGACTCCCGCAGGCTCAAGCGGGCCGTCGGTGACTACCGCTCCGCAGTGACAATGCCAATCGGGGTGCAAATAGGGCCATTCATATTTGCTACCGCACCGGCGACAACTATTGACCAGCCTACAACGGTGGAAGGGGCATGCTCTTATCAGAGGCATTTCCCACAGGGCGAAGTGAATCCCTTTCTCCGCGACACACTTTGGACAAAGGACAAGCTGCGGCCATCTCAAGCGCGTCACACGAATGCTGGAAATGTGTGTTCGCCACAGTCCTCTCCACGCTGCTGACCAATCGCACGCGCTGACGCGGGCACGACGACCAAGCAAAGCCTCGATCTTCTCCCATGTGCATGGGTCAAGTGCCGCGATCCCTTGGCCGTATATATTGCCAATCAGTGTGGATGTATCTGCGGGGATCGCATGTCCATTGAGCGAATGGGCTCGATAGACGTAGCCAGCAAGACTTTCCCCATACTGATGAGACGGTCGGATCGGAAAGCTATCAAGGAGTATCACTTTCGTACTCGAACTCGGTCTCGGTACGGCACAGTCAGGACTTGCTCAAATGGCTCGTTTGCCCGATTCAGTCGTCGGAACTGAAACCGCTCGTTGAATGGATTGAGCYGATCCACACCTTCCCACCAAACGTCCTGCGTGAAGGCCATCTCCAGAGTTTCAGGCCCGACATTTGATAGCTCTTGCTCAAGGGCTAAGCGAATGCCGCCAGCGAGCAGCTTCTTGATGTAGGCAACCCGCCCGTCGCACGCGAAATATATGCGTTGCGCCATCTCACTCCACCCCATCGATCCACATGACACCGGAATCGGAAAATTGTCACCAAGTGATAGAAAAAGTTGCAGACACTCAGCTTCGACACTTGTTTCACCCTGTTGCCCCATCTGTAGATACCTGCGCCGGGAGAATCGCCGTCGCACTTGCTCGTTGACTTGGAGCAAGCTCGCTACCCGCGGAAGGCCGAGTAATACGGTCGGAACGCCGACTTCGTCCATGACGGTCTTCAGCCAGTCTCCGACGAGGTACTGAGTTGGCATCTGGCCACGGTCCCGAATATGTTGTGCCTCATCGATCAGCAGGAGTTCCACCGATACAGCATGTGCCAGCTTGACCGCGCGAGCTGTCTTCGCTGAGACGGTTCCTCTGGTGGGTGATGGGTCTCCGAGGCGCGCTAGCATCGCTTCGGTGACTGCTGCAATGGTGGCCACGGGAGGGATCGAGACATGCAGCACGGGAACCACGTCTCTTTCGGCCACGGCGACGCGAGGATAGCGAGTCACGAAGTCTTGGCACAGCGTAGTTTTCCCAGTGCCACTCTCGCCCAGTACGAGTAGATGTTGGGCGATGCCGGATTCCCGATACAGACGCAGAAGACTCTCTATGTCGTTGAACGCCGCCACATAAGCAGGGAACTGGAGAAGGTCGTCGTTGAAGCGTTCGAGGACCGAGTGTATTGATTGCATCGCCGTACCTCACCGCTTCACGCTAAACGAAGTATAGCGCGCTGTTGGTAGATCATCGTCGGATGCTGCAACGCTTGACCTCGCTGGAGCCACCGGCCTTGCCGGAACTAGCTGGACATCAGATTGCGGATTCGAGCTGCTGATTCCTCGAATCGCTGCAGCCTTTCTTCGATGCCCTTGCTTCCGACTCTGCATTAGTTTCTGGACTGCTGCGACCAACTCATATTTTGCCCGCTCCAGCGCGCCCTTGTTTTCGGTTGTCTCACCTTGTTCGCGCAATTTCGCCCTAATTAGATCATTCTGGCGTGAGGTCAAGTTTCTCGCGTAGTTCTGATCTGCGGCAAGCACTGATATCGGCGACTCCTGGTGTGGGCCCCAGACTTGAATGACGCCGAGGTCTTCAGGGTCGAAGAGAACCCGGACGCGGACGCCCTCTCCGTATCGGGTCAGTATGGTCTGTAGCTCATCGTCGCAGTAGCGGATGCCGTGGAGCCATATCCCGTCACGGCGTAGTGACCGCTCCTCGGTCAAACCTATGCGTCGCTGAAGATCCTGGAAGTCGGCAGGCAGACCCGGCGTCCGGTGTCGCAATCCTTCTTCCCATTTGTGCCACGGCGTAACACCAAGCGCTCGATGCCTTTGCTGCGCGTAAATGTCGATCACCCACTTCTCGAAGATGTGCTTGAATTCGGCCACCGTCAAAACTGCATGCTTCAGCGGATCGTAGTCGCCGCGATGATGCATGCGTGCGAAGCTCGTACCGGGGAGCTGATGAGCAAGGAAATAATTGATCGTCTTAAGATACCGCTCGACTACCCCCTTAAATCGCGGCTGATGTTTGGGGCAGTACTGAATGCGGATGTCGAGATCAAAGCAAACGCTCTCCAGATCACGCCCATGGAACTCGAGCCCGTTGTCAACGACCAAGACGTCGGGGCGCCCGTAGCATGGCCATTCTTTTGTAATTGTGATATTCGCTAGTGCAGGCACAGCAGCGGTCTTTGGGAGGATCGCATGGCGAAGTGCAGCCATCACTGCGGCGGCGGATGGGCTATCAAAGCTCACGTGGTAGCCGAGTAGCATGCGACTGAAATGATCGACAACAACGGTAAGGGTTGGACGGCCCAGTGGTAGGCACGTCCTTTCATCAATGAGGAACAGGTCGAGAGGCGTGTGGTCGATCTCCACTCTCTCCAGGATGCGATTGCATTGCACGCCGGCCTTGTTTAGGCGCAGCCTTCTATCCGCCGTGTTCTTGCCTTCGCGCAGCGCGACGTGCTCGTACACATCGGCACGTGCCAGCATTCGATACACGGTACGCAGCACCGGACGTTTAAGCTGTTCTGCGGGAAGCCTCGTGCGATTCTCCTGCTCGATCTTCTTGATAAGATAGACATAGATTGTCGGGACCGTCGCTCGAGGCGATGCGTTGATTGCTTCCTGCATCGCTTCGGCAGCAAGCTTGAGGATTTCTGAATCTTGCCGAAGAATACGGCTACCGCGACGATCGGACCGAGGTATCAATACGCGCCGGTCCTGATGACACCTGTAACGTGAATACCACCGATACAGCGATGTAACGCTTGGGGGGGTGGCATCTCCGATCCGATCTGCCACAGCTGCAATGAATGGCTTCATAGCTTGCGGAGTGAACGCAACGCCGTCACTCTCTAACAACGACTGTACGTAGTGCCAACGTCGCGCCAGTTCGGTTTGAACGTGCGCTGGCAGTTCGTCTAGCGCGCGCGAGTAGATGGGCGGTGCGTTCGCGCTCGATATGCTCGCGGCCTGCGGCCGTACCGACACCCGTCCTTCGGCATAGTCGGATAGTAGGCGTTGGCGTGTTATCGACATGAATTGCCCATCCTCAAGCCGTTCGAGTAGCAAATCGCCGTTGGGTTGAAGGCGATCGATTCGGAAAACCGTGCTGTCCCAACTAAAAGTCGTGCTGCGGAGCAATGCGAAACCAGGCATCATCTCCCTCCTTTGTTATATGGAGTGGAGTTTCAGGGAGAATCGGTTGGTCTAGATCGCAGCGCAGTAGGCCGGCGAGTAGCATGCTGTAAGGCTCCACGCCGCGATCAAGAAACAAAGTGGTGGCCGAAGAGATCGGCAACGGAAACCTGAACGCGTGCCGGTCTAGTGCGGCTTTGTATGCAGAAATCGGTTGGCGAATACGGGGCGCGCAATGATAGATTTGACGCAGATTTGCCTGACGGGGCTCCATCCGCAATGAACTGTCGTCGAGTATCAGGAAGCACTGGTCCGATCGCTGAAGATGCATTCGCACGCGATCGAGCTTGTGTCGCACCGCCTTATCAGCCAGGCCGATCAGTGGTTTGACTTCGACGAGTACGCAGTCCCCATTGCTTAGCGTCAGTTCGAAGTCTGGCGTATAGCGTCGCAATCGCGGTCCATCCGGATAGCGTATTGTGAGCGGCTGCTCCCGATACGTGGAAATCTGCGGCGAAGCTTCAAACAGATAGATCGCATCGAGCTCTAATAGTCCTTCGTGATGGACCATTCGGCCGTTCTTGCGGCTCGGAAACTTGCCGCGAACTATGCCGCCAGTCGACCTGACAATTCTTCTCGCTCTTATATGAGGCTCGCCAGCGGGCCTTTGCCCGTGCCACAAGCCTCGCCAGGGTGTTGCCGACATGAGCGTCTCCCTGCCGGGTCGCTCCGGACCCAGCATTCGTCACTTGATACGCCTGTCTACGGACGTACGAACAACGCGTATGTGTCCTGTACGCTCGGATTACATTTAGGCGTTGAGTGGGAGGCTTGACGCTGGCGGGAAGGATGACGATACTGAAGGTGCGATCCGTGGGTGTCGTCAGATACCTACACCAGCGGGGCAAGCCGAAAGGATTGTCCCGTTTCTTTTTTACATGCTTACCTCCACTTTGCTGCGACGCTTGATGCGCCGATTCAGCTTTGGTGCGGGCTCTGCAAAAACCCCTCTTAGGTCCAAAGCGTCTCGAATCATCTTGATTTGCAGCGGATGTAGTTCGTTCACCTGGTCACGCAGCTCCTTCAGCATCCAGTAGACGTCGGGAGAGCAATCTCCGTTCAACGCGAGCTTTCGCTGAGACGCTTCGGCAATGCTCCGAAGTTCTTGCCGCTCTCCTTCGCTCATCCCGAGCGCGGCGATCAATCTCTCTATGAACTCTGGCGTTGGTGGGCCTTTGACACCGATCTCTAACGCCGAGATGTAGCTTTGCTCATACCCGAGCAAATCCGCCAGTTCCGACTGTCGGATTTCCCGGCGCATGCGTAACTCGTAGAGATAATGGGAAAACGGGCTCATTGCTACCTACGCCTGCAATTTGAACTAAAGCCAGCGTAGGTAGCAATTAGTGTCGCGTCAAGAGAAATATCTGACCTAAGTCTTTGACTAAAAATACATTTTTAGTCAACCAATGAAGGCTATTTAGTGCTTACTCGGGAATCCATATATCAGCCGTGAGCCGAATTCTTCTCTTCGGCGACTTCAATTTTGAGGTGTGGTAGTCGTGTATTTATTTATTGAACAAGCCAACAGGATGCGTGCTAACGGTATCCAAATCGCTCTACGAACCGCTTGCCGCCGTGGTCGATCAAAATTGAGCTGGGTTGGCCTCACGTCGCGAGAAGAGCGAGGGTAGAAACCGGCCAGAAACTGTGAATCAGAGCACTTTCCTGACTGACAGCTTCTAGCTGATTTCAAATATTTGTTGCCCCAGACTTGACTGACTGCCTTCGAATGCGACGGGCACTCTCTTAGTCGGCCATGACGCCGGAGATAGCCGAAACGCGCACCTATCCGACGCGGGAATACGGATAAGCGTTCTTGATTTGGTATGCCAAGAACTGTCCCTTTGAACCCGCCTGCATGAGTTGCTCGAAGAGCGCCTGCGTCACGTTGTAGTATTGGTAGACAGCACCGGTCTTAAACTCCACTTCCAGCGTCTGCGACGGTTCATCGTATCCGATTGCAATGATCGTAGATGACGCTACTGGTTCTCGGTTCATTGTTCTCCTCCCTGTGGTTCTGTGGTGTCTTCGACTGGCACTCGAACAATGCCAAGGTTTCGCGTGACGGCGAAGGTTCTCTGCGCTCGCCAAGAGGCCACGACTCGGTCGTATCCCTCTGCGATTCGCTTATTAGCCCAGGCTTCGGAGACCTTGGGATCAGAACTCTTGGGACGTTGCTCAGGAGGGGGGAGCGTTACCCGGCATCGCACTGGCAGTCTGGCCGCTTCTCCCGCCACGATTGCTTCCCCTGTTCTCAAAACAGGCAGTAGATCCACTAGACCGCCTAGATTGTCGGGAAGCGCCCCCTTTACGCGGGCACGGTCCTCAGGGTTAGATAGTCGCAAGGCTAAGATCGTGCCGCACTGCGACAGGATGGTTTCATCAACTTCGGCGGGGCGTTGGGAGACCACCATCGCACCGATTCCGTACTTTCTCCCCTCTTTGGCAATCCTTTTCACTACGTCGGCAGCTGCGTCGTCCGCCTTCGCGCCAGATAGGTATCGGTGGGCCTCTTCCATTACGACCAAAAGCGGACGGTGTATTCCCCCTTCGGTTTTTTCGCGACTCCAATAGAGCGCCTCGTAAACGATTCGCAAGATGGAACCAACGAGCGTCGTCAACACCGAGCTCGGTACGCCCGATAGATCAAGAATGGTGACTGGCTTCTCGTGCCCCAGCCAGTCGTCCAAGAGTCTATCTAGGTCGAACTGAACGGCTCCATCCAGCGCTGGTTCCCACGGGCCAGGATGCAAGATGAAGTCGAATCGATGATCTAGTAGCCGTGACCGCATAAGATTCAACTGCCGTCGAATGCCCTTCGCCTGCTGGTTCAGGAACGGTCCAGCAGCACCCATTGCCGCCGGGGTGTACCTTGGGGGTGTCAGAGTCGCTGGATCACCGGCATGTTCCAGTGCAGGCTGGTCTCGCTGCGGTCCGTTGAAAGTCCGCATCTCAAAGTCGATGAGGTCATACCAGCATTGCTTGAGGCTGAAGGGTACCGGGCTGTCGGCCGTGAGTGATTCAGGGTCCAATCCGGGAAAGTTGGCCGCCGCCAGCACCCCAGCCTTCATATCCTGGATCTTGTCTGAGAAAGCAATTTCTTGGTTCTCGGTCAGTCCTCCCGCAACGAAATCCAGAAGATCCCTCGATTGCAGCGCCCAGTAGGGAACGAACAGTGGTCGCTCGCCGGGCTGCGGTGTGGCGCTATACACGCGGGCGAAGTCCGCCAGCGCATGGGTGTACTCGCCATGAAGATCCAAGAGAAGGATTCGAGACGCGGGTGAGCCCCCTTCTTGATTTGGCCGAACAATAGAACGTAGCAAGCTTGCGATGGTCGTGGATTTGCCAGAGCCGGTTGAACCCAGAACAGCAGCGTGCCTAGTCACCAAGGCATCCAGTGAGAGCTTGACGGCGATGCTATCGGAACTGGAAAGAGTGCCTATCGTTATCTGATCAAGGCCTTCGCTCCCGTATATGCGCTTAAGGTCTGCCTCAGTAACAATGTGCACCGAGTCGTTGATCGACGGCAACTGGCTGAGCCCGCGCTCGAAGCTCTGTCCCAGAGCCTCTCCAGCGAGCTCCACCCTCATCCAACGCCCCCCACTAGCCGCCGTCGAGTCAGCCGATGCCCCAACTTCACTAACGATGCCGAAGAGGTCCTGGTATCCCTGAGGAATCCGTACGAAACCTCCGACCTGAGCAACCCGGTACATGTGCCCTTCAATCACAGCAATACCTGACGCTAGGGATTCAGCGAGCGACACGGTGACTGTTGGACCCGAAACGGAGGTGACCAATCCGAGAAAGGTCGGATCTTTGGCGCTCACGCTTTTGCCTCCCCTGCATTCGCTACAGCGACCGCAACGACCGCAGCCCCGCCTCCATTCACCGCTGCAACGGCGGCGTCAGGTGTAGCTTGGGCACTCATGTCGGTCGCTTGGGCCAGGGCGCAGAAGCGAGTAAGCAGTGCAAAGTCACCAAGCAGGAACTGGCTCTGTTGCCCTGGCCACCTTGGTCCCCAGAACGTCGCTCGGATGTCTTCCCAGTTCTTGGGAGGATCTCCGGGGCGCCATGTTCCCTTGACGCCGCCGATCACAGCGCCGTCGGACGCGTACACGGAAAGGTTGGGGCGTTCGTAAGCCAACTTGCAAGCGGGCTCTTCAGATGCCAAAGGCATGTACTGGAATGCCATGACCGAGGCGTTCGCGTTCATGGCAAGCGATTCGTCCAGCACTGCGCAGATATGTGCGTCGCGGAACGAGAAGCCAGAAGTGAGCAAGATGCTGTCCGGTGTCAGGAGAAACTGACGCAGGCGTTCGAACAAAGCCGAGTAGGGTTGCTTCTGTGTCAGCTCGTACTTCAGGTGATCGGGGTAGACGAGTTGAGAGGCCGTCCGCCCTCCTCCGCGTACAACTGAATCACCTTCCAAAGCCCAGCCCAAGGAGCCATGCAATTTCCAGAGCCGCGACCATCTTGGTGGCAGATCATCGCTGGCCACGCTAACGGGATCAAAGAAGGGTAGATGCCCCCCGGTGAACCCATCGAAGTAGGACGCCCGGGATCGCTCGAAAGCCTCTTCGAACAGGAGATCGTAGTTGGTTGTGAATATCTCAACTGCATGCGCCCGTAGCGTTCCACTGACCCAAGAGACCAACTCGGTGTAGGGGTTTCGCTCCTTGGGCAACGGTGCTCCGACCACTTCGCCGATCTTTTTGCATACCTCCGCCCCAAGAGCCTTGTACCCTTCGGAGTCAAGTCCATGAACCTGCGCCGGCCCTAGTGCCTGTTGCAGGAGTCGGATGCGGGTGAGGATCGATTCAATGTTTGCTGCGGCGCCGAGTTCCGCACGAATCGCTTCGGCAGCGACCTTCTGTTGTCCGGCCAGCGCTTCAATTGCTTGGGTCGTCAACGCCTCAACCCCAGGCATTAATGAGCGCCCACCGTCAGGGACCAACGTGCCAGCCTCGTTCACCCGAAGCGACATTGGTGCTCCTGCGCCAACCAGCAGACCGATGCGCTTCCGCCCTTGAGAGAGAATCTGTCGAAGATCCGACATGAAGCGGTCAGGATTGTGAAGAGTGTTCAAACAAGCCTCCCCTCCATATTTTTTAGAATCTCCATTTTGCACGGTTTTAACGAAGGAAGTTTGGCCCGAGTGCGCCAATATCCTCTACTTGACCGGGATCTATCATCCCTGATGGCCGCTTGGCGCCGATAGCGGGACATCTTCGCGGGGACACCCATTTCTGGTTAGGACGTTGTGCGTCGAACTGGCGGTTGAGCAGATTCGGCGCCGCCCGTCCCATCTCCCCGCGATAGGAGCGGTACTTTTTCGGCCGCACCAGCGACTTCAGCCGCAATTACCCCATAAGGCGCTGTACGGTCTTGTGGTTGATGATCCAGCCCATCTGCCGGATTGTGGCGGTGATCCGCCGATAGCCATAGCGCCCCCTGTGGCATGTATAGACGGCCCGGATCCTGGCTTTCAGCTCCGCGTGCTTGTCACCGGCATTCACCACCTTTTGCTGGTAATAAAACGTGCTGCGGGCCAAATCTGCGGCCTTGAGCAAGCCCGCCAACGGGTACTGCTGCCTTAGCTCAAGCACTATTTGCGCTTTTTCTGCTGCGCTGCTTTCTTCGCTTGAACCAAGGCATCGAGTTTTTTTAGGTACGCCACCTCCGCGCGCAGGTACTCGATTTCTTTGAGCAATTCCTTGCGCGGACGCTCGTCATCGGCAACCGGCTCGGCCGGAGATTTGGGAGGAATGGCTTGCGGCATCGTCTTGGGGCGCCCGCGAGGTCGGGGCGACAGGGCATCTATACCGCCACTATGATAGCGGCGCTCCCAGACGCCAATGCAACCCGGGCTGCGGATGTCAAACAACGCCGCCGTTTGCTCGCCTGAAAGACCTTCTCGCCACATGCGCAGCAGCACCGAGAGTTTGAATTCAGTGCTGTAGGGATTGCGCTTCTTGCGCAGCCCGTCTTGGCCATGCTGGCGGTAGCTCGCCACCCAACGCTGCACGAGCTTGTAGCCAACTCCATACTGCGCCGCGATCGCCTTGAATCCATCTGGCCCAGCCAGATACTGCCTTACCAGCTTGAGCTTGAACCGCTCATCGTACTTCGCCATGAAAAACACCCCAAAGGTTGGATGGGTGTCCAACTTTTGGGGTGCAGTTCATTTAGGCGGTTTTTTCATTTACTGCGTCACAAAGTTTTCAGTAACTTGACACAGTTTTCACTTTCCGTGTCATCCGACACACCTCAAACATCAATATTCCGCGCCACCAGCGCATTCGACTCAATGAAATGACGACGCGGTTCCACTTCGTCGCCCATCAGCGTGGTGAAGATCTGGTCGGCCGCGATGGCGTCTTCGATCTGCACGCGCAGGAGGCGGCGCTGGGTCACGTCCAGCGTGGTTTCGAACAGCTGCTCGGGGTTCATCTCGCCCAGGCCCTTGTAGCGCTGGCGGGACACGCCGCGCTCTGCTTCGGAGAGCAGCCATTGCATGGCCTGGTGGAAGTCGGACACCGTCTGATCGCGCAGGCGTTCGCCTTCGCCGCGCTTGACCTTGGTGCCTTCCGGGATCAGGCCCTGGAAGGTCGTGGCGGCGCGGGCGAGTGCGGCGTAGTCGGCGCCATGGACGAAGTCCGCGTCCAGGTGCGACAGGCGCACGTTGCCGTGGTGCCGGCGCGCGATCATCAGGCGGTGCTTGTCGGTTTTCTCGTCGAATTGCGCATACACGTCAGCGGTGCCGTCGTCGTTCACGGCGGCGCCCAGCAGCGTCTTGGCGTGCATCTCGGCCAGCTTGGCCTTCAGCGCCACGGCCGAGGCTTCCGCCGCTGCCGCGTTGTCGAGATCCAGCACCACGCCGTCGGCGATGGCGCGCAGCGCGTCCGGGTCGACGATGCGGGACAGGCGGCCGATGACGCCTTCGGCCAGCTGGTACTGGCGCGCCAGCTCGGTCAGGGCGTCGCCCATGATCTCGCTGCCGTCCGGGCGCGTCAGGGACGCCTTCTCCATCGCCAGCTTCAGCAGGTAGGCGTTGAGTTCGTTGTCGTCCTTGATGTACCGCTCTTCCTTGCCGTGCTTGATCTTGTACAGCGGCGGCTGGGCGATGTACACATAGCCGCGCTCGATGATGTCCGGCATCTGGCGATAGAAGAACGTCAACAGCAGCGTGCGGATGTGCGAGCCGTCCACGTCCGCATCGGTCATGATGATGATGCGGTGGTAGCGCAGCTTCTCGAGGTTGTAGTCGTCCTTGCCGATGCCGGTGCCCAGCGCCGTGATCAGCGTCAGCACTTCCTGGCTGGACAGCATCTTGTCGAAGCGCGCGCGTTCCACGTTCAGGATCTTGCCCTTCAGCGGCAGGATTGCCTGGAACTTGCGGTCGCGGCCCTGCTTGGCCGAGCCGCCTGCGGAGTCGCCCTCCACCAGGAACAGTTCGGACAGCGCCGGATCGCGCTCCTGGCAGTCGGCCAGCTTGCCCGGCAGGCCCATGCCGTCGAAAGCGCCCTTGCGGCGCGTCATTTCGCGGGCCTTGCGGGCCGCCTCGCGCGCACGAGCGGCATCCACGATCTTGCCGCAGATGATCTTGGCGTCGTTCGGCGTTTCCAGCAGGAAGTCGGTCAGCGCCTTGCTTACCAGTTCCTCCACCGGCAGACGCACTTCGGACGACACCAGCTTGTCCTTGGTCTGCGAGCTGAACTTCGGCTCGGGCACCTTCACGGAGAGCACGCAGGACAGGCCCTCGCGCATGTCGTCGCCGGACGTCTCGATCTTGGCCTTCTTGGCGATCTCGTTTTCTTCGATGTACTTGTTGATGACCCGCGTCATCGCCGCGCGCAGGCCGGTCAGGTGGGTCCCCCCGTCGCGCTGCGGAATATTATTCGTGAAGCACAAAACCTGCTCGTTGTAGCCATCGTTCCATTGCATGGCCACTTCCACCGTGATGCCTTCCTTCTCGACATTCGCGTAGAAAATGGTCGGATGCAGCACGGTCTTGGCGCGRTTGATGTAYTCRACRAAGCCCTTCACGCCGCCCGAGWASGCAAAATCCTCTTCCTTGCCCGTGCGCTGGTCGGTCAGGCGGATGTGCACGCCGTTGTTCAGGAACGAGAGTTCGCGGATGCGCTTGGACAGCACCTCGTAGTGAAACTCCACGTTGGTGAAGATTTCCTCGTCGGCCAGGAAGTGCACTTCGGTGCCGCGCTTGTCGGTCGCACCGATGACCTTCATCGGCGAGACTTCCACGGGGTTGCCATCCGGACCGTTCACGGTCTCGATCACGCGGTTCTGCACCTCGCCCTTGGCGAACTCGATCAGGTTGACCTGGCCGTCGCGGCGCACGGTCAAACGCAGCCACTTGGACAGCGCGTTCACGCAGGACACGCCCACGCCGTGCAGGCCGCCAGACACCTTGTAGCTGTTCTGGTTGAACTTGCCGCCCGCGTGCAACTCGGTCATGGCGATTTCCGCCGCGCTGCGCTTCGGCTCGTGCTTGTCGTCGAACTTCACCGCCGGCGGAATGCCGCGGCCGTTGTCGACGATGGAGATCGAGTTGTCGCTGTGGATCGTGACCTGGATCTCGGTGCAATAACCAGCCAGCGCCTCATCGATGGAGTTATCCAGGACCTCGAACACGAGGTGGTGCAGGCCAGTACCGTCGGAGGTGTCGCCGATATACATGCCCGGGCGCTTGCGTACCGCCTCCAGGCCTTCCAGGATCTGGATCGAAGAGGCTCCGTAAGAGTTTTCCTGCTGCGGATTTTGCTGGTCGGTCATGTTTTCCTACTCACGATACTCACGGCAAATGCGGAATCCGGTCCCGACGCCGGGCTGGCGCGGGGTCTGGGGTCCGCAATGGCGGGTTACTTAAAAACGGCAAAAGGGGCGGATCGTTGGGATCCTGCCCCTGCTGCGGTGTGTGCCCGGTTGTCTACTGGACAGTCCACGGCCATCCCCGCGTGGGCGGGCATGGCCGGAGTCCCGGTCATCAGATCCGCATCGGCATGACGACGTACTTGAAGTTGTCGTCTTCCGGTACGGTAATCAGGGCGCTCGAATTGGAGTCCCCCAGGCTGACCTGCACCTGTTCGCTCTTCAGGTTGGCCAGCACGTCGAGCAGGTAGGTCACGTTGAAGCCGATATCGAGCGCGTCGCCCGAGTAATCGAGTTCGAGTTCTTCCTGCGCCTCTTCCTGATCGGCGTTGGTCGAGCTGATCTTCAGCATGTGCGTATCGAGGATACAGCGCACGCCCTTGAACTTGTCCGTGGTCAGGATGGYGGTACGTTGCAGCGCCTGCTGCAGCTTCACGCGGTCGATCGCGAACGCATTCTTGTAGCCCTTGGGGATCACGCGCTGGAAGTCCGGGAACTTGCCTTCCACCAGCTTGCTGATCAGTTCGATGTTGGCGAACGTGAACTTGACCTGGTTGGCGGCCAGCTGCACCTGCACGGGATCGTCGTTATCTTCGAGCAGCCGCTGCAGTTCCAGGATGGTCTTGCGCGGGATGATCACTTCCTGGCGCGCGCCGCCGCCGGTGGCCTCGGTCTCGAGTTCCACGCCGCAGTACGCCAGGCGGTGCCCGTCGGTGGCCACGGCCATCACCTTCTTGCCGTCCACGACGAGCAGCATGCCATTCAGGTAATAGCGGATGTCCTGCTGCGCCATGGCGAAGTGGACCATCGCCAGCAGATGCTTGAACGTCTTCTGCGGCAGGCTCACGCTCGCGTTGAACTCCGCAGCCTCGGCCACGGTCGGGAATTCCTCGGCGGCCAGCGTCTGGAGCGCGAAGCGGCTCTTGCCCGATTGCACCGTCATCCGCTTGTCGTTCAGCGACAGCGCCACGTCACCGTCAGGCATCGCGCGCAGGATGTCCAGCAGCTTGCGCGCCGCCACGGTGGTGGCCACGCTGTCGCTGCCAACGCCGCATTCGGCGTGGGTGGTGATCTGGATCTCGATGTCCGTCGAGAGGAAGGAAACATTCGAGCCGGACTTGCGAATCAGCAGGTTGGCCAGGATCGGGAGGGTGTGGCGGCGCTCCACGATGCCGCTCACGATTTGCAGCGGACGCAGCAGATTGTCTCGCGAGGTTTTGACCAATTGCATTGAATTTATCCTTCGTCGTTTGTCGTCAGCGACCGCAGGTTGCGCGCAACCCCAAATTCACTTAGGAATCAAGGAGTTAATTATGCATTGTACCAAGGATAAGCCGCTGCGGTGAAGCGGGCCGGCTCCGGCGCGGAGGACGGCTGTGCCTAAAAAGCCACGATCCGTCATTTCTTCCCGCCAAGCCGCCCCGACTCACCGCAAAGCCTTATCTGAGGCCGATTTCCCGCGATCCAAGCGTTTCGTTCAGTCGCCCGTTTGCCGCCGGGCGCGCACCCTGTAGTATGCCAGCCCGGCAAGGCCAACCTTTAAAATCATAAAACGGTGCCAGGCGGCGCAGGATTCACCTGCGTCACCGGCTCAGGCATCACCCCTTGAGCGTCTGTTCCAGCACGTGCAGCTCGTGGTTCAGCTGCGCGTCCTTGCTCCGCTCGTCGGCGATCTTGCGCACGGCGTGCAGCACCGTGGTGTGGTCGCGTCCGCCGAACAGCTCGCCGATCTCCGGCAGGCTCTTCTGCGTCAGCTCCTTGGCCAGGTACATGGCGATCTGGCGCGGCCGGGCGATATTGGCGGGCCGCTTCTTCGAATACATGTCCGCGACCTTGATGTTGTAGAAGTCGGCACAGGTCTTCTGGATGTTCTCCACCGAGATCTGGCGGTTCTGCACGGTTAGCAGGTCCTTCAGCGCCTCACGCGTGACATCGATCGTGATGTCCTTGCCGTGGAAGTTGCTGAACGCCAGGATCTTGCGCAGCGCGCCTTCCAGTTCGCGCACGTTGGAACGCAGGTGCTTGGCGACGAAGAACGCCACCTCTTCGGGCACGCTCACGTTCTCGGCGGCGGCCTTCTTCATCAGGATGGCCACGCGCATCTCGAGCTCGGGCGGCTCGATGGCCACGGTCAGCCCCGAGTCGAAGCGCGAGATCAGCCGGTCGTCGATGCCGGTGATTTCCTTCGGATACGTGTCGCTGGTGATAATCACCTGTGCGCGATTCGCGATCAGCGCCTCGAACGCGTAGAAGAATTCTTCCTGCGTACGGTTCTTGCCGGAGAAGAACTGGATATCGTCGATCAGCAGCAGGTCCAGCGAGTGGTAGTACCGCTTGAACTCGTCGAACGCCTTGCGCTGGTACGCCTTCACCACATCGGACACATACTGCTCCGCGTGGATGTAGCGGATCCGCGCGCGCGGGTTCTCCATCAGCATGAAATTGCCGATGGCATGGATCAAGTGGGTCTTGCCCAGGCCCACGCCGCCATAGAGATAGAGCGGGTTGTACGACTTGCCCGGGTTGTTGGCCACCTGGATCGCGGCGGCGCGCGCCAGCTGGTTGGCCTTGCCGGTGACGAAGTTGTCGAACGTCAGGATCGGGTTCAGGCGCGAGCGCTCATGCACCGTGTCGCTAGGCTGGGCGCCGCCCATCGGCTGCGGCTGGCCCGGGTGGGACTGGTGCTGCGGGTGTTGTTGGTGCTGCGGGTGCTGCTGCACATGTTGCGGATGCTGGGGCTGCACGCGGTACGAACGCGCGCTGGCCTCCGACGGGTCCATCTGGGCCACGTCGATATCACCGATATCCGCGCCATGGCCGCCGGCATTGCCTTGCAGCGGATGACCGGTGTGCGGCGCCTGCGGCATCTGCGGCCGCGCCGGGTAGTTGCCCTGGGGATTCAGGGCAGCCATGCCGGGATAGCCGCTCGGCGCGCCCGGGTTCGGATAGTCGGGATAACCGGTTCCCTGCGGCGCATGAGAAGCGCCGTGCTGTCCACTCGGATAGCCGTTGCCGGGTGCGCCCATCGGCGTACCCATTGCAGCGTGCGCGCCGGCGTTGTCACCCATCTGTGCCGTGGCCTGCTGGGTATAGGCGGCCGCGCGCCCCGAGGCGGCAGGGTCAAGGACAAAGTGAACGCTAACCTGCGCTTCCCAATATTCGCAGGCGAGGGCCGTGATGCGGCCCGAGAATTGGCTCTTGACCCAGTCGAGCTTGAAGCGGTTAGGCGCGGCAATCCGCAGCGCATGCGCCTCCTCGTCGAAGGCGACGGGCGCCAACGGCTTGATCCAGGTCTTGAACTGTTGCGGCGTCAGTTCGCGCTCGAGTTGCGCGGCTGCCGCCTGCCAGAAATCTTGCATGTGTTCTTGTTTGGTGATCGCGCCAGGCCGCAGCGCGTCACGAGTATCGGGGTGCCCGCCAATCATCCGGCTTCCCGCCACGCGGCCCCTCGGGGGCCAGCGCGACGCGGCAATGCCACCCCATCGGCGTGCGGCAAGCATCGCCCGATCAAGCGGTATACCAAGGCAGGAAGTCCGGGTTGTGCGTGCGCCACGCGGCCCGTGTAGTGTTTGGACCGGGATTGTACCCCCCGCCTCAAGTTATCCACAAAGGATAACCCTGTGGACAAGTTGTGAAAATTCAGTGGATTGCTGTGCACAACCTATAAGGAAGAACGGCCCGGAGAGGGGCCTGGGCAGCTGATAATCCATCGGAAACAACGAGTTGGACATCTTGGCTACCGCATATAGGTGACCCCGGATACCCACAAGGTTACCCACCGGCCATTGTGGACAATGGCGCACCGACGCATGCGCCTGCCATTGTGGCGGCGTCGGCGGCACTGGCCATCGGTTGCCTTGACAGTTCGCGCGAATATCGGTTAAATGGCGGGTTCTGCGATGCGGCAGGGGATCACGTATGCGCATCGCCGGGTCTGGCCCGTACCGCCACGTGTAAACATGTGCGGCATCAGGCAAGCGGCCTGATCCCCCGTCAGCGCCTCGGCCTTCAGCCAGGCCAGCGGCGGCCGGCAGCAAGACAGAACCAGAATCGTCGGCAGACCGCAGCAAACCCGATCGGAATTGCGGCGGCCCCATGCGAACCATACGCGGCGGCCAAGGCGCCCCGGCATTGGCCGGCGCCCGGAAAGCCCGGATCAACCAGAGAGTGCAACATGAAACGTACCTACCAACCTTCCGTTACCCGCCGCAAGCGTACCCATGGTTTCCGCGTGCGCATGAAGACCCGCGGCGGCCGTGCCGTCATCAACGCTCGTCGCGCCAAGGGCCGCAAGCGCCTGGCCATCTGAGCGCCGGGCGACCGGCCCGGACGGTCGAGCGCCGCGATGGCCTGCCATCGCACCGCGCACTGACCGTCCCCGCCACCGCCTCGCACTCAGGTCAGCCAGGGGCAGCCGCCGCAAGCCCAGCGATCCCGCTAGCTTTGCACAGCGTGTCTACCCATGCCTTTCCCAAAGCCGCGAGGCTCACAAAGACGGATGAATTTTCATCCGTTTTTGCTTTGCGGCCACGGCGTCGCAGCGCACACTTCGTGCTGTACGTGCGAGCCAACGGCCAGGCGCAGGCCCGGCTGGGCATCGTCGTCGGCAAGAAGTTCGCGCCGCGCGCCGCCGAGCGCAACCTCGTGAAGCGCATGGCGCGGGAACTGTTCCGGGGCCAGCAAGCCAAACTCGCGGGCCGCGACATCCTGTTGCGGCTGCAGGCCAAGTTTCCGCGCGCGGACTTCGCCAGCCGGACGGCCGTCCGGCGGGCGTGCCTTGCGGAAATCGCCGGCCTGCTCGAGGTGGCGGCCAGACCCTTGCCCACCGCCCCGCCCGCCGTCGATGCGGCCGGCCCGGCGGCGCCTGCCACGCCCAACGCGCCTGCCTGATATCCACCATGAAGCGAATCCTGCTTGCCCTGCTGCGCATCTACAAGATCGCATTGAGTCCGTACCTGGGCTCGCGGTGCCGCTTCCTGCCTACCTGCTCCGAGTACGCCCGTGACGCCATCGTGCTGCACGGACCGGCCCGGGGCAGCTGGATGGCCGCGTGCAGGCTCTGCCGCTGCCATCCTTTCACGCAGGGCGGGTATGATCCCGTGCCCGACCCCACGAAACACGGGAATGCCGCCGCGGCGACTCCTGCCTCCGCCGCGCCAGGCCGCCCGCCTGTCACGGTCCGGCTCCCGAGACCCTGATTTCCTCCGACCATAGCGAGACATGGATATCAAACGCACCATCCTGTGGGTCATCTTCTCGATGGCCCTCGTGCTGCTCTACGACAACTGGCAGCGCGCCAACGGCCACGCGTCGATGTTCTTCCCGAGCGCCAACACGCAGCAGCAGGCCGCCCCGGCCGGCGGCGCGAGCGGCGCTGCGGCGCAGGGCGACGTGCCCAAGGCGAACGCATCGGCCACCGCGGGTGCTTCGGCGCCGGGCGCAGTGCCTGGCGCCCCGCAGGCCGCTGCCCAGCCCACGGGCGAGAAGGTGGTGGTCACCACCGACGACCTGCGTGCCGAGATCGACACGGCCGGCGGCATCCTGTCCCGCCTGGAGATGCTCAAGCACCACGAGAAGGACGGCAAGCCGGTCGTGCTGTTCGAACGTGACGCCAACCGCACCTACATGGCGCGCTCCGGCCTGATCGGCGGCGACCTGCCCAACCACACCACGGTGTTCTCGGTTGCGCCGGGTCCGCGTACGCTGGATGGCAAGGACAAGCTCGAAGTGGTGCTGACTGCCGAGAAGAGCGGCGTGAAGTTCGTGAAGACTTACATCTTCCACAAGGGCAGCTACGTGGTGGATGCGCGCTTCGACGTGACCAACGCCGGCACGGCGCCGATCTCGCCGACGCTGTACCTGGAACTGGCGCGCGACGGCAGCAAGGTCGAGCAGTCGCAGTTCTACAGCACCTTCACCGGCCCGGCCATCTACACCGATGCCGACAAGTATCACAAGCTGAGCTTCGAAGACATCGCCAAGGGCAAGGCCACCGTGCCGGCTGCCACCACCAGCGGCTGGGTGGCGATGGTGCAGCATTACTTCGCCTCCGCCTGGATTCCGCAGGCTGGCAAGCAGCACAGCTTCTACGCCGAGCAGATCGATCCGAACCTGTACCGCGTGGGCATCCAGCAGCCGCTGGGCCAGATCGCGCCGGGCGCCTCGGTGACCACCGATGCCCGCCTGTTCGCCGGTCCGCAGGAAGAGCGCATGCTCGAGCAGATCACGCCGGGCCTGGAGCTGGTGAAGGACTACGGCTGGCTGACCATCCTCGCCAAGCCGCTGTTCTGGCTGCTCGAGAAGCTGCATGGCGTGCTGGCCAACTGGGGCTGGTCGATCATCGCGCTGACGGTGCTGATCAAGCTGGTGTTCTTCCCGCTGTCCGCAGCGAGCTACAAGTCCATGGGCAAGATGAAGGACCTGCAGCCGCGCATGACCGCCATCCGCGAACRCCACAAGGGCGATCCGCAGAAGATGAACCAGGAGATGATGGGGCTGTACAAGACCGAGAAGGTCAATCCGCTGGGCGGCTGCCTGCCCATCGTGATCCAGATCCCGGTGTTCATCGCGCTGTACTGGGTGCTGCTCTCGTCCGTGGAAATGCGCGGCGCGCCGTGGCTGGGCTGGATCCACGACCTGTCGGTGCCGGATCCGTTCTACATCCTGCCGGTGGTGATGGCCGTGTCGATGTTCGTGCAGACCAAGCTGAACCCGACCCCGCCGGACCCCGTGCAGGCGAAGGTCATGATGATCATGCCGCTGGTGTTCTCGTTCATGTTCTTCTTCTTCCCGGCCGGCCTGGTGCTGTACTGGGTCGTGAACAACATCCTGTCGATCGCCCAGCAATGGCAGATCAACCGGATGCTCGGCAAGGGCAAGGCGGCGGCGGTGGCCAAGGGCTGATCGCGCTGACATTCGCCTGAGACGAATCTGAAAGTAAGCCCGGCCTCGCGCCGGGCTTCTTTTTTGGTGTGCCGGCGGCGTATGCTTGTGCCCTGATCCAGCCACGATGAAGAGGACGCGAGATGACATGGTCGGCCAGCCAGTACGTACAGTTCGAGGATGAGCGCACGCGCCCGGTGCGCGACCTCGTGCAGGCGATTCCCACCCGCGAGGCGCGGCGCGTGGTCGACATCGGCTGCGGGCCCGGCAACTCGACCGAGGTGCTCGCGGCGCGCTATGCCGACGCCCAGGTCACCGGCCTGGACAGCGATGCCGACATGGTGACGGCCGCCCGCAAGCGCCTGCCGAATATCGACTTCGCCCTCGCCGACGCCACCACGTGGACCGACGCCGGCCCCTATGACGTGATCCTGGCCAACGCGGTGTTCCAGTGGGTACCCGATCACGCCGCGCTGTTCCCGTCGCTGGTGAGCAAGCTCGCGCCGGGCGGCAGCCTGGCCGTGCAGATGCCGGACAACCTCGACGAACCGCCGCACCTGCTGATGCGCGAGACGGCCATGAACGGGCCGTGGTCGCCCAAACTCACGGCGGCGGCGCAGGCGCGCACGCCGCTGGCGTCCGAGCGCTGGTACTACGAACTGCTCAAGCCGCATTGCTCGCGCGTGGATGTCTGGCGCACCATCTACCAGCATCCGCTCAAGGGCGGCCCCGCCGCCGTGGTGGAGTGGTTCAAGGGCAGCGGCCTGCGGCCATTCCTGGCGCCGCTGGACGCCGCCGAGCAGGCCGACTACCTGCGCCAGTACGAAGCCGCGCTGGCCAAGGTCTTCCCGGCGATGGCCGACGGCACGGTGCTGCTGCCGTTCCCGCGCGTGTTCATCGTCGCCACGCGCTAGCGCCGGCAACTCCTTGGGCGCCCTTGTGCGGCGCAGCGGTCACAGCATCTCCGGCGACGCGTGCGCTATCGCCTACACTGCAGTGACACAGTCATTGTCGTGGAGGTCAGAGGTTGCCGATGCCTACCGCCCCCGCCCTGCACCGGAACATGCGTCCGGCCCAAGCCTTCGTGGACCTGGCCACGCAGGGCCTCAGCGCCGTGGAGGACGGGCTGGAACTGGTCTTGCACCGCGATCAGGCAGAGGACGTCCACGCGCTGCGCGTGGCCTTGCGACACCTGCGCGCCGTGGCCTGGGCCTTCGGCCCGGTACAGCCCGCGCGCGTCAAGGCCCGCTGGAAGCGGGCGCTGCGCGACGTGGCGAACGCCGCCAGCGACGTGCGCGACTGGGACGTGTTCGTCATCGAGACGCTGTCCCCGGCGCTGGCCGACCATCCCGGCGATGCCGTGCTGGTGGCGCTGATCGAGACCGCGCAGACACGCCGGTCGGCCGCGCGGGAAGGCATGGTTACACGATTGTCACGATATCGGCAGGCGCCTTTGCCTACACTGCACCGAGACCTGCTGCACCTTGCCGGGCGCAAGTCGCGCGGCAAGCTGGGCGCGTTCGCCCGCAAGCGCATCCGCAAGGCACGCGATCGGGTACGTGACCTCACCCGCACCGCGCGCGACGGCCGGACCGAGCACGTGCACAAGCTCCGCATCGGCAACAAGCGGCTGCGCTATGCGATCGAAGCGCTGTCCGATGTCCTGCCGAAGCGCTATCGCAAAGGACTGCGCAAGCAACTCGTGGCAAGGCAGGGGGAGCTCGGCGCCGTGATCGACGCCTCGGTGGCACGTCGGTTGATGGCGGAATGCCTCGGTGTATCGACGACCGAATCCATGGCCGAATCGACAGCCAAACCCACCCCGCCCTAACCGCCGGCATGCGCCGCACCCATCCCGTTCTGCGACAATAGTGCCCATGACTGCTCCCCAGCTTCCTATCGCCGCCATCGCTACCGCACCGGGCCGTGGCGGCATCGGCGTCGTGCGCGTCTCCGGCCCCGATGTGGGCACCGTGATGCGCGCGGTCTGCGGCCAGACGCTCAAGCCGCGCCATGCCACTTACCTGCCCTTCCTCGATGCGCGCGGCTGCGTGATCGACCACGGCCTCGCGCTGTACTTCCCCGCCCCCAACTCGTACACCGGCGAAGAGGTGCTCGAACTGCAGGGCCACGGCGGACCGGTGGTCATGCAGATGCTGCTGTCGCGCTGCCTGGAGTCCGGGCGCGAGATTGGCCTGCGCGTGGCCGAGCCCGGCGAGTTCACGCGGCGCGCCTTCCTGAACGACAAGCTCGACCTTGCCCAGGCCGAAGCGGTGGCCGACCTCATCGAGGCCAGCACCGAAGCCGCGGCGCGTTCCGCCGCGCGCTCGATGGAAGGCGAGTTCTCGACGGCCATCCACGCGCTGGTCGAGAAGGTCATCCATCTGCGCATGCTGGTGGAGGCCACGCTGGACTTCCCCGAGGAAGAGATCGATTTCCTCGAAGCCTCCGACGCGCGCGGCCAGCTGGCCCGCATCCGCAGCGACCTCGCCGGCGTGCTGAAGCAGGCGCGCCAGGGCGCGCTGCTGCGCGAGGGACTGTCGGTGGTGCTCGCCGGGCAGCCGAACGTGGGCAAGTCGTCGCTGCTCAACGCGCTGGCCGGCGCCGAACTGGCCATCGTCACGCCGATTGCCGGCACCACGCGCGACCGCGTGCGCGAGACGATCCAGATCGACGGCATTCCGCTCCACATCATCGACACCGCTGGGCTGCGCGAGGACGCCGCCGACGAGGTCGAGCGCATCGGCATCGAGCGCACCTGGGAGGCCATCGGCCGCGCTGACATCGTGCTGCATCTGGTGGATGCCCCCGACTACATCGAGCATGGCCTGTCCGAGATCGACGACCACATCGACGACCAGCTCAGCGGCCGCCTGCCGCCGGGCGCGCCGATCGTGCGCGTGGTGAACAAGATCGACATGGCGCCCGCCGCCGGCGAGATGATGTTCGGCGGCAACCGCCCGCACGTGGTGGCCGCCAACGGGCCGAACCCGACCGAGATCTGGATCTCGGCGCGCACCGGCGCGGGCATCGACCTCATGCGCCGCGAACTGCTGCGTCTGATCGGCTGGCAGTCCGGCAACGAGGGCACGTTCCTCGCGCGCGAGCGCCATCTCACCGCGCTGCGCAACGCCCAGTCCCACCTCGACGTGGCCACCGAACGCGCGCAGCAACAGGCCCAGGCGCTCGACCTGTTCGCCGAGGAACTGCGGCTGGCGCAGGACCACCTCAACAGCATCACCGGCGAGTTCACGAGCGACGACCTGCTGGGAACCATCTTCACGCGGTTTTGTATTGGGAAGTAGGCCCTGCCCGGCCCGCACATCCCTGAACCGGAGTTACACATGCCCCGCGTCTCCAAGGCGGAAGCCGAACGGCACCGCTTCACTATCGAACAGGTCTCCTCGCGGCTGTTTCGCGAGCAGGGGTTTCATGGCATCAGCGTGGCGGACCTCATGGGGGCGGCTGGGCTGACGCATGGCGGGTTCTATGGCCATTTTGCGTCGAAGGATGCGCTGGCGGCCATCGCCTGCACGCGGGCGTTCGAGGAATCGGGCGCGCGCTGGCGCAAGCGGGTGGAGGAATCTCCGGACAAGGCCACCGCCCTCGCCGGGCTGATCGAGAACTACCTGTCCGTGCGCAACCGCAACGCCGCCGGCACCGGCTGCGCAGCGGCGGCGCTGGCCAATGACGTCGCCCGCGAGGGCGAGGAGAAACCGGTGCGTGCGGCCTTTGTCGACGGTATCCGCGATCTGCTCGAGATCCTCGAGGGCGTGCAGCCGGGCGACGACCCGGCGGCACGGCGCGCGGCGGCCATCGCGCAGATGTCCACGATGGTCGGCGCGCTCGTGCTGTCGCGCGCCACGCTGGGCACCGGGTTGTCCAACGAGGTGCTGGCGGCGGCCAAGGCGCAGTTGCTGGCGCAGGTTGGCGACGCCGATGGGGTCTCGGGCGGCCCAACCGGGTAAACTGCCGCTTTTCCTCCTCAGCCCCCCTCCAAGATGTCCCGTCTCCGGCAAACCCTTCTCATCATCGTCTTCGTGGCGATCATCGGCATCCTGTGGTTTGTCGGCAATGACACTGGCGAGATCGTGCCGACCGGGCCCGCTCCCGTCGAGACGGCCGAGGTGGTGCCGGCCAGCGTGCCGCGCGGCATTCCGCACGACGGCACGCTCGATCCGATCAGCATCGACGAGAACCGTCCCGCCGACCGGCTGCCCGAGTACGCGGCGGCGGCCCTGCTCAACGACTATCGCGACAACACCGGGGCGGCCGACGACCGCTATCGGGGCAAATACTTCATCGTGGAAGGCGTGGCCAGCGGCATTCGCCGTGAAGGGACGGAGGTGTTTCTGGAGATCCGCACCGATGCGCCGGGCCAGGTGGTCCGCGCCGTGCTGCTGCCGGAACAGATCTGCGGACCGGCCGGTCGCCGATGCGARGTGGAGGCACGCGCCACGATGGTCCGGCGCGGCCAGAAGGTGGCCGTGGAGTGCACCGGCGCCGGGCTGGCCGAGGGTGGCACGCCGCTGCTGAACGAGTGCCTGGTACGTGGCGGCGCCAACTAAGTCCCTAACGAAGAAGCGCCTCCCGGGCCGCCTGGCCGCCTGACAGCACGGCTGGGCCGATTTTCCCCCTCTGTTCCCCGCATTGACCGCCGCGCCGCACGCCTACAGTACGCAGGCATGCTGCCGGCACTGCGCCCCTCGCTTGTTGTTGTGAGCCCGGGCGGCCGGCACCCTCGCCGACGCGATCCAGGACACACCATGAAGAGAGCAACCCTTGCCGCTGCGCTGGCCCTGCTGGCCACCGGCTGTTCCACCTACCAGGCGGTCACCCCGGTCGACCGGCCGGTCACGTACGACCCCATCGCCGGCTACCAGTCCGGTGCCTATGGCGGCCCGGCCGAATTCCGTGTCGATGGCAACCAGGTGATTGGCGCCGATGGCGCGCTGTTCTGCGTGGTCACCAACCAGGTGAACGGCAATGCCTATGTGGAAGACTTCGCGGCCTCGCTGCGCGCGCGCAACTTCGAGGTGAAGATGCTGCCGCCGTATTCGTCGATCGCCTCGTGCCCGATGACGGCCACCTACACGGCCCAGCGCCAGACCTACGTGACGCCATTCCTGACCTCGGCGGACATCACCATCTACCGCAACGGCGAGCGCGTGGGCAAGGCCCTGTTCAACGCCAACCGCAGCGCGGGCGGCGTGAACCTGAGCCACCTGATCCCGCCGGCGTCCAAGATCGAGGAACTGGTCGACCAGCTCTTCCCCGGCCTGAAGCCCAAGCCGCAGCCGGCCCAGGCAGCGCCCGCCCCGGCACCGGCGCCCGAGGCAGCCCCGGCGCCGGCACCCGCCGCCTGACCGTCCCCGGTCAGGCCAGCAGTCAGGCCAGCAGTCAGGCCAACCAGCAGCCCAACCATCAGGCCAGCCGGAACACCTCCACCGCCTGGCGCAGCTCCTGCGCCTGGTGATGCAGGCTCTCGGCGGCCGCGGCGGCCTCTTCCACCAACGCGGCGTTCTGCTGCGTGGTGGTATCCATCTCCGCCACCGCGCCGCTGACCTGCGCCAGCCCCTGCGCCTGCTCGCGGGAGGCCACGCTGATGTCGCTCATCAGCGCCGCCATGCCTTCCACGCGCCGCACCATGTCGTCGATGGCGGAACCGGCCTGCTGCACGGCCTCGTTGCCAGACTTCAGGTCCGTCACGGTCCGCTCGATCAGCCCCTTGATTTCGCCCGCCGCGTTGGCGCTGCGCTGTGCCAGGCTGCGCACCTCGCCGGCCACGACCGCAAAGCCGCGCCCGTGCTCGCCCGCCCGGGCCGCTTCCACGGCGGCGTTCAGCGCCAGGATGTTGGTCTGGAAGGCAATGCCGTCGATCATGCCGATGATGTCCACCACCTGCTGCGCGTTGCGATGGATCTCGGCCATCGTATCCACCACCTTGCCCACCGTCATCCCGCCCGCGCGGGCCGCCTCGGCGGCGCTGGCCACAGCGGCGTTGGCGTCGTGGGCGTTGTCGGCGTTCTGCTTCACGGTGGCGGAAAGCTGTTCGATGCTGGCCACGGTGCGCTCCAGGCTGCCCGCCTGCGAGGCCGTGCGCGACGACAGGTCCGCGTTGCCGCTGGCGATCTGGCTCGTGCTGCCGGCGATGGCCGCCACGCTGCCGCGCACCTTGTCCACGATGCCGGTCAGCCCCTGCCCCACGCCGTCGATGGCGCGCATCAGCTCGCCGATCTCGTCATTGCGCGGGCTGTCCAGCCGGGCAGTCAGGTCGCCCTCGGCCAGCCGGGAGGCCGCGCCGGCCGCGTGCGTCAGCGGCTGGCTGACCATGCGACGCAGCAGCCACCAGAACGCGGCGGACACCGCCAGCGCCACCAGCAGGCCGGCGGCCAGGAAGCGGTTGCGGCTCGCCACCAGTTCGCCACGCAGCGAATCCATCGGCACCGTGCCGGCGATCACCCACTGCCACTCGGGGTAGGTGGCGAACGCGGTCAGGCGCTCGGCGGTGGCGCCATTGCCGTCATTGCCCATGGCCACCGTGTGCACCATCGAGCCCTCCTTGGCGGCGATCATGTCGCGCACCCAGGTCTTGCCATCGGCGTCCTTGGCGTCGATGCGCACCGAGCCCTCGCCGCCGGCCCGGTCGACCAGCACCTTGCCCTGGTCCGCGCCCGGCCGGGCGTCGATCACCATGAAGTGGCCATCGCTGCCGATGGCTTTGCGGCGGATGCGGTTCTTCAGCATCGCCAGCTCGGCCTCGACGTTCACGCCCACGTACAGCGCGCCGACGATCTTGCCGCCAGCGTCGCGCACCGGCTCGTACTTGCTCATATAGGGCTTGCCGAACAGCCACGTCAGCGCGCGGTAGGACTTGCCCGCCGCCACGGCCGTGTAGGCGGCGCCGGCGCGGTCCAGCAGCGTGCCGATGGCGCGCTGGCCGTCCTGCTTCTTGAGCGAGGTGGTCACGCGGATGTAGTCGTCGCCGGTGCGCGCGAACACCGTCGCCACCACGCCACCGGTGGTGGCGAGGAAGCGGTCGGGCACGTCGAAGCTGTTATTGAGCACGAGGTCGCCGCTGCGGAACGTCGGTGTGGCCTTGCCGGCCACTTCCACGGTCTGCGCCGGGTCCACGCTGTACGGGCCGGGCAATACGGCCGCGAAGCTCAGCATGAAGCGGTCGGCTTCCTGGAGGATGGTGTCGTCGAGCTGGCCGACCAGTTCGCTGAGGGTCTGGCTTTCGGCGTAGATGGCCTCGCGGGCCTGGTCCTCGAGCTGATGCATGCTGCTCAGGGACAGCGCCAGCGCGTAGGCGCCGAATGCGATGATCTGGACGACCAGCACCACCAGCGCGATGCGGGTGCCGATGCTCCAGCTACCGGCGAGCGCGCGCGCGCGGCCGGCCGACGCGGGTCGGGAGAGTGAGAGAGAAGTCAAAAGGGGCGCTCCGTGGCAATTCCACGCACCTTAATGGCGCGCGGGCAACGCCCGCTCTGACGGCAGGTCGTCACAGCGTCAATAACGGATGGCGCGCCCCCCGGCTTGAATGGATCGAACGCTTACTCTAATAGGTCACATCAGGATGCAATGTCGATTGCAACCGGTTGCATGGATGTGTTCGATCAAACGTCCAGCCGACCAAGTCGTACAACCGTCACACCCGGCCGAAGCTGGCGCAGCGACGGCATCACCAGCACGCAGTGGTCGTACGGCGTGGTCACCGGCTCGCCATCGCGCCAGCCGATCACGGTGCCCGCCTGGTCGAAGGTTTCCAGCCCCGTGTACGGGCCGGCGAAGCGGAAGTCCATGCTCGCCGCCACCACGGGCTCGGTCACGCGTACCACGCGCTGCGCCGCCGGGAGCGGGCGCAGCCAGCCGGCCGGCAAATCCGCTTCTTCGACGATGCCCGCCTGCAGCAGGAAGCGCGCCGTGCAGTCGCGCGCCACGTCCACGGCGGCGGTCTCCCAGTGCTGGCCGCACTCCACCAGCAGCGCGTTGCGCGCGCTGGCCGGGTCGCCGAAGCCGGCGTAGTCGCGCATGCGGCGGCCCTCGGGGTGGCCTTCGTCGACGATGATGTCCGCCGGGGCGCCGAGCGCCTTCGACAGCGCGATGCCCTTGTCGAGCGGCCCGGAGACGATCAGCGGCCGGCTTTTCTCGTGCATCGAGTGCAGGTCGAGCAGCAGGTCCACGGTATCGATCACGGGGCGCATGGCGCGGGCGCGTCGCAGTTCGCTGGAATCGCGCGTGGTGTCGTCGAGCACGGCGGCGGTCCAGACGCGGTTGAAGTCCTGGTCGACGAAGCGCGAGGCATCGGGCCGGGCGGCGTCGAAGGTGGCGTAGGCGTCCACATTGGCGAACGCCAGCGTCAGGCGCCCCCGGCGCGGACGCAGGCCGTGGTCGAGCAGGCCGGCCACGGCAATGGCGCCGCAGACCTCGTTGCCGTGTGTCAGCGCGTTGACCATCACATGCGGGCCCGGCAGGCCGGAATCGAACGTGTGGACGTAGGCGATGCCGGTGTTGCCGGCGGCGTAGGGGCGGATATCGGGAAAGCTGACCTCCACCGGATAGGCGGCGAAGGCGGGAGGCGTCTGCGTCATGGAAAGAATCCTATTTACTCGCGGATATCGGCGGTCTGCACGATGGTCCGATAGCGGGCCGTCTCGCGCTTGATAAAGGTGCCGAACTGGGCCGGATTGGCCGGCGCCACCTCTACGCCAGCTTCGGCCAGCTTCTTGCGGACGTCCGGCAGGGCCAGCACGGCCTGCATCTCGGTGTTCAGGCGGTCGATCACCGGGCGCGGCGTGGCGGCAGGCGCCATCAGGCCGAACCAGACGCCCATGTCCACGCCCTTGAGCGACGGCGTCTCGGCCAGCGCCGGCACGTTCGGCGCCACGCTGGCGCGCTTGCCCTCGGTCACGCCATAGGCGCGCACGCGGCCCGCCTGGATATGCGGCAGCGCCGACGACAGCACCATCACGGCGAGGTCGATCTGGCCGCCCAGCAGGTCCGTGGCCATCGCGGAGGCGCCCTTGTACGGCACGTGCGTGATGTTGACCTTGCCCTGCTGCTTGATCAGCTCGCCCGCCAGGTTCAGCGGCGTGCCCACGCCCGACGAGGCGTAAGACAGCTTGCCCGGCTGCGACCTGGCCAGCGCCATCAGCTCGCCCGCGTCCTTGGCCGGCAGTTGCAGCTTGCCGACCAGCACCATCGGCTGCGTGCCGACGAAGGTGATCGGCGCCAGATCCTTCTCGCCGTCATAGCGCACGGCCTGGTTGGTCAGGCGGGCGATGGAGACCTCGCTGCCCGAGCCCAGCAGCAGCGTGTAGCCATCCGCCTCCGCCTTGACCACCTTCGACGCGCCGATCGTGCCACCGGCGCCGCCGAGGTTCTCGATCACCACGCTCTGGCCGAGCCGCTTGCCCAGCTCCGGCGCCACGGTGCGGGCGACCAGATCGACGCTGCCCCCGGCGGTGTAGCCCACCACCAGCGTGATGGGCTTGGTGGGATAGCCACCCGCCGCCTGGGCGACGGTGGCGGCGAGGGCACAACAGCTCAGGGAGGCGGCAGCGGCCGCGCGCAGCAGGGTTTTCATGGTGATTTCTCTTCCGGCAGGTGTGGTGTTGTCCGGCGATGGTAGTGAGCGCCGGGCGCGCCGGCATGCGGCTTTGGCAATGCGGGTTGCCATTTCGGCAATGGGCCGGAATGGTGCAGTTGGACGCACAAATGTGGGTCGAAAATCGACGGAGTTCGCTCCCGATTCTGCGCGCGAATCGACAGCTAAGACGCGTCCTAATCCGCCCGCTGCGCCGCCGCCCGCCAGAACGCCTCCGCCAGCGCGCGCATCGACGCCCGGGGCCGGTAGAGGCGGATGTCGAGGACAAGGTCGGAGGCGTCGCCGCCGTCCAGATCGGCGCGCACCAGACGGCCCGCGTGGAGGTCGTCGGCAATCAGCCGGGCGGGCAGCCAGGCCAGCCCCATCGACTGGCGCACCATCTCATGCACCGATTCGGCGAAATCGCTCACGGCGATCACATCGAGCCGCGCAGCCAGCTTCCGGCGCGCGATTTCCTGATTGACCATGCGGCCCATGGTCAGCGTCTCGGCGTAGGCGATCATCGGCACGGGCGCGGTACGCGCGGCGGTCTTGGCCCGGTGCAGCCGATAGGCCGGGCCGCCGCGCGCGTCGGCGGCGGCCACGCAGACCAGCCGCTCCACGCCCACCGGGTGGAAGGTGTAGCGCGCGTCGTCCAGCATCACGGGCAGGTCGTGCGGGCTGTAGCAGAGCAGGAAATCGACGTCGCCTTCGGTGAACAGCGCGAGGGCGTCGTGCGTGGCATGGGTGGAGATGCGCGTGCGGAAGCCGGCGCCGGCCGGGTCGTCGCGCAGCGCGTGGCGCAGGCCGGCCAGCCACGCCGGCACCATCGAGCGGGCCAGCGTCTTGCCGGTGGCGATGGTCAGCGTTTTGGCATCGGCGCGATGCGCGGCCCGCAGCGACAGGCGCGCTTCGTCGAGCGTGCGCAGCGCGGCTTCGGCGGCTTCAAGGAACTGGCGGCCCTCGGCGGTCAGCCGCACGGGAAACGCGCTGCGGTCGATCAGCGGCGCGCCGGCCCAGACCTCCAGCGCCTGCATGCGCCGGCCAAACGCCGGCGGCGTGACATTGCGCAACTCGGCCGCGCGCGCCAGGCTGCCGGCCTGCGCCAGGCAGACGAAGTCTTCGAGCCAACGGATGTGCATGGGGGGCGGCGGGCGGGGCAGGCGGGAGATCGGGCATTGTAGCGCCGGCCCCTGCGCGACTCGGTTAGAATTTTCCCCCATGGCCACCGAACCGCGCGGCGCCAAGCCGCCACATCCCGAATACACGATCGACGAACTGGCGCGCGCGGCCGGCACCACGGTGCGCAATATCCGCTCGTACCAGGATCGCGGCCTGATCGATCCGCCCGAGCGGCGTGGCCGGGTCGGCATCTACACGCCAACCCATCTCGGGCGCCTTCGCCTGATCCATCACCTGCTGGCGCGCGGCTACACGCTCGCCAACATCATGGAGCTGCTCAAGGCCATCGTCGAAGGCCACGACCTGCGCTCCATCCTCGGGCTGGAGACGGCCATCAGCAGCCCGTGGAACAGCGAGGCGCCGCGCCATTATTCCTACCTCGCACTGGCCCGGCTGTTCGGCCGTGCGGTGTCGCGCCCGGCGCTGGCCAAGGCCATCACGCTGGGGCTGCTGGAGCCGGACGGCTTCGGCTACCTCGCGCGCAGCCCGCGCGCGCTGATGGCCGGCGCGGAGATCGCCCGGGCCGGCTTCGGGCTGGAAGACGTGCTGGACATCATCGAGCATTCCCGCAGCCACTTCCAGGCCGTGTCCGACCGCATCGTCGGCATGGTCGTGCGCGAGCTGGACCGCTTTGGCGAAGGCCAGCTACCGCCGCCGGCCGAGGTGCCCCGGCTGGTGGACATCCTCTGGCGCATCCGCCCGCTGGCGATGGTGGCCGTGGAGACCGAGATGATGCGTGCGCTGGAGATCTCGGCCAACAAGTACCTCGGGGACCGCGTCGCCGCGATCCTTGAACACCTGCACGATCCCGCCGCGCCTCCCTCGGAACCTCCTACCGAACCGCGCAGCTAGGCCGCGCTGCGGATCGACGGCGCGCGCGTGCTGGCCCCGGCCTGCAGCGCGGTCTGCTCGATCTCCTCGATCAGCGGCCCGATCCGGTTCAGTTCGGCCCGGTTGTCCTCGTCCCACGGATGGAAACCCGGCCGGAAGTAGTCGAACCATTCCGGGATCATCTTGCGCAGCACACCCGGCGCGCCCCAGAGGAAGTTGACGACCTTGCCGAAGCCGGGCAGCTTGTGGCGGCAGGTCTTGTCCGCCATCACCAGCCGCACGTGGAAGACGAAGACCAGCGCCCAGAACGTGACCGTGGTGGTCAGCATGGTGAACGCGCGCAGCAGGTAGCGGTACGGGCCGGGCTTCATCACGGCGTTCCAGACGTCATAGGCCACGGCCTTGTGCTCGGTTTCCTCGAGCGCGTGCCAGGTCCACACCTGCCGGTAGCCCGGCTCCGAACGGCCCATGTGGCGCGGGTCGGACAGCATGCCGCCGGCCAGCATCGCCGTGTAGTGCTCCAGCGCGATGGTGTGCGCGAGCTGCCACGAGTGCGGCAGGATCTTGCGCAGCAAATTCAACAGTTTTGATACAAAGTTGTCGAGCTGGCTCGCCGGCAGGCCCGCGTCGTCGAGCAGCCGGTTGTAGAGGATGTGCTCGCGCGTGTGCATCGCCTCCTGGCCGATGAAACCGGCCACGGCGCGCTTCAGCTCCGGGTCGGTGAGCTGGTCGCGGTAGTGGCGCACGCTGTCCATGAAGAAGCGCTCGCCGGCCGGGAAGAAGATCGACAGCGCGTTGATGAAGTGGGTGACGTGGGGGCCGCGCTCGTGCCAGTCGCTGATGCGGGCTGGCGGGAGGTGCGGATGCACGTCGCGACGGACTGGCATCATGATGTGAGCTCCTTGATCGAAAGCGGACGGCCTGCGCCGGCGGCGTCCAGGAACGGCAGGAGGTCGGCCGCCACGCGGTGCGGGTCTTCCTCCATCGGGATATGGCCCAGGCCGGCGTAGCGGCGCAGGGTGGCGTTGGGCAGCCGCGCCAGGAAGGCGTCGGCGTGCGCGGGCGGAATCCAGCGGTCGCGGTCGCCCCACAGCACCAGCGTCGGCGCGCGCACGCCGGCCAGCAGGTCGGTGGCGAGGTCGGCGAAATCGAGCTTCGGCACCATCCGGCCGATGGCCTCGCGGCTGCCCTCGGCGTAGAAGAAATCGACATAGCGCCGGAAGGTGGCCTCGGGCACGCGCGAGGCGTCGCCGTACACATCGCGCGTGGCCGCCCGGATGATCCACTCGGGCAGCAGGCGCGGCGCCGACCAGCGCACCAGCGCGTGGCGGAACAGATCTATATAGATAGGGAGTTGCATCGGGAAACCGGCCGCATCGATCAGCACCAGCCGGTTGACCAGCGAGGGGCGGCGCACGGCCAGGTCCCAGGCGATCAGCCCGCCCAGCGAGTTGCCGATCAGCGTGGCGCGCGAGACCTGCACGGCGGCCAGGAAGGCGTCGATGAAGTCGCGGTAGACGTGGATGTCCATCGTCACCACGCGGCCGCGTGCGTCGCGCAGCGGTCCGGTCAGGCCGAACGGGGCGATGTCGAGCCGCAGCACGCGGTAGCGCTGGCGCAGCGAAGGCATCAGCCCTTCCCAGGTGTGCAGGGACGCGCCGAAACCATGGATCAGCACCAGCGGCTCGCCCTCGGGCACGCCCTCCTCGGTGTAGTGGACCAGCGCGCCCATCACCTGCACCCAGCGCGAGGCCGGCAGCGCGTAGCGGCGCGCCAGCGTAGCGCGGGACAGGCTGAAGAAGCCCACCCGCCCCTGCCCGAACCAGCGCGTGAACGCGCCCGGCGGCGCCTGCAGCGCGGCTTCCCGCGGCAACGCGGCGCGGGTCATGCGCGCTCTCCTTCGCTGGCCGCCGCCGGCGTGCCATCCGGCATCAGCGTCTTGCGCTTGCGGCGCGTCTCGCGCACCACCAGCGACTGGTACGCCGCCGGCAGCAGGCGCGCCATGGCGTCTGCCGCGTACGCATCGGGCCCCACCAGCACGCGCCGCTTGTTGGCGCGCACGCCGTCCAGGATGATGCCGGCGGCCTTCTCGGGCGTGGTGATGAAGAACTTCTCGAACGCCTCACGGCCCTGCTGGGCATCGCGCACAAGCAGGCCGTTCACGCTCGGCGAGACGCGGCTGTCGCGCGCGATATTGGTCTTGATGCCGCCCGGGTGCACCGTGGTGGCCGAGACGCCGCAGTCCATCAGGTCGAGTTCCTGCCGCAGCGACTCCGTGAAGCCGCGCACCGCGTACTTGCTGGCGTTGTACGCGCCCATGCCGGGCTGCGCGAAGAGGCCGAACACGCTCGAGGTGTTGACGATGTGGCCCTCGCCGCTGGCCTTGAGATGCGGCAGGAAGGCCTTCGTGCCATGGACCACGCCCCAGAAGTTGATGCCGATGATCCAGTCGAGATCGTCGTACTGCATGCCGTCCACGGTGCTGGACAGCGCCACGCCGGCGTTGTTGAAGATCAGGTTGACACGGCCATGCGCGGCGGCCACGTCGTCTGCCCAGGCGTGGACGGCGGCGCGGTCCGCCACATCGACGAGGTGCGCCGTTATCGTCACACCCGGCGCATGGCGCGCGACCTGCGCAGCGGTTTCCGCCAGCCCCGCCTCGTTGCAATCGGAAATGGCCACGTGGCAGCCTTCCTGCGCGAGCTGGATCGCCAGGCATCGGCCCATGCCCGAACCAGCGCCGGTGATGGCGGCCACCTTGTTTCGAAACACCTTCATGCGGGTCTCCTCTTTTATTTGGCGTGTGGGGCTAGACGCGGATCGCGTCGGCGTCCTCGGGCTGCGGCATGCCGGTCGGCTGCCGTGCCGGCCATCGCTCGTAATCGGCCGGTTGGAAAGCCTGCGTGGCGCGGCGGAACTGCCAGGTGAAGCCCGGCCACAGCGTGGTGTTCTTGCCGTTGCGTGGGTCGATGTACCAGCTGGCGCAGCCGCCGGCGCTCCAGATGGCGTGGCCGAGCTTCTGCTGGATGTTGCGGTTGAAGGCGGCCTGCACGGGCGGGCGCACGTCCACGGCCTGGAGGCGGGCCTGACGCATGTGGCGCAGCGCGTCCAGCACGTAGTTCACCTGCGACTCGATCATGAACACCATCGAGCTGTGGCCCAGGCCGGTGTTTGGGCCGACGATCAGGAACAGGTTCGGGAAGCCGGCCACGGTGGTGCCGAGGTAGGCCTGCGCGCCATCGCGCCAGGCATCGAGCAGGTCTTCGCCGTCGCGGCCGACGATCACGCCGCGCGGCAGCGGGTCCGTGGCGTGGAAGCCGGTGCCGAGGATGATGCAGTCCGCCGGGCGGCGCGTGCCGTCGCGCATGACGATGGCGTCCGCCTCAACGTGGTCGATGCCGGTGGTCACCACGTCCACGTTGGGCCGCATCAGCGCCGGGTAGTAATCGTTCGAAATCAGCACGCGCTTGCAGCCGATGGTGTAGTCCGGCGTCAGCGTGGCGCGCAGGGTCGGGTCCGGCACCTGCCGCCGGAGATGGCGGCGCGCGATGCGCTCCACCGCCTTCATCAGCTTCGGATGGAGCACGAAGCCGAGCACGCGCGATTCGAGCATCCAGTAGATCCCCGTGCGCGCCAGCGCCTGCGTGAACGGCAGGTGGCGGAACAGCCAGCGCTCGGTGGCGGAGACCGGCCGGTCCGGCTTCGGCATGATCCACGGCGGGGTGCGCTGGTAGAGGTCGAGCTGATCGACGAGCGGCGCGATCTGCGGCACGAACTGGATCGCGCTGGCACCGGTGCCGATCACGGCAACGCGCTTGCCGGCCAGCGGCGTGTCATGGCGCCACTGCTGCGAGTGGAACATCGCGCCCGCAAAGGTATCGAGGCCGGGAATATTGGGGATCGATGGCCGGCTCAGGCCGCCCATCCCCGACACCAGCACCCGCGCCCGCACGCGCCGGCCATCGGCCATGCGCAGGCGCCAGCAGCCTGCCGGGGCGTCCCAGGTGGCCTGCTGGAGGGCGTGCCCGAGGCGCAGGTGGGGGCGCAGGCCGAAGCGGTCCGTGCAGTGTTCCAGGTAGGCGCGGATTTCCGGCTGGGTCGAGAACATGCGCGACCAGTCCGGGTTCGGCGCGAACGAGAACGAATAGAGGTGCGATTGCACATCGCAGGCACAGCCGGGGTAGTGGTTGTCGCGCCAGGTGCCGCCCACGGCCTCGGCCTGCTCGAAGATCAGGAAATCGTCTTCGCCAGACTGCTTGAGGCGGATGGCCATGCCCAGCCCGGCAAAGCCGCTGCCGATGATGGCGATGTCGCAGGTGACTTCGGTGCCAAGACCGGCCGGCAGGTCCACGGGTGCGTTCATAGAGGGCGTTCCGGTGGGTGCGCTGGCGGCGCCGGCTGGCGGCGGTTCGTTAGCGACACCGTTTATTGTGACATTGGTCGATGTCATCATAGGTAGCGCTTCCGGGGCCGGTCAATCCGATGGCTTGAAGGATTGCTCTATTTTTGGGGGATTTCCAGTGTCGTAGCCGTCACATAAAACGACGGCACGGCGATGGGCGCAGCAGTGGGTACGGTTGTCAGCCGCGCGTTTGAAACCGAAGTGGAAGTCGAAATTATTCTCGGGCGCTTAGGCAGAATCGCAACGCCGTCATCCCAAGAACAAAAACGGAGACACCGCATGCCCCGACCAGCTTCCCTCGCCCCACCCCAACGACCCGCGCGTCGCGCATTCCTGAAGGTTGGCGCCGGCTTCTCGGCGGCCATCGCCTGCTCGGCGCTGTTCCCGGCGCTGACCGGCTGCACGCCCGCCGATGCGCCGGAGGCCGGCATGGCGTTCCTGCGCCCGGCCGATGTGACCCTGTTTCGCGCCCTGCTGCCCGCCATCGCCAGCGATCTGGCCACGGTGGACGCCGCCACGCACGAGACGCGGCTGGCCGCCGCCGTAAAGAACATCGACGGGACCATCGCCGCGATGGATCAGAACGGGCGCGGGGAGCTACGCAAGCTGCTTGACCTGCTGGCCAGCACGCCGCTGCGCTGGGCCGTGGCGGGCGTTCGGTCGCCGTGGGAGCAGGCCACGCCCGATGCGGTGCGCGCCTTCCTCGCGCGCTGGCGCGCCAGCCGTTTCGAGACGCTCAACGCGGGCGGCGTGGTGCTGGTCAAGCTGGCCAGCGTCGCCTACTTCGTGCTGCCGGGCACCTGGGCTGCGAGCGGCTATCCCGGCCCGAATCCCGCGGTCTATCGCGCCCTCCACAGCTAAGGCTCCCGCTCATGGCCATCGACGATATTTACAGCGCCGGCATCGCGTCCGGCTGGAAGGTGCTGGACGCCGCCACATTCACCGCGCCGCGCACGCTCGACACTGACGTGGCCATCATCGGCACCGGTGCGGGCGGCGGCATGGCCGCCGAAATCCTCAGCGAAGCGGGCCTGCGGGTGCTGCTGCTCGAGGAAGGCGGGCTGCATACCTCGAACAGCTTCCGGGACATGGACGAGGCGCGCGCCTATCGCGATCTCTACCAGGAGGCGGCCGCCCGGGCGACGTCGGACGGTGCGATCGCCGTGCTGCAGGGACGCTCGGTGGGCGGCAGCACCACGGTCAACTGGTCGTCCAGCTTCCGCACGCCGTCCCGGACGCTGGCGCACTGGGCCAGCGAACACGCGGTGACGGGCCACAGCGAGGCCGAGATGGCGCCGTGGTTCGCGCGCATCGAGGCCCGGCTCGGCATGGCGCCATGGGCGATGGCACCGAATCCGAACAACGCGGTGCTCAAGCGGGGCTGCGACCAGCTCGGCTGGGAATCGCACGTGATTCCGCGCAATGTGAAGGGGTGCTGGAACTCGGGCTATTGCGGCTTCGGCTGCCCGGTCAACGCCAAGCAGTCGATGCTGGTGTCGACGATTCCCAACGCGCTCGCCCACGGCGCCACGCTGATCCACCGCGTGCGGGTACGCAAGCTCGACCATGACGGGAAGGCCGTGCACGGGCTGACCGGCGAGGCCCTCGGCTTCGACGGCTATACGCCGACCGGCGTGACGCTGACCGTGCGGGCACGCCATGTGGTGGTGGCGGGCGGGGCCATCAACTCGCCGGCGCTACTGCTGCGTTCGGGGGTGCCGGATCCGCACGATCTTGTCGGTCGTCGCACGTTTATTCATCCGGTGAATTTGAGTATTGCGGAAATGCCGGAGCTTATCGAACCGTACTATGGCGCGCCCCAATCCATCGCCTCGGACGAATTTCAGTGGCGCAATGGCGCCACCGGCCCGATGGGCTACAAGCTGGAGGTCCCGCCGATGTTCCCCGGCATCAGCGCTGGCGTGCTCAACAATTTTGGCGATGCGCTGCGCCGCGAGATGGCCGCGTTGCCGCACACCAACGCCATGCTGGCGCTGTTGCGCGACGGCTTCGTGCCGGATAGCCCCGGCGGCCGGGTGCGCGTGGCCGACGACGGCAGCCCGGTGCTGGACTACGCGCTGAGCGACTACGTCTGGGACGGCGTGCGCCGCGCCTGGCTGAGCATGGCCGAGGCCCAGTTCGCCGCTGGCGCCAAAAAGGTGCGTCCCGCCCATCTGGACGCCGCCTGGTACACCAGCTGGCCGCAGGCGCGCGACGCCATCCAGACCCTGCCCCTGAAGCCGTTCCGTGCCCTGCTGTTCACCGCCCACCTGATGGGCGGCTGCGCGATGAGCGACGACCCGGCGCGCGGCGTGGTCGATAGCCAGGGCCGGCATCACCATTTGTCCAATTTGTCTGTGTGCGACGGGTCAGTGTTTCCTACGAGCATCGGGGCGAATCCCCAGTTGTCAGTTTTCGCATTGACGGCGCAAAATGGTATGTCGCTAGCAGCTCGCATCACGGCGTGATGGGATCGGCGGCGGCCCGCTCGGGGGGGCGGTAGCGTTGGGTTGGGGATCGCGCAGCGGAGGCAAACCGCCGCCAGGCTTGGCATCACAAGGCATGGCGGAGGCCCGGCGACTGTGGCGACCCTACGGATTCGCGTAGGTTTTCTGCCTGGCGGATCGGTACTCGCGGTCTAGAGGAACTCTTCGAAAATTGCACTTGTGAAACAGTCGAGGCGGTGAAGTAGGCTTCGTACAACCGTTTCAAGCATCCGTACGCCGACAGAGCAACGGAGCCACAGTGGTAGTGGATATTTGCAGGGGTCCACAGCAGTAATTTTGCGAGAGACACCCCATGAAGACCGGCAAAAGCACGGCAGGCGATACCAAGGCGCGGATCCTGGATGCGACCGAGAAGCTGTTCATCGAAGTGGGCTACGAAGCGACCTCCCTGCGGCAAGTCACGTCGCGGGCGATCGTCAATCTCGCAGCCGTCAACTACCACTTCCGCAGCAAGGAAATGATGATGCAGGCGGTGCTCGGCCGCCGGCTGGATCCACTCAACACGCGGCGACTGGCGCTCCTCGATGCCTGCGAGGCCCGCTGGCCCGGCCACGCCATCCGCTGCGAACACGTGATGGGCGCGCTGTTCGTGCCCGCGCTGCAGATGGCACGCCAGCCCGAGATCGGCGGTCCGTCCTTCCTGCGCCTGCTCGGGCGGGTGTACTCGGACACCTCGCCATTCATCCAGTCCTACCTGATGGGGCACTACGCTCCGGTGTTCGGGCGCTTCTTCGAAGCCTTCGCCCGGGCGCTGCCGGACGTGCCACGCCAGGAACTCGGCTGGCGCCTGCATTTCGCGCTCAAGGCGCTGGCCGGCGTGCTGGCCGGCGACGAACTCGGCAACCTGATGCCGGCGTTCACGCAGGGCAAGAGCATGAGCGATGCGCACGTGCTGGCCCAGCTGACGTCGATGGTGGTGGCAGCCCTCAAGGCGCCCTCGCCCGAGACGCAGGAGCTGGGCGCGCTGCAGGACGTGTTCGACATCGGCGATGCTCAGCAGGCCGATGAGCAGGCACATATGGCGGCCCTGGCCGCCACCGTGGAGGACGAGGCCCACCAGGCCGCCGTTGCCACGGCCGCCGCCGTGAACCGTGCCCGACGCGGCACGCGCACGGTACGCAACGAAGGGGCCACGCGCGCGGCCACCGCCAGCCTGGCGGTACGCCGCGAGATGTGTCCCGCTTTCCCCAGCAATCCGCTCGACGACTGGATGCGCACCCGCTCCAGAAACTAGCCGTGCGCGGCGGTCTCCATCGGGACCGCCGCCCTGGCACCGAGCGCGCGACGACCCGCGTCGCGCCGGGATTGCCCTGATTCGAGATCGATTCTTTTCGCCACGCCACCGCGAGGCGTGACGCCCTGCGCGCCACGCACGGGCGCCCTGCTGCCCGCCATTTGCCCACGCCTTGCACAACAACAGACAAGAGACACGCGATGAAGCCATTACATCTGGTCGCCGCCATCGGCGCCGTCATCGGCCTGCTGGCCACGCAACACGTTGGCCTCCCACTGGCCCGCGCCCAGACCGCGCCGCCGGCCGCCCCAACCATGAGCGCCCCCGCCGCGGCACCGGGTACGCGCGCCGCCACGCCCTATGACGGCATCCCGGCCGCCCAGCAGTCGGCGCTGTTCTCGAAGCAGGTTGCCAGCGGCGAGCTGGCCGCGCTGCCCGATGCGCAGCTACTGGCCACCTTCGACGCCCTGCAGCCCGAGACCCTGCTGATGTGGGCGCGCGCCGAGATGAGCCGCTATCCCGAATACGAATACTGGATGACCCGCCAGGAGCGCCTCAATGGCCAGTGGCAGGACACCCCGGCGCGGATGATGATCCGCTACCGCCACCAGCCGCGCCAGCTCTACGCCAAGTGGCTGCCCAACGGCGTGCAGTCCGGGCAGGAAATTCTCTATGACGAGACCCGCCGCAAGGACGAGATGTACGGCCACCTGGGCGGCATCATGGGCTTCACGTCGATGTGGATCTCGCTCGATGGCACGCTCGCCAAGTCTCAGTCGAACCATACGGTCCGCGACTTGGGCTTCCAGTTCGTGCTGTCGATGCTCGAACGCGACGCGCGCTCGCTGCGCGCCTCCGGCCTCTCCGAGAAGTACAACCGGGCCGAGATCGTGCGCGAGCAAGGCGTGCGCATGGTGGCGCTGACCTGGGACCTCCCCGAGGGCGCGCCCAAGTACTACGCCAAGAAGGTGCAGCTGATGCTGGATCTCAAGCACCCGTGGCCGCGCGTGGAAACCGCGTGGGACGCGGACGGCAACATGGTCGAGAAGATCGTGTTCGAGCGCGCGGTGAAGAAGACCTTCGACGCCGCCACGTTCGACCCCGCCAACAGCGAATACAAGTTCTGACCGCCGCGCGAGTGCGTACGCCGGGCGTTTGAATGTGGACGCAGGGGCCTCCGCACACGGTTTGAACGCTGGGCCCCCGCGCTTGCACGGCAACGCTGACAGACCGGCCACCGGTGTTTGGAACGAGCGCTCTATTGACGCTCAAACGCGCCAGACGCGAGAGTCCGACCCACCGCGAGAGATCCGCAACAAGCGGACCGCCGGTCATAACAACATGGAGACAAGTCATGTCCGAGCTGCACCTTCGGCGCGCGCCACATCGCGCCCCTAACAGCGCCCTTAGCTTCGCCGCCACCCTGGCTGGGGTAAGCCTGACGCTCACGCTGGCCGCTTGCGGCGGCGGGGGCGATGACCCGGGCACCGCCGCGCCCGCCGCCGCCCAGCAGTGCGGCGCCACCAACAGCTGCCCCGCCACCGGCCCCACGCAGAACCAGCCCGTGGCCGCGCTGTGCCCGGACACGCTCGACTACAACACCACCTACACGGGCGGCTCCGGCGCTGGCGAACTCGTGAAGATGCAGTTCGACTCCACGCAGGGCACCTACCGCATCCAGATCCTCGAATCGGCCGTGCCGAAGGCCACCAACGACATCTACCCGACGCGCGGCGGCGTGACGCTGACCGGCACGATGGCGCATCCCACGCGCCCGCTGCCCACCCCGGCGCAGAACCAGTGCGCCTACGAGCTGAAGACGGCCACGGCCTCCGACGGCGTCTCGCAGGCGCTGATCGACCCGGCCAACCCGCCGATCATCTTCGTCGGCAACGGCGTGGCGGGCGGCGGCATTCCCGGGGCGACGATCGAGTACGCCGGCATCTTCGGCATCGGCGCGATCCCGAAGACCACCTTCCCGATGTACCCGGTGCTGGCCTTCGCCCAGACCGAGACCGACTTCGCCAAGGTGGCCGGCACCTACAACGTGCTCGGCTACCACCTCGTGCCGTCCGGTGGCGAGCTGTTCCCGGCCGGCTACTTCCTGCCTGCCACGGCGCAGACCGTGGAGACGCTCAATGCCGATGGCACCTGTCACGCATCGAGCGGCAACTGCGTGACCACGGGCCAGCCGTGGAAGCTGCGCGGGGGCACCGACGGCGCGTTCGACAGCGACAACGCCAATAGCACCCAGCCCTACCCGCATTTCTTCGACAAGGCCTTCCTGCAGGACCCCAACAGTCTCGCCAAGGGCGTGCTGGTGGTCGGCAAGCTCGACGGCGCGCAGGTGCCGCTGCTGATCCGCGTCGGCTATGCCCGCATCGACCTGGCGGCGAACATCCTCAGCGTGGATGACGAATCGGGCCTGGCGCTGCTCTCGCCCACCACCGCCACCACGCAGGCGGCGATGCAGGGCAGCTACATCGGCTCGGGCAGCGACTTCAAGTACCTGTCGTCGATCGTCCACGACAACCTCGTCGCGCTGATCGATCCGCAGGACTCGTCGCTCAAGCCGGTGGGCGGCTTCCAGATGGACTTCACGCAGGCCACCCAGCCCGGCGTAGTGGCCACCACCGACAACAGCGGCGTCACCGGCAAGCTGATCACCACCGGCCCGGTCTACGCGCACCTGTTCGGCCCCGCCGCGAGCCCCACGTTCCGCGTGAGCGCGCTGGCCAGCCGCTGATTCCGCACCCCACACCATAAGAAAGACCAAGGAGACGCCTCATGCCCCAACTGCCCTCCCCGCTTCCTGACTCGCTCCCCGTCCCCCGTCGCCAACCGTGGCTGGGCCGGCTCGCGCTGGTACTCGGCGCCACCGCCCTGCTCGCCGCCTGCGGTGGCGGCGGGGACAGCGGCGGTGGCACCGCCACGCCGGCCGCCGCGCCGGTGCGGCTGTGCCCGAGCGCCATCGACTATTCCACGCCCTACATCGGCGGCACGGGTTCGGGCGAACTGGTCAAGGTGCAGATCGATACCACCCAGCGCACCTGGGCTGTCACCTTCCTCGATTCATCGGTGCCGCGCACCACGGGCACCATCAAGCCGACCCGCTCCGACCCCACCGGCGGCAAGAACGTGATGACCGGCACGCTGGCCAAAGAGACCGGTCTGCCGACGGAGAAGCTCAACCAGTGCGCGTTCCAGCTGCTCGGCGCCAGCCTCGACCCGGCCCGGCCGGCGCGGCTGTTCATCGGGCAGGGCGTGATGGGCGGCACCATCCCGGGCGCGCGCATCCAGTTCAACGGCATCGCCGGCGCGGGCTCGGTGCCGGACACCACCTTCCCGTTCTTCCAGTTCATCGGCTTCGCGCAGACCGAGACCGACCTGACCAAGATTGCCGGAAGCTACAACGGCTCGGGCTTCCATGAGGTGCCATCGAAGAAGTTCCAGATGGTGGCGCAGGACTACCGCATGGCGCTGGCGGCCGATGGCTCGTTCACGGTGTGCGACAACAAGGCCGGTGGCACCTGCAAGCAGCGCGGCGACAAGTTCGTGCCGCAGGACAACGGCACCCTGCTCTCCACGCGCTACGAGGGCGAACTGCCGCCGACGCTGGGCGCCGTGCTGGGCCGCGCCTACCTGATCGTCGGCAAGCTGGCCGGGCACCTCGTGCCGATCATGATCCGGGTGGGCTTTGCCAACGACGACTTCACCCAGTTGCCGGTGGGCGCCGACGACGAGATCGGCATCGGCATGATGGCGCAGGCGGTCTCCGCGCCGCAGGGCACCTACAACGCCGAGTACGTGGGGGTGGACAGCAACTTCGAGTACCGCGTGACGGCACTGGTCGATGGCGACGCGGCCATGCTCGACCCGTTCCGCGCCTCGGACGCCACGCTGGCCACGGCGATGAAGCTCGACTTCTCGCAGACGGTGCCGGGCGTGGTCACCACCACCCGCAAGGACGTCGGCGCCAGCGGCCCCAAGGGCAAGTTCATGTTCACCGGCCCACGCGGCGTGTTCGGCTTCGTCGAGGACCGCAACGGCTCGCCCTACTTCACCGTCGGCGCGTTTGTCGAATAACGGACAGGAGACACAACATGACCCTGCACCGCCTGTTCGCCCGCCTCGCCACCATCGCCACGCTGGCCGCGTGCGCCGGCATGCCGACCGCCCACGCCCAGAAAGCCGGGGACAACGTCGTCTCGGCGGGCTGGTTCCATATCCAGACCCACGGCACGAGCCCGCCGCTGACCACCAGCGTGGTGGACGTGCCGATCAACTACCCGCTCGGCCTGCCCTCCACGTTCACGGCGCCGGGCAGCGGCCTGTCGACGTCGAATGCCGATACGCTGGGGCTGACCTTCAGCCACTTCGTCACGGACCATATCGCCGTGACGGCCGTGGGTGGCATTCCGCCCGAGTTCAAGCTGTACGGCCACGGCGAGCTGATCCCGCCGGGGCCCGCCGGCGCACTGGGGCGGCAGAGCCTGGGCGATCCATCGCTGAACCCGATCATCACGCGCGCCCGCCAGTGGAGCCCTGCCGCGATGGTCCAGTATCACTTCCTGGAGCCGGGCACGCGCTTCCGGCCGTTCCTGGGGGTGGGCGTGTCGTACAACTTCTTCACCGATATCCGCGTGAATCCGGCCTTCGCGGAGTCGGTCAACAACAACCTTGGCGCGGTGCTGGCGGCCGGCGCCGGTATCCCGGGGCCGACTTCGGTCCATGCCGATGCCTCGTCGTCGTGGGCGCCGGTGTTCAACGTCGGCGGCACCTACAACTTCAACGAGCACTGGGGCGTGACGGCGGCGGTGACCTACATCCCGCTGAAGAGCACCTCGACGATGACCATCAAGGCGTCTGACGGCACCACGCTGTCCACCTCGAAGACGAAGCTCGAACCGAATCCGATCATCTTCTTCCTGGCGGCGACGTACAAGTTCTGATCCGGCGCTCCCAAGCAAAAAGGGCGAAGCTCGCGCTTCGCCCTTTTTGCATCTGCGTTGCCGCAGTCCTTACTGTGCCGAGGTGCCCGTCGGCGGCGCGGTGGCCTGCGCCACTGCACCCGTCTCGGTCAGCCCGCCGCCCAGCGCGCGGTACAGGTCGATCGAGTTGACCAGACGCAACTGCCGCGCCTGGATCAGCGCCTGCTCGGCGGAGAACAGCTGGCGCTGCGCGTCGAGTTCGTCCAGATAGCTCGCCACGCCGCTGCGGAAGCGCAGCCGGGACAGCTCGTAGCGCGCCGATTCCGCGTCGCGCTGCTGCTGCTGGCCGGCCACCTGCTCTTCAAGCGTGCCGCGCGCCACGAGGGCGTCGGCCACTTCGCTGAAGGCCACCTGGATGGTCTTCTCGTAGTTGGCCACCTGGATGTTCTTGCGCACGTTCGCCAGGTCGAGGTTCGACAGATTGCGGCCGTAGTCGAAGATCGGCAGCACCAGCTGCGGCGAGAACGACCAGATGTTGGCGCCGGAGTCGAACAGGTTGGTGAACGAGGTGCTGATGTTGCCGGCGCTCGCGGTCATCGTGATGCGCGGGAAGAACGCCGCCCGCGCCGCGCCGATGTTGGCGTTAGCCGACAGCAGGGCCTGCTCGGCCTGGCGGATGTCCGGACGCTGCGTCAGCAGATCGGACGGCAAGCCTTCCGGGATGTCGCTGATGATGTGCTCGTCGGACAGCTGCATCGGTGCCGGCAGGTTGGCAATCTCGCCGATCGGCTTGCCCACCAGCACTTCCAGCGCGTTCTGCGCCTGCGCACGCTGGCGCGCCAGCTGCGCGGCGGCCACGCGGGCCTGCGCCACGAGCGACTCGTTGTCGCGCAGATCCAGGGCCGAGGTGGCCCCCGCATCGAAACGCCGCTTCGCCAGCTCGAACGTGCTCTGGCGCGCTTCCAGCGTGTTGCGGGCCAGGTCGTACTGCTCGGCCGCCGCGCGCTCGGCGAGATAGGCCTTGGCGACTTCGGACACCAGCGAGATGTAGGCGGCGCGATGGGCCTCCTCGGTGCTCAGGTACTGGGCCAGCGCGGCGTTCGACAGGCTGCGGACGCGCCCGAAGAAGTCCAGTTCCCACTGGGTCACCGACAGGCCCACCTGATAGATGTTGCCCGTGAACGATTGATCGACGCCCGAGGTTGCCCCGGAGAACCGGCCGCGCTGGAAGCTCGCGTTGCCGTTCAGGGTCGGCAGCAGGTCCGCGCGCTGGATCCGATACTGCGCGCGCGCTTCCTCGATACGCAAGGCCGCCGTGCGCAGGTCGCGGTTGTTCTCCAGCGCCGTGGCGATCAGCCCCTGCAGGCGCGGATCGGTGAAGAAGTCGCGCCAGCCGATGTCCGTGGCGCGGCGGGTCTCGCCGCTCTTCACCTCGGCCGATGCGTAGCCCTCCGGCGCCGCCGGAAAGCCAGCCGCCACCGGCGCGGCCGGACGGTCATAGTGCGGCGCCAGCGTGCAGCCCGTCAGCACGCCGGCCACCAGCAGCAGTGTGGTCAGTGTCTTGGTCATGTCAGTTTTTCTCCTGGGCTTCTTCCAGGCGCGCGCGTTCCCGCTCGTGCTGGCTCGCGCTGCCCTTGAAGCGGCCGCGCACCACCACGAAGAATACCGGCACCAGGAAAATCGCCAGCACCGTGGCCGTGATCATCCCGCCCATCACGCCCGTCCCGATGGCGCGCTGGCTGCCCGAGCCCGCGCCGGTGGCAATCGCCAGCGGCAGCACGCCCAGGATAAATGCGAACGACGTCATCAGGATCGGCCGGAAGCGCAGGTGCACCGCCTCGAGCGTCGCCTCGACCAGCCCCTTGCCCTGGGCCTGCAGGTCCTTGGCGAACTCCACGATCAGAATGGCGTTCTTCGCCGAGAGGCCGATCGTGGCGATCAGGCCCACCTTGAAGTACACGTCGTTGGGCATGCCGCGCAGCGTCACGCCGAGCAGCGCGCCGAGCACGCCCAGCGGCACCACCAGCAGCACCGCCACCGGGATCGACCAGCTCTCATACAGCGCGGCCAGGCACAGGAACACGATCACCAGCGACAGCGTGTAGAGAATCGGCTCCTGCGAACCGGCCAGGCGCTCTTCATACGACTGGCCCGACCACTCGAAGCCGAAGCCCGGCGGCAGCTTGGCGAAGTTCTCCTCCATCACGCGCATGGCCTCGCCCGTGGACTTGCCCGGCGCAGCCTGGCCAGCCAGCTTCACGGCCGGCATGCCGTTGTAGCGCTCCAGGCGCGGCGAGCCCATGATCCACTGCGACGTGGCGAACGCGGCAAACGCCACCATGTCGCCATTGGCATTGCGCACGCGCAGCTTGGTCAGGTCGTCCGGCAATTGCCGGTCCGCGCCCTCAGCCTGCACGATCACGCGGCGCACGCGGCCTTCATAGATGAAGTCATTCACGTACGAGGAACCGAAGGCGATGGTCAGCGTGGCGTTGATATCCGCCACCGTCACGCCCAGCGCCCGCGCCTTTTCGCGGTCGATGTCGATGCGCAGCTGCGGCGCGTCTTCCTGGCCCTCCGGGCGCACGCCCTGGAGCACCGGATTCTGCGCCGCCATGCCGAGCATCTGGTTACGCGCTTCCATCAGCTTGGCGTGGCCCTGCCCCGTGCGGTCCTGCAGGCGGAAGTCGAAGCCCGACGAATTGCCGAGTTCCGAGATCGCAGGCGGGTTCAGCGGGAAGATGATCGCATCCTTGATGAACGACAGCGCGCCGAATGCCCGGCCCACCAGCGCCTGGGCGGTCTGGTCCGCGCCGGGGCGCTCCTTCCAGTCCTTGAGCCGCACGAAGGCGATACCGCCGTTCTGGCCACGGCCGAAGAACGAGAAGCCCGCCACCGTGATCATCTGGTCGACGACCTTCGACTCCTTCTGCAGGTAGTAGTCCTCGATCTGCTTGAGCACGCCGATGGTGCGCTCCTGCGTGGCGCCCTGCGGGAGCTGCACGACCGTGATCATGTAGCCCTGGTCCTCATCGGGCAGGAACGACGACGGCAGGCGCTGGAACAGCAGCACCACGCCGGCGATGATCACCGCGTAGATGATCAGGTAGCGGCCCGAGCGCTTCAGGATGCGCGCGACCATGCCCTGGTAGCCGGTGGACGCCGTGGCGAACGTGCGGTTGAACCAGCCGAAGAAGCCCTTCTTCTCTTCGTGATGGCCGGCCTCGACCGGCTTGAGCAGCGTGGCGCACAGCGCCGGGGTCAGCGTCAGCGCCAGCACGGCCGAGAACGCCATCGAGGCGATCAGCGACAGCGAGAACTGGCGGTAGATGTTGCCGACCGAGCCCGAGAAGAAGGCCATCGGGATGAACACGGCGGTCAGCACCAGCGTGATGCCGACGATGGCGCCCGTGATCTGGCCCATGGCCTTGCGGGTGGCCTGGCGGGGCGAGAGCCCCTCCTCGCTCATGATCCGCTCGACGTTCTCGACGACCACGATGGCATCGTCCACCAGGATACCGATGGCCAGCACCATGCCGAACATCGTCAGCACGTTGATGGAGAAGCCGAAGGCCAGCATCGCCCCGAACGTGCCGAGCAGCGCCACCGGCACCACCAGCGTCGGGATCAGCGTGGCGCGGAAGTTCTGGAGGAACAGGTACATCACCAGGAACACCAGCACCACGGCTTCGAGCAGCGTCTTGACCACTTCCTCGATCGAGATCTTCACGAAGGCGGAGGTGTCGTACGGCACGCTGAACTCGTAGTCCGGCGGGAAGTAGCGTTGCAGCTCTTCCATCTTCGCGCGCACGGCGGTGGCCGTGGCCAGCGCGTTACCCGTGGGCGCGAGCTTGATGGCGATGGCCGACGCCGGCTTGCCGTTGATGCGGGCCAGCGTGGAGTAGTCCGCGCCGCCCAGTTCCACACGGCCTACGTCCTTGATGCGCACCGACGACCCATCCGGGTTCGTGCGCAGCAGGATGTTGGCGAACTGCTCGGGCGTGGTCAGCCGGCTTTCCGTGCTCACCGTGGCGTTCAGCTCCGTGCCCCGGGGCGACGGCGTGCCGCCCAGTTCGCCCACGGCGACCTGGATGTTCTGCTCGGAAACCGCCGCGGTCACGTCCAGCGGCGTCAGGTTGTAGCCGGTCAGCTTGGCCGGATCCAGCCAGACGCGCATGGCGTACTCGGTACCGAACAGGTCGGCCGAGCCCACGCCGGGCACGCGGCGGATGGAGTCCACCACCTGCGCGGAGACGAAGTTACCGAGCGCGATCGCATCCGTATTGCCGGACTTGGACGAGACCGTGATGAACATCATGTAGTTGTTGCCGGCCTTGTCCACCTTCACGCCCTGCTGGCGCACCTCCGCCGGCAAGCGCGCTTCCACGCGCTTGAGGCGGTTCTGCACCTCCACGGAGTTCAGGTCGACGTTCGAGCCCGGCGCGAACGCGATGTTGATCGACGCCAGCCCGGACGCCTCGCTTTGCGACTCGTAGTACAGCAGGTTCGGCGCGCCGTTGAGTTCCTGCTCGATCACGGACACCACCGAGTCCTCGATGGTCTTGGCGGACGCACCGGGATAAGTCGTGGTCACCGAAATGATCGGGGGGGCGATGTTGGGGTACTGGGCGATCGGTAGCTGCAGGATCGCCAGCACCCCGCCGAGCGCGATGATCAGCGCGAGCACCCACGCGAACACCGGCCGGTCGATAAAAAACTTGGCCATGAATCTGGCTCCCTATCTATTACTTATGGTGCGATGGCGCGGGTCAGCCTTGGGTGGCCGGGGTCGACGCGGTCTTCGGCGCCTGGAACGGCACGGCCTTGGCGGGCGCGCCCGGCTGCACCTTCTGCAGCCCTTCCACGATCACCTTCTCGCCGCCCTTCAGGCCTTCGGTGATGATCCAGCGGTCGTCGATCGCCTGCGGTGCCTTGACCGGCACCACGGCCACCTTGCCGTCGGCGCCCACCACCATCACGCTGGCGCCCTGCGCCGTGCGGATCAGCGCGCGCTGCGGCACGGTCAGGGCGTTCTCGTCCACGCCCTGCTCGATCTTCACGCGCACGAAGGTGCCCGAGAGCAGTTCGCGCTTGGCGTTCGGGAACTCCGCGCGCAGCGTGATCGAGCCGGTGGTCGGGTCCACGGTCATGTCCGTGAACAGCAGCTTCCCGGTCTGGCTGTACTCGCGGTCGCCCGCCTCGGGGAACAGGTGCACACGGGCACCGCCATTCACACCCTTGACCTGACCATTCTCGATGGCCCGGCGCAGGCGTGCCACTTCGGCGGCAGGTTGCGTGAACGTCACCCAGATCGGATCGACCTGCTCGACCACCGTCAGCTTGGTGGCTTCGCCCTTGCCGACCAGCGCGCCTTCGGTGACCAGCGCGCGGCCCACGCGACCGGAGATCGGCGCGGTGACCGTGGTGTAGCCCAGGTTGATCTGGGCCGTGGTCACGGCAGCCTTGGCGGCGGCGATGTCGGCATTGGCCTGGCCGGCAGCGGCCACGGCGTCATCGAACTCCTGCTTGCTGACCGCGTTGGCGGCCACCAGCGGCTTGTAGCGCTCGGCCTTCTGACGCGCGGAGACGGCGTTGGCCTCGGCCCGCTCCAGCTGCGCCCTGGCGGACGCCAGCTGGGCCTGGTACGGGGCCGGATCGATGCGGAACAGCACCTGGCCAGCCTTCACTTCGCCGCCTTCGGTGTAGTTGCGGGACAGCACGATGCCTTCCACGCGGGCGCGCACTTCGGCGGTCCGCACGCCTTCCAGGCGGCCCGGCAATTCATTGATGACGGCAACAGCGGACGGTGTGACGGTAACCACACCCACTTCGGCCGGCGGCATGGCGCCGCCCTGCGGGGCCTTCTGGCCGCAGGCGGACAACGCCAGGACCGCCACGGCGGCGGCAACGCAATGGATACGTTGGGACTTCCTCATCGATAACCCCATGATGATGTTTGAGATCTGCCGCACTGGCCGCATGTGACGGCCGGACGGGCGCGCCACTGCGTGGCGAGTGCGGAAAAGCGTAATGCGCACCGCAAGCCGGCCCCCTTGAGCGGGCGCATGGCTAGCGGCGTTGGTGCGTTAAAACGGGCAGGTTGGTGCCCGGCGCGTCGGCCGTGACGTCACTTTGCGTGCAGGGCGTCACTGGATCTTGGGCTGGCCGACGATCGAGCAAGCGCGTAGTATATATACATTCAAGCATGTATGTTAAGTCCGGCACGCAAACAGCGCCTTTTACAACACTTTGAAGCGCAGCCTTTTTGACGCAATCTTGACGATTTGCGTCAACAGTGAGCACGAATATTGCGGGCAGGTTAGGATGCGCCCCGCCGATGGCGGTGTCGCCATGAACAAATGAGAGGTTGTCGTCACAATCGTGTGGCACAACGGAGACCTGGGCGGATAAGCGTCCGCTGGCAGGAAAGAGGAAATGGTCAGACGTACCAAGGAAGAAGCGCAGGAAACCCGCAACCGGATCCTGGATGCCGCCGAGGCGGTGTTCCACGCCCGTGGCGTGGCGCGCCCGTCACTTGCAGATATTGCCGAAGCGGCCGGCGTCACGCGCGGCGCCATCTACTGGCACTTCAAGAACAAGAGCGATGTCTTCGCGGCCATGTGCGACCGCGTGAACCTGCCGGTGGAGGCGCTGATCGCCCCCGAGCGGCGTGCGCTGCGCGAGGATCCGCTGAACAGCATCCGCGACATCTGCGCCTTCGTATTCAAGCAGACCGTGGTGAACCCGCAGTGGCGCCGCGTCTTCGAGATCATCTTCCACAAGTGCGAGATGGTGCAGGACAACGGCGCGATCTTCGAACGCCAGCGCCAGTCGCACAAGGAAGGGCTGGTCAAGATGCACGAGCACCTGCGCATGGCCGTGGAATGCGGCCAGCTACCGGAGGATCTCGACATCCCGCTGGCCGTCAACGCCTTCCACGCGGCCATTGGCGGCGTGCTGGCGCACTGGCTGTTCTCGCCCGAGGATTTCGAACTCAATCACGAAGCCGAGCGGCTGGCCGACGCCATGATCGACATGCTGCGCTTCTCCACCGCGCTCCGGAAAGGCTACGTGCCGCGCCCGATGGGGCCGATCGACGCCGAAATGGCCACGTTCTGCGGGTCGTCCACGCCACAGGCCCTGGCCGAATAAGCCTCCCCAGCCCTATCCCCGCAGCGCCTCGCGCCAGCGCGCCAGGAACGCCCGCTTGCGCAGGGCGTCCTGCGCGGCCAGCAGGCCGGGGCCCACGCTGATCGGCTTGAGCGCATAGCCGAGCCGCTCCGCCAGCGTCTGGGCCGTGTAGGCGCTGTCAGTATCGGTGCGAATCGTATAGAGCTGGGAAGTCGACTTGCCGAGCTGCGCCTGCCCCTCGCGCGAGAGCACGAAGTCCAGCCACAGCCGCGCCGCATTGGGCCGGGGCGCCTGCCGGGCGATAAACGCCACGCGCGACATCACCAGCGTGTAGTCGCGCGGCGCGATCACGCCGATGCTGGCGCCGCGCTCCATCAGCGACAGCGCGTACGACCCCAGCAGGTTGTAGCCGAGCACCAGCTCGCCGCTGGCGATGCCTTCGATCATGTCCGCCGTCGAGGCCGACAGCTTCACGCCCGCGCGACCCAGCGCCTGCGCCAGATACCAGAACTCGCTGCCCATGCGCGCGTCCTGCTGCGCAAGCAGGTAGCCCACCCCCGAACGCTCCACGTCATAGGTCACGATGCGCCCGCGCCACTGCGGCCCGCGCTCCTGCAGCAGCCGCGCCAGCCCGCTGCGGCTCCCGGGCACATGCGCGCCATCGAAATACTTGCGGTTGTAGACGATCACGGCCGGCTCGAAGGTCGTGCCCCAGGCCTCGTCACGCCACACCGCCCAGCTCGGCAGGCCGGCGCGCTCGGGCGAGTTGTAGCGCTGGGCATAGCCGTCGTTGACAAGCTTGATCTGGAGGTCCATCGCCGTGCTCCACAGCACATCGGCGAACGCCGCGTCGCGCGGCGCGCGCGTGGCGCCCAGCGCGGCGCTCTCGGCCAGGAATCGATCGTTCAGCTCCACCGTGTTCAGGTCCGCGTAGCGCACGCGCACGCCGGGGTAGCGCGCTTCGAAGGCGGCGATCAGCGGCTGGACCACCGCGAGATCCGTCGACGCGTAGACCGCCACGGCGCCCTCACGCTGGGCCCGTTCGATGATGCCGGCGTACTCGGGCGGATAGCCGTCCGGCACGCGCGGTGCGGCCTGGGCCAGTGCGGGCAGGGCGGCCATCGCGGCACCCGCGCGCAGCAGGTGCCGGCGCACCGGCGATGCGGGCGCGGAGGACGGCGTCGGCAGGGGCGATGTCAGGACGCGATTCGGCAAGGCGGAACGGAGGGCGATGAGGGACAGGCCGCCGACACCGGCGGGCAGGGCGGAGGTATTATAGGCGCCCTCGGGACGCGCCCGCGCCCTCGATTCCCGATCCGGCAGAGGAGGTCCGGCATGCGTATCCTGCTGGTAGAAGATGAGGTGGAACTGGCCCGCTGGGTGGCCCGCGCGCTGGAGCAGGGCGGCTTCGTCATCGAGCACGTGGCGGACGGCCTGCAGGCCGAAGCCCGGCTGATGGCCGAGGAATACGACGCCGTGGTGCTCGACCTGCGCCTGCCCGGCAAGGACGGCCTGGCCGTGCTCAAGGCCATGCGTGGCCGCGACGACCGCACGCCGGTGCTGATCCTGACCGCCCAGGACACCCTCGACGAACGTGTGCGCGGCCTGAACCTCGGCGCCGACGACTACCTGCCCAAGCCCTTCGCCATCGCCGAACTCGAGGCGCGCATCCTCGCCCTGATCCGCCGCAGCCGTGGCCGCGCTCATCCCCGCCTGCAATGCGGCACGCTGGTATTCGATGGCGAGACGCGCAGCTTCACCCTCGGCGGCGCCCCGCTGGCGCTCACGCCACGCGAATCCACGCTGCTCGGCGCGCTGCTGGCCCGCAGCGGCCAGCCGCTGACCAAGGCGCAACTGCTCGACAAAGTCTTCTCGCTCGATGCCGACGTGAGTCCGGACGCCATCGAGGTGCTGGTCTACCGCCTGCGCAAGAAGCTGACCGGCCATGGCGTGACCATCGTCACGCTGCGCGGCTTCGGCTACCTGCTGGAACCCGAGGCCGAGGCCTGACATGAGGCGCCGCCGCCCGCGCACGCCAACGCCGGCGCGGCCCTGGCTGCGCGGCAGCCTGCGCCGCCAGCTACTGATCCTGCTCGTGCCGGCGCTGGCGCTGATGATGGCGGTGGACAGCTGGTTCACCTACGGCACGCTGCGCCACGCCGCCAACACCGCCTACGACCGCTCGCTCTACGGCTCCGTGCGCACCATCGACAACGCCATCGGCATGGCCGGCGAGAGCGTGCAGCTGACGCTGCCGGATGCCGCGATGGAGATGTTCGAGACCGCCGCGCAGACCCACGTGTTCTACCGGGTGTCGATGGAGCGGGCAGGGCGCGTGGAGACGGTGACCGGCTATGACGACCTGCCGCTGCCGGCGGGCACCCTCGTCAACAATCAGACCCGCTTCTACGACGCCACCTATCGCGGCGAGCCGGTGCGCATTGCGGCGATGGCCCGGCCGGTCTACCGGCCCGACGCGCGCATCCGCGTGATCATCCAGGTGGCCGAGACCGCCGAACCCCGCTCGGCGCTGATCGCCAATGTCTGGCGCAGCGCGCTGCTGCGCGACCTGGCGCTGATCGTGCTGTCGGCCCTGATCCTGGTGGGCGGCGTGACCTATGTGCTGCGTCCGCTGCAGCGCGTGCGCGACGATGTGCGCGCGCGCTCGCCCGAGGACCTGACGCCGCTCGAATTCGACCGCGTGCCGGTGGAAGTGCGTCCGCTGGTGGACGCGGTGAACCTGCACGTCTCGCGCTCCGAGACCATGGCGCAGTCGCAGGCCCAGTTCATCGCCGATGCCGCGCACCAGCTGCGCACGCCGCTGGCCATCCTCAAGACGCAGGCCGAGTTCGCCCAGCGGCAGCTGGCGGCCCGCCACAGCGAGGCCGGGCGCGAGGCGGCTGGCGAAGCGGTGGGCGGCATCGTCACGCAACTGGAGCAGGCCGCGCGGCTGACCAACCAGCTACTGGCGCTGGCGCGTGCTCGGCAGCCAGTGCGCGAGGGCGGCGGGCCGGCCGAATTCGTGGCCGAGATCGACGCGGTGACCGTGGCAGAACAGGTGGCACTCGACTACCTGCCGCTGGCGCGCGGCAAGCAGCAGGACTTCGGCTGGGAACGGCCGACGGACCTGACGCTGCCGGTGCGCGCCGACGCCGCGCTGCTGCGCGAGGCACTGGCCAACCTGGTGCACAACGCGATCCAATACTCGGGGCGCGGCAGCCGCATCACGCTCTCCGCCGCGCGCGTGGGCGGCGATGCACTGCTGGTGGTGGAAGACGACGGCCCCGGCATCCCCGAAGCCGAGCGCGAGAAGGTGTTCGCGCGCTTCTATCGACGGGTGGAAAACACCGAACCGGGATCCGGCCTGGGCCTCGCCATCTCGCGGGAAATGGCCGCACGCTTCGGCGGCACCGTGGTGCTGCGCGAAGGCGTACAGGGCAGGGGGGTGCGAGCGGAGTTGAGATTGCCGATGGCTGGCGACGCGTAGACGCGACAGCGATTTTTCGAACTAGTACGATTGTAGTGCCCACTTCGACGCTTCTAGCATGGCCCCTACGCAGCTTTTCCGGACTGCGCGGGCAACGGAGCGAGAATCATGGCGCGGCAGTCGTATTTCCTGAAAGTCCCCGGTGCGACAAGCGCCGCAGGGTTGTCGGTGGTGTCATTCGAGGCGGTGGAGCGGCTGGGCGAGCCCTACGAGGCCATCGTCCAACTGACACACCCTCTTGAACTGGACCGCGCCGATTATCTCGGCAAGCCGGCCACATTCCTGATCGACCCCGGCGATGACTCCGAGCCGCGCACCTTTGCCGGCTGCATCACCCGCTTCTCCAAGACGGCGCAAACACCGGACTTCCATGCGTATGAGATGGTCGTGGAACCGCTGGTCGCCCGCCTGAGGCTGACGCGCTCCACCCGCATCTACCAGCACCAGACCGCGCCAGAGATTATCGAGGCGATTCTGCGGCGGCATGAACTGGTCGGGCATCAGTTTTCCTTCAGGCTTCGACGCCAATATCCCCAGCACGCGTTCCGCTTCCAGTATCAGATGTCCGATTGGGAAACCATCCG